>JANOAZ010000220.1:0-1553 GCA_031411395.1 Chthoniobacteraceae bacterium
TTTCCAGCAGGGCGAATTTTTCATCCTCCCGGCGGTTGCATCCAGCCGCACGCTCATACCGGCAGCGCAGCCCGCCGCGGTCCTTCGCACGACGATCCCAATACGCTGACGCGCCTTTGTGCCGTCCATCTCACAATCTCCCCGAGCGGGGATGTACTATCAGTCTGCTCCTCCTCTCCGGAGCGAAAGGCTTGGTCAAATCGCCAACTATCAGTCTGAGACCTCTGCGAAATTCCCCAAGGCACGTAGGAAAGAGGGATCGAAGAACGCATGAGCAAGAACGAGCGGCAGATGAACTTCGTGGATGAGCTGGCGAACCGGGAGAACCGGGGCAACCGCACGGCGCGGTTCCTCGGGAAACTGGAGGGCGTGGTGGACTTCACGCCCATCGAGGCGGCGCTGCGCGAGGCATACACAGCCACGCGCGGACGCGACCCGCACGACCCGCTGGTGATGTTCAAGATGACGCTCTTGCAGCACTTCTATGATTTGAGCGACCCGGAGTGCGAGGCGCAGGTGGCCGACCGGCGCAGCTTCCGGGAGTTCTGCGGGCTGGGGCTCGCGGATCGCGTGCCGGATGAGACGGCGCTGGTGCGCTTCCGCGCGCGACTGGTGGCGCGCGGGCTGCACACGCGCCTGCTCGGGCTGGTCAATGCGCAACTCGAAGCGCGCGGGCTGATGGTCAAGAGCGTCACGCTCGTGGATGCGACCATCGTCGAGAGCGCGCGGCGCAAGCCCACCCACGCCGAGCGGGCCGAGGGCACGCAGGGCGACCCCGAGGCCGCCTACGCGACCAAGGGCGGCCGGGCCTATTACGGATTCAAGGCACATGTCGCCGCCGACGGGGAGCACACGCTCATCCGCACCGCGGAACTGACCGCGGCTAATGTGCATGACAGCCGCAAATTCAAGGACGTGTGCCCGGCGGACACCGAGATGGCCATCGCCGACAAAGCCTACTACAGCGCCGAGCACGAGGCATGGCTGGCCGCCCGCGGCATCCACAGTGGGCTGATGGAACCCGCCCGCCGCAACCGCCCGCTGAGCGACGAACAGCAGGAGGTCAACGGCTGGCTGGCCGCCACGCGCGCCGGCATCGAGAAAATCTTCGGCCACTGGAAGCGGGTGCTCGGCTGGCGGCGGATGCGCTACACCGGCCTGCGCAAAGGCACCCTCGAACTCCAACTCAAGAGCGTGGCCTGGAACCTCAAACGCCTGGTGACGCTGTGCGCCGCATGAAAACCAGCCGCCGCACCCCCCGGAGCGCCCCCACCGAGCCGTTGGCGTTGTATTTTCGCCACCCGACCGGCTGCCTCCACCCCATCGGCACTCCGCCTCGCCTGCAATTTAGCGCCATTTAGCTTTCAGGCCTCCCCAACATGCGCGAACTCGCTTTTCGCAGAGGTCTCATCCTATCCATTCACCGAATCCGCAGCCTGATTAGGCGCGAGATAAACGCGGTCGGCAAGAATGTCACCCAACACTGCACGTATTGCGGCTGGGGGATATATGGACTTGTCGCTCAGACGCCTGGCCAAATCCGCAGCTTCTTA
>JANOAZ010000221.1:0-28033 GCA_031411395.1 Chthoniobacteraceae bacterium
GAGAGAGATTCGGCCCCACCCTTTCCGGTATCCGGTATCCGCTTTCCGGTATCCAGGAGTTGCCGGCACACTTCGGCGAATTTCAAATCGGCCTCGCCGGTGATGACGTGGTCGGCGAGCGCGACGATCTCCTGCCCGTCGGTTTCGTAGCTCACTTCCGGCCCGCCGAGGATGACGGTGAGTTCGGGCCGCAGCCGCTTGAGCAGGGCGACGACTTCCGTGGTCGGCGTGACATTCCAAATGTAAACGCCGAACCCCACGATGCGCGGCCCGGCAGCGAGGATGGCCTCGACGATGTCGAGCGGACGCTGATTGATGTCAAACTCGAGGAGCGCCGCGCGCGACTGGAGGTCGCCCATATTCGCGAGGAGATAGCGCAGGCCGAAGGCGCTGTGGATGTAGCGCGCGTTGAGGGTGGCGAGAATGATCTCCGGCATTGGGCAGAGACTGTAGCAGCCCGCAGGAGCCAGTAAACAGGGGGCACACCTCCCGTCTGCCTACCGGCTCACGCGGGCCGCCTCGCGACAGGAGCGGCGGCGCCCCTATCCCCCCAGACGTGAGGCGCCGCCGAGACCTGTTTTGAAACGCACGTGTCTGTGGATGAATCGCTGCACGGCTGCGAACGGATTCACGAATCTGTCAGAACCGGCTCTCAGCCCCCGAGGGATGCAAGATCAGCGCTTGCCCGGCCGCCGGCGCGCGACGGGAGGCGCGGAGTCGGGGGCATCGAGAAAATCGCTCATCTCATACAGCGTCGGGTCGCGGCGCGGCTGGCGCTGGAGCGCGCGGAGTTGCGCCTTGAGCTTCTCGCCCGCGGCACTCTCCTCACCGCCCGGGCCGAGCGGATCGAACTTTTCCATCGCGTCGCCGAATTCGGCGTCGAGCTTCTCCGGATCCTCCCCAGCCTCCATGCGGCGGATCATCTCGTCCACTTCACCGGGCACCTTCTCCCCGCTCAGCGCGGTCATCTTGCGCATCATCCGCGCGAGCATTTTCGGGTCGGGATTCTCCAAATCCATCGCGCCGAATTCACGCTCCATCTCGGCCAGCATCGATGCCATGCGCGGATCGTCGGCATCGGCGCCCGCGGGGAGTTCCGCCTTTTCCTTTGCGCGCCCGGTGATGGCAAAGTTCGAGATCATCCGCTCCATGCGATACTTCGCGCCGTCGGGGCAGCGCGGCGTGCGATCCGCATAGGCGAGGCTGCGGGCGTAGAATGAATAGATCCGATGATTGTCCGGGCAGTAGAATTCGTAGATCGGCATGATGTGGGCGTTTTCCGGGATCGCGATTTTAGCGGGGGAACGTGGTCAGGCAAACTGCTTCCAGAATGTCACCGCGGAGATCACCAGGCCGATGATGGTGATGAATCCGCGGAGCGATTCGCGCGGGATGCGCTGCGAAAAATGCGCGCCGACGAAATACCCGGCAAGGGCGCCGACGCTCATGACACCCGCGCGGGGCCAATCGATGAGCCCGCTGATCACAAACCAGCCCGCGGCGACGACATTGATCAATGAGCTGAGCACGTTTTTCAGTGCGTTCATTTCGTGAATGTCGGTGAGTCCAATGAACCCGAGCGATGCGAGCATGAGAATGCCGATGCCCGCGCCGAAGTAGCCGCCATACACGGCGACGGCGAATTGAAACGCGATGGCGACGGCCACGTGCCGCCCGTGACTCGCGGCCTCACTCGCTTCCAGCCGCGCGAGACGGCGGAAGGCGCCTTGCAGAAAAAACAGGAGGGTCGCGAAGAAGATCAGGAAGGGCACCAGCCGCGCGAAGGTGTCAGTGCTGGTGCGCGTGAGCAGCACGCTGCCTAGCAATCCACCGAGCAGGCTCACCGGCACGAATCGCGAGAGCCACGGACGCACCGCCTCGATCTGTCCGCGGAAGCCGAAGATCGAGCCCGCCGTGCCGACGACCAGCGCGAGCGTGCTCGTCGCATTGGCGACCACGGGCGCGGTGCCGAAGAAGAGCAGCATCGGAAATGTGATCAGCGTTCCCCCGCCCGCGACGGCATTGATCGCGCCGGCCACGGCGGCGGCGAGCGTGAGGCCGATGATTTCGAGCGCGGACATGGAGGGCGTGCAGTTTCAAAAGAAATCACCGCGCCGCAAGCCGATGACACATTCCTCGAACGCTGCTAGAAATCTGCCGTGCCCGACTCCGCCCCAGCCCGCCGTGTGATCCCGCTGCCCTCCGGCACGCGCCTCGCGATCGAGGAATATGGCGCGCCGCAGGGCGAACCCGTCCTTTTCTTCCATGGCTGGCCCAGTGCCGCCGTGCAGGGCGTGATCTTGCACAAAGCGGCCGCGGAACTCGGCATCCGGATCATCGCGGTCAGCCGCCCCGGACTGGGCGCATCGGCACCGCAATCCCGACGCCGGCTCGTGGACTGGCCGCCGCTCGTCCGCGAACTCGCGGCCGCGCTCGGCCTCGCGCGCATCCGCGTGCTCGGCATTTCCGGCGGCGGACCGTATTCGCTCGTGTGCGCGTGGGCGCTGCCGGATCTCGTGGCAGGCGCGGCGGTCGTGTGCGGTGCGCCGCCGCTCGCCGAGCTCGGCACGGCCGCAGGATTCAACGTGGCCTATCGCGCGATGCTCGGCGTCCACCGCCGCCTGCCGTGGCTGATGCGCGGGCTCTTCCGCGTGCTGCATCCGCTGGCCCGCGTGGACGCGCCCGGCTGGATGATGGTGATGATGCGCGGCGCGCTGGTCGGCCCGGATCGCGACACGCTCGCCGATCCCGCGATCTCGAAAATGTGCTCCGACGGATTCCGCGGCGCGTGGGGTGAACATCGCGACGGCGTGTTCGAGGATGCGGAGATTTACACGCAGCCGTGGGGATTTCCGATCGAGGAAATCCGCGTGCCGGTCCGCATCTGGCACGGCACGGAGGACCGCAATTTTTCCCACTCGCTCGCCGAATACGCGCGGCGAATCCCGCAAAGCGAGCTGCGCATCGTCGAAGGGGAAGGCCACTACTCGCTGCCGATCCGGCGAGCTGGGGAGATCCTCGGGGACCTGGTCGCGGGGTGATGGGAGGCATGGGATCAAATGGGAGGCATGGGAGGCGTCGCTCTCATCTCTCCCATCCAACCCGCTTGCCGCTCGCGGGCCTGTCACGCATTCTCGCGCGATGAAATTCGGCATCTGCAACGAAATCTTCCAGGATTGGTCGCTCGACGACACCTTCGCCTATGCCGCGAAAGCGGGATACGACCTGGTGGAGATCGCCCCCTTCACGATCGCAAAATACGTCACCGAAATCTCCGCCACCGACCGCGCGCGGATCAAGGACAGCGCCGCCCGCGCATGCATCGGCATCTCTGGTTTGCATTGGGTCCTGGTGCAGGCGGAAGGCATGTATCTCACCTCGCCCGATGACGCGGTGCGCGCGAAGACGGCGCTCTACTTCACCGATCTCGTGGACTGCTGCGCCGACGTCGGCGGCACGCGGATCATCGTCGGCTCGCCGAAGCAACGGAATGTGATGGACGGCGTCAGCTACGAGCAGGCGTGGACGTGGGCGACCGATGTCTTCCGCGACGCGGTGAAGCGCGCCGAGGATCGCGGCGTGGTCATTTGCTTCGAGCCGCTCGCGCCGTCGGAGACGAATTTTGTTAACACCGCCGCGGAGGGGATTCGCTTCGCGGAACAGTTCGCGAGCAAGGCGATGTCGATCATCCTCGATGTGAAAGCGATGTGCTCCGAGGAGAAGCCGATCCCGCAAATCATCCGCGAGAGCGCCGGCCGCTTCGAATACTTCCACGCCAACGACGCCAACCTCAAAGGCCCCGGCTTCGGCGACGTGGACTTTTTCCCCATCGCCGCCGCGCTGCGCGAAGTCGGTTACGATGGCATCGTCTCGGTGGAAGTATTCAAGTTCGAGGAAGGCGCGGAAGTCATCGCGACCAGGAGCATCGAGTATCTGCGGCGGGTGTTTGGGGCCGGATAACGCGTGGCATCCGTGTCCGGGTGGAGCACTCGACCCGAGTGCGGCGTTCGGCGACCCGCCGAATGCACCGTGAGGATTCACCGTCGCAGAATGAGCGTCGGCAAAGGCCGGCGTGTGTCCTTGACCGACCGACGCGCTCGCGATGTTTCTGGCGGGTCGCCGGAAACCGCACTCGGGTCGAGTGCTCCACCCGGAGTTCCACGCGCGGGTCCGCGCGGATCTGGGAGATCACATCATGGGAACTTTGTCGCGCGCCTCGCCGACGACCCAACCGCGCGGATTGACCCACCCAAAAAAACCCGTTACGACCCGCTCGCTTCCACGCATGAAAACCCCCTCCCTCCTCCTGCTCTCGCTCGCTCTTTCCGTCACCGCTCTCGCGGACAAACCACCCAAGGGCTTCACCGCGCTCTTCAACGGCAAGGACCTCGCGGGCTGGCGCGGCGGCAGCACTTTTGACCACCGCAAGCTGCTCGAAATGCCGGGGGATCAACGCCAGGCGCAGATCGATAAGTGGACTGCGACGATGACAGTGGTGAGCGAGAAGACCGGGAAGCCGCATTGGCACATCGAAAATGGCGAACTGGTAAACGACGGCTTCGGCGACTACGCGACGACGATCAAGGACTACGGCAACGTCGAGTTGCTGCTCGAATACAAGACGGTGCCGCTCGCCGACTCCGGCATCTATCTGCGCGGTGTGCCGCAGGTGCAGATTTGGGATTCCACGGAGGTGAAGAAGTTTCCGATCGGCGCGGACAAAGGCTCAGGCGGACTTTGGAACAACGAGAAAGGGTCCGCGGGCAAGGATCCGCTGGTGAAGGCGGACAAGCCGTTTGGGGAATGGAACAAGTTCCGCATCCTCATGGTCGGCTCGCGGGTGAGCGTGTGGCTGAATGACAAGCTGGTCGTCGATCATGCGATCCTCGAAAACTACTACGACAAGAAACTCCCGGCCGCGGAACGCCGGCCGATCCTGCCCCGCGGGCCGATCGAACTCCAGACGCACGGCGGGGAAATCCGCTGGCGCAATATTTTCCTCCGCGAGATCGGCAGCGACGAGGCGAACCAAATCCTCGCGAGCAAGGGTGAAGACGCGGGATTCAAATCGCTCTTTAACGGCAAGGACCTCGAAGGCTGGCAGGGCGCGGTGGATAACTACGAAGTGCGCGACGGCGCGATCGCCTGCAAGCAAGGCAAGGGCGGCAACCTTCTGACCACGGACGAATACAGCGATTTCGTCGCGCGGCTGGAATTCAAAGTCCCGCCCGGCGGCAACAACGGGCTCGCGATCCGCTGCCCGAAGGAAGGCAACACCGCCTACGTCGGCATGACCGAACTTCAGGTGCTCGACGACAACTACGAGAAGGTGAAAGGGAAGCTCGACCCACGCCAGGTCCATGGGTCGGCCTATGGCATGGTCGCGGCGGCGCGCGGCTACCAGCACCCGGTCGGGGAGTGGAATTTTCAGGAGGTCACGGTCAAGGGTTCGACGATCAAGGTGGAACTCAACGGGACGGTGATCCTCGATACCGACCTGAGCACCGTGGACATGGCGACGGTGATGGCCAAGAGCGCGCATCCCGGCAAGGACCGCACGAGCGGGTTCTTCGGGTTCGCCGGTCACAGCGATCCCGTGATGTTCCGAGCGGTGCGAATCAAGAAGCTCCCGTAGCGCTTGGACACAACCCCGCGCGCGCACTGGCCGCTCGATCCCGACGTTGTCTTCCTCAACCACGGTTCGTTCGGCGCGTGTCCGCAGGTGGTGCTCGACGGGCAGGCGCGGCTGCGTGCGCAGTTGGAGGCGCAGCCGGTGCGCTTCCTCCAGCGCGAGCTCGAACCGCTGCTCGACGCCGCGCGCGCGGAACTCGCGACATTTCTCAAGGCGCAACCGGACGATCTCGTCTTCGTCGCGAATGCGACAGCGGGAGTGAACGCCGTCGCACGTTCGCTGCGCTTCGCGGAAGGCGACGAACTGCTCACCACCGATCACGCTTACAACGCCTGCCGCAACGTGCTCGCGGAGGCGGCTCAGCGGAGCGGCGGCACGGTCGTGGTCGCCGCGGTTCCCTTCCCCGTCGCGAGCGCGGACGAGGTCTTCGACGCGATCATGGCGAAGGTCACCGAGCGCACGCGTTTCGCAATGATCGATCACATCACCAGTCCCACCGCGCTCGTCTTCCCGATTGCGCGCCTGATCCACGCGCTCGAACAGCGCGGCGTCGAAGTGCTCGTGGATGGCGCGCACGCCCCGGGCGCCGTGCCGCTCGATCTCGATGGTCTGCGCCCGCACTACTACACGGGCAATCTGCACAAGTGGGTCTGCGCACCAAAAGGCGCGGCCTTCCTGTGGGCGCGTCCCGAGCGCCAGGAGGCATTGCGCCCGCCGATCATCAGCCACGGCGAGAATACCCGCCGGCCCGGGCGCAGCGCGTTTCACGATCGCTTCGACTGGCCGGGCACGCTCGATCCGACGGCCTGGCTCAGCGTGCCGGCGGCGCTTCGCTTCGGCGCGAAATTGTTTCCCGGCGGCTGGGATGAACTCCGCGAGCGCAACCGCCAGCTCGCGATCTCTGCGCGTGCGCTCATCGCAAGCCGCATCGGCGTGCCCCTGCCCTGCCCGAGCGAGTTGCTCGCCAGCATGGCCACGATCCCACTTCCGGAGCGTTTCCAGCGCCGGCCATTCCTTGGTGAACGTTTCGATCCGATCCAGTCCGAGCTGTACACTGCGGCGCGCGTCGAAGTGCCGATCGTCCGCTGGGGCAACCCCTTGCGCCGCGCAGTGCGCATCTCCGCGCATGCCTACAACACCACCGCCGACTATCGCACGCTCGCGGAGGCCGTGGCGCGCCTGCATCCCGCGGGAAGGTAGGCGCCCAGCGCCTTGGACTGCTCCAAGGCGCAGGACGCTTGCGGCTGAAGCTCGAACGAAACACACTCCCCGCCTGTCTCACGCCACCCCAATGAAAATCACCCCACTTTTCCTCGCGATCACCGCCGTCTCGCTGCCTTTCGCAGCGGTGATCGCAAAGGAGGACGCCGCTCCCGCGCGCGTCGTCATCAAGCCGATCAAGTTCGTCGAATACGATCTGCCCAACGGACTGCACGTCATCCTTCACGAAAATCACGCGGTGCCGGTCGTCTCGACTTACGTCCTCTACAAAGTCGGGAGCAAAAACGAGCGCCCGGATCGCACGGGCTTCGCGCATTTTTTCGAGCATCTGATGTTCGAGGGGAGCGATAACATTCCGCGCGGCAAGATCGACAAATACATCTCCGGCGCCGGCGGCAATCTCAACGCCAGCACGTCATTCGATCAGACGGATTACTTTTTCAATCTGCCCGCGAACCAACTCAAACTCGCCCTCTGGATCGAGAGCGAACGCATGATGCACGCGCGGATTGATGAGGCCGGGGTCGAGACGCAGCGCCTGGTGGTGAAGGAAGAAAAACGCCGCGGGGTGGACAACCAACCCTACGGCACGCTCTTCGAGGAACTGGCCAAGCTGGTCTTCAATGGCACGCCCTACTCGTGGGTGCCGATCGGCTCCTTCCAATACATCGACGACGCCAAGATCGATGAGTTCCGGGACTTTTGGAAAAAGTACTACCTGCCGAACAACGCGACGCTGGCGGTGGCTGGCGACTTTCAGCTCGAAGAAGCGAAGAAGCTGATTGAAGACTACTTCGGCGGGATCCCGAAAGGTCCGGAGATCGAGCGCCCGCAGATCGAATGGAAGCTCGACGCAGCCGGCGCGAAGAAGGACGTGCTCAAGGACAACACTCCCCTGCCCGCCTCGCTCCACGCCTGGCGCGCGCCAAAGGAAACCGACCCGGACGCCTATCCGCTTGAGTTACTCGGCAACATCCTCTCCACCGGCCGCAGTTCGCGACTCTACAAGCGCCTCGTGGAAAAGGAACAGGTCGCGATGGAAGTAGAGGCATTCCCTTACCTGCTCGAAAAGGCCGGCGTGCTCGGCGTCTATGCGGTGGGGCAGCAAGGGGTCACTCTTGATCAGCTCGACGCGTTGATCACCGAGGAGGTCGAGAAGGTAAAGGCCGAGGGCGTGACCGAGGACGAGTATCGCAAGGCGCTCAACCAGAAGGAGGCGGAGTTCGCGAGTTCCTTCGGCACCATGAATGCGCGCGCGAAAAACCTGGCCCGCTATCACTTCTTTTACGGCGACGCGAATTTGATCAACACCGAGCTGGATCGCTACCTGGCCGTGAAGCGCGAGGATCTCAAGCGCGTCGCGCAGAAGTATCTCACCAAGGAAGGCACGAATGTGCTGCGTTATCCCGTGCCGGCGGCAAAGGGGAAATGATCAGTGAATCGTAATTAATAACCACCTCTCCCATGCGCTTCTCATTTCTCTCAATCGCGTTTGCACTCTCACTAGCTAGTCTTTCGCACGCCGCCATCGACCGCACCAAACGGCCCGAGCCAGATCCCGCGCCGGCCGCGTCCTTCCCCGATTACAAGACCGTCACACTGCCCAATGGCCTCAAGGTCTTCGTCATCGAAGACGATCGCAAACCGACCGTCACCTTCCGCCTCTTGATCAAAGGTGGCGCGGTGCATGACGGTGCGAAGACGAGCTTGAGCAGCTTCGTCGCCGGCTTGCTCAATCGAGGCACGGAGAAGCGCGATGCCGCGACATTTGCCGCGGAGAGCGACTATATCGGAGTGCGGGTCGAAGGCGCCGCCGGCGCCGATGCCATCTCCGTCTCCGCCGGCGGACTGACCAAATACACCGACAAAATTCTCGACCTGCTTGTCGATGCCACGCTCCATCCGATCTTTCCCGCCGAGCAGTTCGCGAAGGAGCAACGCAAAGCGCTCTCCGCGCTCGAAGCCGAGAAACAGGAACCCGCGAGACTCGGCGATAAACTCAAAGGCAAGCTCGTCTTCGGCGCGCACCCGTACGGCGCGTATCGCACGCCGGACACGGTGAAGTCGGTCACCCGTGACGATCTTGTCGCCTATCACAAGACGTGGTTCGTGCCGAACAACGCCACTCTTGCCGTGGTGGGCGACGTGAAGACGGATCAGATTCTCCCACTCGTGGAGAAGGCATTTGCCGCGTGGCAAAAGCGCGACGTGCCGATGGAAAAACGTGCTGCTCCGCCGACCATGACAGGGCTGACCATTCACCTCGTCGATCGCCCAGGCTCGGTGCAAAGTAACATCATTCTCGCGCAGCCCGGTCCTGCGCGGAGCAATCCCGACAGCGCTGAACTCAACGTCATCAACGCCACGCTTGGCGGCGGTTTCAGCGGGCGGCTTTTCCAAAACCTCCGCGAGAAACACGGCTGGACCTACGGCGCTTATTCCGCCTTTGGAATGAACCTCGACGGTGGCGAATTCAGCGCCGGCGCGGAGACGCGCAACGCGGTCACGCTCCCCGCCATCCAGGAAACGCTCAAGGAAATCCAGCGTCTGCGCGACGAACCCGTGCCCGAGGAGGAACTCACCCTTCAGCGTCAATACAACGTCGGCAATTACCTCCTCAGCCTCGAAAGCAGCGCCCGGATCGCGCAGCGCGTGCAGGACATCGACCTCTACGGACTGCCCGCGGACTATTACAAGACCTACGCCCGCCGGATGGGTGCGGTGACCAGCGCGCAGGTGCAAGCCCTGGCGAAGAAATACCTGAGCACGGAAAACCTCGCCATCGTCGTGGTCGGCGAGGCGAAGGAGATCAAACCGGAGTTGGAAAAGCTCGGGAAGGTTTTCGTTTACGATCAGGAGTTGAAGCCGGTGCAGCCGTAGCCGGCCTTTCCAAAAGGCGTTGTCATCCTGAGCGGAGCGTAGGCGGGCCAGTGGGCGGAGCGAAGTCGAAGGATCTCTCGCATCCGCGGGCAGAGAAGGCGCGGAGCACACGCCGGCGGGTTGCTCCGCACCACCGCTGCCCGTAGATGCGAGAGATCCTTCGGCTTCGCTCAGGATGACAGCATTTTTGGATGGCTCGCGCTGCGCGGCGATGCTGGATTGACCCTGAACCGATGAGTTACCGCGGACGCCTCGCCCCCTCACCCACGGGGTACTTGCATCTCGGACACGCGCGCACTTTCTGGATCACGCAGCAGCGTGCGACGGCTGGGGAGTTAATCCTCCGCAACGATGACCTCGATCGCGCGCGCTGCCGCCCGGAGTTCGTCGCGGCGATGCTTGAAGATCTGCGCTGGTTCGGCCTGCGTTGGCGCGAAGGCCCGGATCTCGGCGGGCCCGATGCGCCCTACGATCAGAGCGCGCGTTTGCCTCATTACACCACCGCCTTCGAGCGATTGCGCGCGGGAGGATTCATCTACCCATGCACGTGCTCGCGGCAGGACGTCCTGCGCGCACTCACCGCACCCCACGCGGGTGAGGACGAGCCTGTCTATCCAGGAACGTGCCGCGGCCAATCCGCGGATCGCGAAGGAGCCGGGGTGAACTGGCGTTTTCGCGTCCCCGACGGCGAGGCGATCGAGTTTCAGGACGGCCACTTCGGTCAGCAACGCTCCGTGGCCGGCGCGGACTTTGGCGATTTCCTCGTCTGGCGGAAGGATGATTTCCCCAGCTATCAACTCGCCTGCGCGGTGGATGACGCGGCGATGCGCATCACCGAAGTCGTGCGCGGTGCCGATCTCATCACGAGCACGTTTCGGCAGTTGCTGCTCTATCGCGCATTCGCGGTGAAGCCACCCGCGTTTTTCCACTGTCCACTCGTCACCGACAACGACGGAGTGCGCCTCGCAAAACGAGCCGATGCCCTCAGCCTGCGCACCTTGCGTGAGCAAGGAAAGACGCCCCACGAATTGCGGGAAGCCTGGGACTAATGCGGGGCCGCGGCCACGCCGCCGGGTTCGGCCTTCGGAGGGTGAAAGAAGAGCGCGAGCAGGATTGCGGCGGCGAGCGCGAAGAACGTGGAAACCAAAAACAGGCCGCGAAAATCGACCACATCGCCGTGTTTGAAGGTCACCTGAAGGAGCTGAGGGCAGATCGTATTGGCCAGGAGCGGACCGAAACCGAGGACCATGACATTAAACAAACCCTGGGCGCTGGAACGCGCATCCTTCGGAAAGTAAGCATCCACGAAGATATAAACCGTGGCGAAGAAGAATGCGTAACAGATGCCGTGGAGCACCTGCACGGCGATGATCAATCCCTCGTTCGCCGGGAAGAACGCGTAAATCGCGAAGCGCGCGGCGTGGCCGAGGATGCCGACGATCATCGTCGTCCGCCAACCGAGCGTCCGCAGCGTGGCGCCGAGGATGAACATGGTGAGGATCTCCGCGATCTGGCCGACGCTCATCACGGGCATGATCCAGTTACTAGCAATGCCCACGCCGCCAGCGGCGGGGGGCGTGCCGAGGAAGACCCCGGTCCAATTGAAGTAACTGTTGTGCACGAACGCATCGATCAGTGTGACAATCCAGAGCACGAGCACGAATGGGTGTTTGAGCAGCCGCGCCGCTTCCAGCCAGGCGAATTTTTCCGCGCCCGCGACTGCCGGCCTCGGCGGTGTATGCGGCAGGAAAAGACTGTAGCCGGCAAGGGCGAGCGAGGCGATGCCGGCGACGAGGAAGGTGTAACCCGTGGCATCTTTCAGCGCCTCGCCGGTGATCCCCGACGCGAGCACAGCGCCAAACCACTGCACGAAACCGCTCGTCTCCGCAGCTTTCACCTTATCCCAATCGGCGAGAATGAACGTCATCGGCCACGCCGCGAGAATCCACCCGACCGTGCCTCCCATTCGCACGATGCCGAACTCGGACTGCGGGTCCTTCATGTGCGCGAAGGCAATGGAGTTCGTGATCGACATCGTCGGCACGTAAAGCAGGCAGTGGATGAGCATCAGCGCGAAGAACGGCCAGAAGCTGTGCACGAACGCGAGCGCGACCATGGCGAGGCCTCCGACCAGATGGCTGAAGGCAAGGAAACGTTCCGCGGCGAAATTGCGATCGGCGAACTGATTGCTGAAAAACATGCCGACAATGGCGGCGACCGGGAAGGCATTGAGGATCATCGCCTGCTCGGAAAATAGACTGGAGAGGAACGACGGAATCAGCCCGGCGAGAATCTTGGGAGGCTCGGTGGGTGAAAAGCCGAGGCTCGGGAGGTAGCCGAAGATCAGGGGGAGCCACGCGCCCCAGATGAAGATCTCGAGCACCATCATGACGAAGAGTTTGAAGCGGGGGGAACTGGTCATAGCGCGCAAGGTCTAGAGGGGCGCGCGAACCGTGGCAAGGCCCTCGGGATGCCACCAGAAGTCGAGCAACCTATGGTGATGTGCGGTCCCCTCGGAGCTGCTTCCGATGATGGGCAAGGTAAAACTACCGTTCGGTCTGGGCGTGAGCCCCGGGGCGGCAGGTAACAATCCCGTTACGGTCCCTTTCTTTCGGAAGCACCGAAGCAGCACTAACGGTGGGACGAAACCAACCCACCCATATGCGCACTCCCAAGCTCCTCCTGCATTTCTCGATCGCGGCCTTTCTCCCCGTCAGTCTCCTCGCAAGCGACGGCGCCTCGATCAAGGCTCCGCTCCACGAGACCGGCGATGCTGACGCGAGCGGCGTCGCCGTCGCCACACTCAAGCCGAAGAAATCCGAACTCATCATCAAGGCCGCGAGCCTCACGCCGTTGCACAGCTATGCGATCGAAGTCTCGGGCATTATCGAAGGCGCGGCGACCACCGACAAGAACGGCAAGGTGAGCGTGAAATTCGCGACGCCGGCGGTAAAGAATACGCAGCTCCTCGATTTCGATCCGCGCGGCCAGTCGCTGCGCGTCCTCGATGGCGCGACCTCCGTGCTCGAAGGTGTGATCTCCGGGAGCGGCGAAGACAACGGCGCGGTCGTGGACGAGAAGGCCGAACTCAAGTCCGAGAATGCGCCGCCGAAATCCCGGGCCACCACCCGCTACACCGTCAGCAGCAAGGGTCGCCGCACCTTCCGGGTCGATCTCGCAAATATCACGGGCGGACCTTTCAAGGTTCTCGTCGATGGCATCGCGCGGGGCGACGTGACGCTGCGCGGAAAGTCCGGGCTCGCGCTCTTCGACTCCGCCCCGACGCGGCCCGGCGTGCTCACGCTGGACTTCGACCCGCGCGGCACTGTGGTGGACGTTGTCACCGGAGCGACCGTGATCTTCACCGGGAAGATGGAAGCGAAAGCGGGCGGCGTGAACACGGCGGCCCCGAGCTTGAGCCGCTTTTCTATCACCTCCACGGGAGCTGATCCGGATGGCACCGCGACGGCGAAGCTCCGGATCGACAGCCGAGCGCGCAAACATTTCTCCGTGGAGATCGAGGACGTGCCGGTGGGCGCCTATGACCTGCTCGTGGATGGGACGAAGGTGGGCACCATCCAGGTCGCGACGGTGACCGGCGGGACTGAGGGCGAAATCGAGTTCACGAATGGCGACGATGACCCGTCGGAAATCCCGCTGACCTTTGACCCGGTCGGCAAGACGCTCACGGTTGCGCAGGGTGCGACGAAGTGCTTCGAGAGGCTCTTTGATCCCAATGTCACCGGCAGCGGTACACCGGCTCCTGAGTCGCCGACGCAGTTCAATGAACTGCTCGCCTCCACCGGACTGGACAGCGACGCCCATGCCGAGGCCAAGTATGAAGTGGACGCGCGGGGCCGCCACAAGTTCTCCGTCGAGATCGAGGACGTGGCCGCCGGCTCCTACACGCTCACCATCGGCGGTGTGGTGCGCGGCACGATCAGCGCGAGGCTCGTCGCGGGGAAAGTGGAAGGGGAACTCGAGTTCGAGAGCAAACTGGAGCCCGGGCACAAGCTGCTGAACTTCGATCCGCGCGGCCAGACGATCGAGATCTCCACGAGCGCGGGCGTCTTCTTCTCGCATCTGTTCGGCAGCGGGTCCGCGGGACCCGGCGGCGGCACGGTGACGCCATTCGACGTGACCGTGGCGCTGACCAGCAGCGGCGCGGATTCCAACGCCTCGGCCGAGGCGGAATACAAGCGCGACGTGGATGGCACCCTGAGCTTCGAGGTGGAACTCGAGGATCTCGCGTTCGGCAGCTATGATCTGCTCGTCGGTGGTGTGGTGCGCGGCTCGGTCAGCGTGGTGACCGACAACAACGGCACGCGGGGCAAGCTCGAGTTTGAAAGCGAGCAAAAGCCCGGTCAGCCGCTGCTCAACTTCGAGGTCGCCGGCCAGGAGATCATCATCCAGCAGGGTGCAACGGTCTTCTTCAGCCGCACCTTCCCAAATCCCTAGTCCCCGCCTCCCCGCTCGTCCCCCAACGACCAGGACCGCGGAGCGCCGCAAGGCCTCCGCGGTCTCTGGCTTCGATGGCGGGCAGGACCGCGGCGATGAATCCCCCGGGACCGCGTCACATCCTTGATGTCGAATGCTCAAGCTAGCTAAATGCGCCCACCAGATGCGCATCCTCGTGATCGAAGACGAAGCCCAGCTCGCACGGCACATCGTGCGAGCGCTGGATCGCCACGGGCACATCGCGAGCGCGCAACACGACGGCGCCGATGGCCTGAGCACCGCGCTGAGCGAGCCGCCGGATCTCATCGTGCTCGACCTGAATCTCCCGAGCCTCGACGGCTTGTCCGTTCTCGCGAAGCTTCGCGAGGCGCAGTCACCCGCCCGCGTGCTCATTCTCACTGCGCGCGGTGATGTGGAGCATCGCGTGCGCGGCTTGAAGGCGGGGGCCGACGACTACCTCGCGAAGCCCTTCTCCATGGACGAACTGGTCGCGCGGATCGAAGCACTGGGCCGGCGCGGTGCGACGCCGACGGCGGCCGATCTGCTGAAGGTGGCCGATCTGCACATGGACGTGCAGCACCGCCGCGTCACCCGCGCGGGCAAGGCGATCGCGCTGTCGCCGCGCGAGTTCGACGTGCTCCACGTGCTCATGCAGGAGCCCGGCCGGGTCTTCTCGCGCACGGAACTCTCCGAGCGCGTCTGGCAGCGCGACCACGAGTATGACACGCGCACCGTCGAGATCTTCATTGCGCGGCTGCGAAAGAAGGTAGACTCCGAGTTCGACGAAGCGCTTATCCAGACTTTGCGCAGCGTCGGCTACACGATTGGCTCGCGGGCTTCCTAGTGCCGTCCACAATCGCCCGTTGCGCGCCCCGGCGGCATTGTTAGGCTCAGCGCCGATGCATTCCCCCGTGCTTTTGCTGCCCTTCTTGATCCTCGCCCTGTCCGAAGCCGCGCACGGGCAGGCGGTGATCGAGGGGCGCGTCGAACTTCCAAAAACGCGCAAGGCGCCGGTGATGAACAAACGCTATGAGGTCGTGACGCGCGGCGGCGTCATCGCGACGAGCCCGCCGATCGCGGTGGTGTATCTCGAAGGTTCGTTTCGAAAAATAGGGGCGCCCGCGATGAAGAAGATGGATCAGAAAGATCTCACATTCGTGCCGCTGCTGCTGCCGGTGCAGATCGGGACGAAGGTCGAATTTCCCAATCTGGACGACGCCTATCACAACATCTTTTCCTACTCGCCGACCAAGCGCTTCGACCTCGGCCGCTACCGGTCCGAAGAGCGTCCGATCCCTTCGCAGATCTTCGACGCACCCGGGCTGGTGACCCTGCGTTGCGACATTCACGAGCACATGCGCGGTCTCATTCTCGTGCTCGATACGCCGTACTTCGTGAGGACCGAATCCGACGGGCGCTTCCGGCTCACGGGCGTTCCGGCGGGCCACTACAAGCTGAAGGCCTGGCTCGACAGCCGCACGACGCTGGAGCGGGCGGTGGAGGTGAAAGCGGGCGCTACCTTGCGCGTCGATCTGCCGTAATGCCCTCGCGCGCGCCACGGCCTCCGGGCTTCAAGACGTTTCGCGCGCGCCTTCTCGTCGGAATGGCGCTCGTCATCCTGGCGATCACGGGGGCCGGGCTTTATTTCGCGCAGCGAAAGGTGGAAGCGGAGACCGAGCATGACCTGCAGCGCGATTTCCAGGCCGCCCTCGCAGCGCTGCACGGTGTGCAGGAACTCCGGCGCGCCGCGCTCGCGGAACGCTGCCGCGCGCTCGTCGGCAAGCCGCGTATTCACGCCGCGCTGGAGGACAACGCGCTGGATCTCCTCTACCCCAGCGCGAAGGACGAACTGCGCGACGTGATGGGCCGGGATGACGAGTTGTCGCGGGAAGGTCCGGCGCGGATTCTCGAGGCGAAATTCTATCGCTTCCTGGACGCTCGCGGGGCCGTCATCACGCCACCACAGGCGAACGACGTGGGCGAAATGCCGGCGGATGAGGAAGCGCAACTCGCGCTGCGCGAAGCCCCTGAGCTGCAGCAAACCGGCTATGTCGTGCGCCGCGAAGACACGGGCGTGGAGACGATCGACGAAGTGATCGTGATGCCGATTTTTTCCAGCGACGATGGCGCGGTGATCGCGGCGATCGTGCTGGGTTTCCAGCCCGCTGCGGTCGGCAATGCGCGTGCGGATTCGGGCATGAAAAGCGGGATCTGGTTGAATGGCCGCCTGCATCTGCCGCTGCTCGCCGAGTCCGCGCGGCGTACCGTGGGCCGCGCGGTGGCGCAGACCATCGCCGATTATGAAGAGAGCAGTTTCGGCACGGACATCGAAGGGGTGCCGCACCGGTTGTTTTTCAAGCGGCTCAACCGCGGCTCGCTCTTCCCGCCCGCCTACGAAGTGTGCCTCTTCCCTCTCACCGAGCTGCTCGCGCGGCAGCGGACGCTGCGCTGGCAGGCCGGCGCCGCGTGCGCCGTCCTGCTGCTCGGCGGGATCGCGGCGAGCCACCTCCTCGCCGCGCGGCTCTCCGCGCCCGTGGAGCGGCTGGCCGTGGATTCCGAGGAAAATCGCACCCAGCGCGAACGCGCGGAAGCCGCGCTGGAGCTGACCAGCGAGGAGCTGGAGCGGGCGGCGCGCTTTTCCTCCGACACTTCGCACCAGCTCAAGACGCCGGTGACCGTGCTCCGCGCCGGTCTCGATGAGCTGCTGGCGAGCGATTCGCTCTCGCCGGAGCAGCGCGAAGCGATCGACGACCTGGTCCACCAGACCTTCCGGCTCACGAACATCATCGAGGATCTGCTGCTGCTCTCGCGGATGGATGCGGGCCGGCTGCGCCTCGAGTTCGAGCCGGTGAATCTCAACCGGCTGATCGAGGCCTGGCTCGACGATCTCAGCGCGATTCCAGAGGGGCCGGATGTGACGGTGGAGCTCGATCTGCCCGAGGCCTTCGAGATCGCCGGCGAGAAGCGCTACACCTCGCTGATCGTGCAGAATCTCCTCATCAACGCGCGGAAGTACAATCGGCCCGGCGGTGAGATTCGCATCACCGGGGATGAAGATGGCGACTGGGCGGTGCTCACCATCGCGAACACCGGAGGGCCGATTCCGCCCGCCATGCAGGAACATATTTTCGAGCGCTTCCACCGCGGGCTCATGGCGGAGAATGTTCCCGGCCACGGGCTCGGCCTGAACCTCGCGCGCGAACTCACCCGGCTGCATCACGGCGATCTGCGCCTCGTCCGTTCGGACGACGAGTGGACCGTCTTCGAAGTCCGCTTCCGGCTCGCGCAACATCTCCCCGCCGAAGCCCTCGAAGTCGCATGAGACGTCCTGCCACCTTCGTGCTTTCCCTCGCGATGCTGGCTGCATTCGCGCGCGGCGAGGAGTGGCTCGACCGCGTCGAGGACGCGTTCACCGTCAGTTTCCTGCAGGATGCAGTGCGCGCCCGCCTCAGCGGCACCCTCGACCTCGAAGGTTACCACCTGCCCAACCCCGCGCCGGGCGTGCTCGATACCGACCGCACGAATCTCTTCAGCCCACGCCTCACCCTCTTCCTCGACGCGCAGCTCGGGCCGAAGGTTTACGCTTTCGCGCAGGCGCGGGTCGATCGCGGCTTCGATCCCGGTGAGAGCAACGCCCGGATGCGGCTCGATGAATTCGCGATCCGCGTGACACCTTGGGACGACGGCCGGCTGACGCTCGCCGTCGGGAAATTCGGCACCGTCGTCGGCAACTGGATGCAGCGGCATCTCTCGTGGGACAATCCCTTCATCAATGCGCCGGTGCCCTACGAAAACGTCACCTTCGCCGCGGATATGGAGACGCCATCGTCCGCGCAGGACTTTGTCGGCAAGGTCATCGACTCGGTCACGAAATATGAATACCTGCCGGTCATCTGGGGACCGAGCTACGCGACGGGCGCGGCGGTCTCCGGGAGCCTCGGGAAATTCGAGTACGCCGCGGAGGTAAAGAACGCCGCGCTCAGCTCGCGGCCGCAGTCGTGGGAACTGAACGGCATTGGCTTTGAACGCCCCTCGGTCAACGCGCGCATTGGCTTTCGCCCGAATCAAATGTGGCGCTTCGGGCTCTCCGCCGGGCAGGGACCGTATCTGCGCGACGAAGCCGGCTCGATGCTGCCCGCCGGACGCGACCTCCAGCATTACCACCAGAAGACCCTCGGCCAGGACATCAGCTTCGCGTGGCATCACTGGCAGGTGTGGGCCGAAGTCTTCCAGGCCCGCTTCGAGACACCGCGCGGGGGCAACGCCGATACTTTTCTCTACTACGTCGAAGCGAAGTATAAGTTCACCCCGCAGCTTTTCGCGGCGGTGCGGTGGAACCAGCAATTCTACGCCGACGTGCGCGATGGCGAAGGTGGCCGCGCCCCGTGGGGCCACAATCTCTCCCGGATCGACACCGCGCTCGGCTACCGCTTCACCGCGCACAGCCAGCTCAAGCTGCAATACAGCCTCGAGCGCGAAGACGCCGGTGGCCACGGGACGAGTCACACCTTCGCCGGGCAGTTCACGGTGCGGTTCTAGCATCGAAGGCGCGAGCGATTGGTCGCCTGCTTCCGCCTTGCCCGGCGCGCGGCGGGTCCGCATGCTCCGCGGCCATGCTTAATTGGATCTGGCTCTCCATGCTCGTCGTCGCGGTGCTCGTGGGTGGTTTCACGGGGAAACTGCCGGAGGTGACGAAGGGCGCATTCACCTCGGCGACGGATGCGGTAATGGTGATCGCGCTGCCGCTCATCGGCATCATGGCGATCTGGCTGGGGATCATGCGGCTGGCGGAACGCGCGGGGTTGGTGCAACTCATCGCGCAGGGGCTGAGGCCGGTGTTGCGCCGGCTCTTCCCCGACGTGCCGCCGGAGCATCCGGCGATGGGGGCGATGGTGATGAACATGGCGGCGAACATGCTCGGGCTCGGCAATGCGGCGACGCCGCTGGGACTGCGGGCGATGCAGCACCTGGAGGCGCTCAATCCGCGGCCCGGCGTGGCGACGAATGCGATGTGTACTTTCCTCGCGATCAATACCGCGTCGATCCAGCTCGTGCCGACGACGGCGATCGCGCTGCTGGCGGTCGCCGGCTCGAAGAATCCGACGGCGATCGTGGTGACGGCGTTCCTGGCGTCGTGTTGCGCGGCGAGTTCGGGGGTGTTCGCGGCAAAGGTGATGGAGCGGTGGAAAATGTTTCGTTTGCCGAAGGTGGAGGAGGGAACGCGGAAGGATGAGAGCGCCGCAGCGCCCGTGGCGGAGGTGGCGGTGGAGAAGATCGAAGCGGCGCCGTTGACGAAGAAAGGGCGGATGATTCTCGGCGTGTTCGGAGCGGCGTTTGGGGTGATGTTTTTGCTGCTGGCATTTCCCGATGCGATGCGCGGGCTGCTGCCGGGCGCGATCGCCTCGGGGGAAGCGTCTGATAAAGGGCCGGTGATCCGTTCGCTCTTCGCGATCTCGACGCTGGCGGTGCCGTTTTTGTTGTCGTTCTTTCCACTCTACGCGGCTCTGCGCGGGGTGAAGGTGTACGAGCAGTTCACGGAGGGCGCCAAGGAGGCATTCGGCGTGGCGCAGCGGATCGTGCCATTCCTCGTGGCGATGCTGGTGGCGATCCGCATGCTGCGGGAAGCGGGGGTGATCGACCTGCTCACGCGGACGCTCTCGCCGGTGTTGAGCGCGATTCATTTTCCCACCGACCTGCTGCCGATGGTGCTGATGCGTCCGCTGAGCGGGAGCGCGACGCAGGGGTTGTTTGTGGAGCTGATCAATCGGCTCGGACCCGATACGCTGACGAGCCGCATCGCGGGGACGATTTATGGAAGCACGGAGACGACTTTCTATGTGCTGGCGGTTTACTTCGGCAGCGTGTCGATCCGGCAGACGCGGCACGCGGTGGCCGCGGGCTTGATCGCCGATACCGTGGCGGTGATCGCGTCCACGGCGATCTGCACGATGCTCTTTCGGGGAATTTGAGAGGGACAGAACGCTGCGTGGCTCCCAGGCCTCTCAACTCTCAACACTCGACACTCAACTATTCCTTCACCGGTTCCAGGCCGTTCTTGAGGAGCAATTGCTGGCATTTCTCGCTGAGCAGGAAGTCGAGCAAACGTCGGCGCTCACCGGTCGGCTTTTCCTGGAAGATGACGAACACCGGGCGGGCGAGTGGATAGGTGCGGTCGATGAGAGCCGGGCGGTTCGGCGCGATGGGCGGGCCGTCCGCATTGCTCAGGGCGAGGGCGAAGACTTCCTTGCCGTCGCTCCAGCGCGGCGCGGCGATCGTCATGGAACCGCCATTGAATTCCACGGTGTTGCGCGCGTCTTCCCCCGAGACCACGGTCTCGAACTTGCCGAGCGGCGCCCGGCGGATTTCGCCATAGACCCATTGGGCGAATTGCTCCCAGACGCCTTGCCCCGGCAGATAGTTGAAGAACTTGATCGGGCGATCCCCTCCCCCGAGTTGCTTCCAGTTCGTGAACTCACGTTCGTAAATCTGGCGCACCTGTTCCTTCGTCAATGCGCGGACCCCGCTCTCCCATACATCGCGGGACACGAGCACCGCCGTCGCCTGGGTGGCGATCTGCACTTCAGAGAAAAACTTGTCCGGGGCGATCGCGCGGTCCTCTCCCGTCATCGCGCGCACCGTGAAACCGGCATCGGCCTGCCCCTCCGCAACCAACTGGATCGCGGACGCACTGCTGGCTTCGCCCTTGATCACTGCCTGCACTCCATCCGCTCGGAGCGCGGGCAGCACCGTGGCGAGGACCTGGCCGACCGCAGGCGAGGTATAAAGCCGGAGCGGATCGGCGCTCGCGTCGGTCGCAAATGTGCCGGCGCAAAGGAGCGCAAGCACGCGGAGTCCGATCGAGCGGAGGACAGGGGGAAGGCGCATCTCCATGCGAGAAGTATCGCGATGAATGAGTGGCACAACATTTGAAAATGGCGCGGGTGGAAAAAATCTCGGCACGGACTTGAGAGGGGAAATCGTGATTTTGGTCGCGAGGCGGAGATCGATGAATCGCGGGAGAGGGCTGGCATAAGCGATGCTAACCATAATTACAATAACGTTTATCCCATGAAGATCCCAATGCTACGGACAGCACTCACCCTCCTCACCTCCACCACCGCCTGCTTCGCCCAAGTCGACGACATTCTCGCCAACGCGGGCACGTTCAAACCACGCATCACCGTCAGCGACTACTACAGCGAGAAGGTCGTCACGGACGTCGAAGACGACTTCATCTATCGCAGCCTCGAAGCCAATCCCGAGCGCATCGCAATCACCGTCGTGGCAAATCTGGACGGCGCGGAGACCGGCGTGATCGACGCCGACACGGTCCTGGGCATCAAGGCCGGATACTTTGAACACTCGGCCCTGCTCGGCGAGGCGGAGGATTTCAAGCCAACGGTCAAGCGCGTGACCTTCCCGCTCACGAAAGATGTGGAGATGCCCGATGGGGAAACCCGCGAGGCGCGCGTCGGCACCATCACCTATGCGTGGACGGCGAAACATCTCACGGTCACGGTCACCTGCTCGGATATCGTCGGGGCGGGCGTGAGCGATGTGGCCGCCACCGATTACATGGGCCTCGCGGAAGCGGGCACGTCGGTCTCGTTTGCGGGGGACGCGGTCGATGTGTCGGTGAATTTTGGGGACGCGACCGGAACGCGGCGGGCTTTCGTGAAGGGCATCACCAAGACGGTGACCCGCGGCTATGGCTCGATCGCCGCAGATACTTACGAGGAGTTCGATCTCGTCGATGTGAGCTTGCAAGGCGCCGCGGACGTGACCGGGCCGGTGGTGAAGCCGACCTTTCCGGCAAAGCCGAACGCCAACCGCACGATCGATATCGCCGGCAGCGCCAACGACGACCAAACCATCGTCAAACTGGACTCCATCACGATCAACGGAATCGAGACGAGCCCGGCGGACGTCGGCTCCGAGGATACGGACGAAGGCCTGTGGAACTGGAGCGTCGCCGGGCTGCCGCTGGTCAAGGGCAAGAATGTCGTTGTGCTGACTTTTTCCGACGAGGACGGGAACGTAACCCTCGCGACCCGGACCTATGTGCCGGACGGTAAAGGACCGGTGGTGAAGGCGATCTTCCCGACGGCCCCGAACAGCACCGGCGCGATCAACATCACCGGCACCGCGGACGATGTCTCGATCGTCACCCTCGACGCGATCACCGTGAATGGCGTCGCCGCCACTCCCGCCACCCTCGGCACCGGCGATAACGGCACCGAACTGTGGAACTGGAGCGTCGGCGGCCTGCAACTGGCCAAGGGCCGGAATGTCGTCCTGCTCACTTTCTCCGATGACGAAGGAAACCTGACCAAGGTGACCCGGACCTACACTCTCAAGTAAGCGAACCCCGTCCCGCAACACACCCAGGAGCGCCGGGCGACGAGAGTCGCCCGGCGTTTCCATTTAGAGCGATTGCCCAGAATAATTTCCGGATAGAACGCGTGTCATCCTGAGCGGAGCGGAGGCGGAAAAGAGGGCGGAGCGCAGTCGAAGGATCCTGTGCGCTTCGCTCGGGCTCACGGGATCCTTCGACTCCGTTCCGTCCCCCACCTTCGCCCTCGGACGGAACTGCGCTCAGGATGACCGCGTCTTATCCGGAAAACTTCTTTCGGCAGCTCCTCTACCTCACGCGGGCTTGTCTCTCAAATCCGCCGCCGTCACTCTTCGCGGCGCCATGTCATCCACACTCGAAGCCTACGCCGCGGAACGCGCCGACTTCGAGCGCGTGCTCGGCGCGATCCACCGGATTCGCGCGGCATCTGAAGATGAGTTGCGGTCGCTCGACTGGCTCACCGACTTGATTCGCGAGGTGGGCCTGGTCGCGATTGCGGAGTCGGTGGAAAATTACGAGGGCGAGGAGGAACACGTGAACGCCTCGCAACAGGGCGTCATTCAGATTCCGCGGGAGTTCGCGCGCTGCCTCCAGCTTTTCGCCGCGCAGCGGCCGGCGAGTTATTTTGAAGTGGGCTGCTACAACGGCGCCACGGCGTGCCTCGCTACCGCTTATCTCCAGCGCTTCAATCCCGCGTTTCAGGCCACCACCATCGACCTCTGGCCGACCTTCATCTTCCACCACCTCGTGCGCGACCTCCTGCCGCTGCGCTATTGCGTCGGCAAGATTTCCTACGATTTCGCCGACCAGCGTTTCGACGCCGTCTTCATCGATGGCGATCACAGCTTCGAATGGGCCTGGGCGGATTACCAAAACGTCGGCCGCCACGCGCGCATCTGCGCCTTCCACGACGTGAACCACGCGCCCTACCGCGAGCTCCAGGCCGGCGGCGTGCCGGCGGTGTGGGCACTGATCAAGCGCGACGAAGGCGGCGAGTTCACCGAGATCTTCGAGCACCCGAGCCGCGACATCATGGGCATCGGCGTGCGCGTCAGGCAGTAAGTTGGGAGCTTGCCGTCGGCCCCGGTCGCGGTTCACGCTGCGCGCACACCTTCCCTCCCCATGCCCGAGATCAAAGCCGCTTTCTGGAACCTGCAGAACCTTTTCGACATCACCGCGTCCGATCTCGCGACGGACCTCGAGTTCACCCCGGAGAAAGGGTGGACCAAGCAGGCGATGGACGCCAAAATCGCGAACCTCGCGGAGGTCATCAAACTCATGCACGGCGGCACCGGGCCGGACCTGCTCGGGCTCGGGGAGATCGAGAACCATTCGCTCGCCGAGAAACTCGTCGCCGCCACTGGGCGCACGGATTTGCAGGTGGTGCATGCCGACAGCCCGGACCTGCGCGGGATCGACACCTGCCTCATCTATTCGAACTCGGTTTTCAAAAAGCCGCTGAAGGGCGCGATCAAAAGCCACTCGCTGCATCTGCGGCATCCGACCCGCGACATTTTCGAAGTGGGTCTGGAGGTGAAGGCGACTGGCCAGCGGCTGGTCGTGCTCGTCAACCACTGGCCGTCGCGGTCGCAGGGAAAGTTTGAGAGCGAGCCCTTGCGCATCGCCACCGCGGAACGGTGCGGCGGCGTGGTGGATGCGCATCTGCGTTTCAACCGCGCGGAGTTCCTCGATTTGCCGGACACGGCGGCGACGCGAAAGGCCATCATCGACCGCTGGAACCGCAACGTGCTGCTCATGGGCGACTTCAACGACGAGCCGTTCGACCGCAGCGTGCTCGAAGCGCTCCAGGCCACGCGGGACCTCGATCGGATGGAGGAAGACGTGAAAATTCCCGCCGGAAAAAACAAACCCGCCGCCGCGCCCTACCTCGACCGGCAGGCGCACGTTTACAACTGCATGTGGCCGCACCTTGGCCGCGCGGATGAAGGCTCCTATTACTTCGGCGGCGCGACGAACACCTTCAACCTCCTCGACCAGATCATCGTCTCCCGCGGCCTGCTCTATGGCTTGCAGGGACTGAAGATCGATCTGCCTTCCGTGGAAATCTTTCGCGCGCCGCCGATGTCCGGCAACGCCAAGAAGCGACCGATGGCATTCGATCGCGAGACCCTCAAGGGATACAGCGATCACTTCCCCGTGCAGTGCCGGCTGGCGCTGGTGTAAAGGGCGGGCGCTACCTGGCCAGCGCCCGCAGCAGCACCGCGCCGAGCACCAGCGCGCCGCCGGCGATGCTCCACGGACCGGGCACCTCGCCCTGCTTGAGCGCCACCCACACGGGATTGAGAATCGGCTCGAGCATGGTGATGACCAGCGCCTCCAGCGCGGTGACGCGGCGGATCGCCACGCTGTAGAGCACATACGCCACGCCGAGCTGAAAGACGCCGAGCACCGCCAGCGCCGCCCACTCCGGCGCGCTCGGCATTTTCCCCAGACCGAACGGCAACCCGATCGCGGCGGTGAGCAGATTGCCGAGCAGGAGCGCCGTCCCAGGCGACGCATCCTTCTGCCGGCGGAGCAGCATCGCCATGCAGCCAAAGGCCAGACCGCTGCCGAGCCCGGCGAGATTCCCGAGCACTCCGGTGGCGCTGAATTCATCGCGAAAAGTCAGCGCGATCCCCGCGAGCGCGATCCCGATGCACAGCCAGTCGAGCCGCCGCGAGTGCTCGCCGAGCAGCCACGGGGCCAGCAGCGCCACGTAGATCGGCGCCGTGTATTGGAGGAAGATCGCGTTCGCCGCGGTGGTGCGATCATTCGCCACGATGAAGAGCGTGACGGTCACGGCGTAGGCGATCGCCGCGCCGAGCTGCGCGCGCGAGAAGGTGAACTGCGGTCGCCGCAGCCACGCCCAGAGGACGGCCGCGGCAAAGGCGCTGCGCATCCCGGCCTTGGCCAT
This sequence comes from Chthoniobacteraceae bacterium, assembly GCA_031411395.1. Taxonomy (GTDB): domain Bacteria; phylum Verrucomicrobiota; class Verrucomicrobiia; order Chthoniobacterales; family Chthoniobacteraceae; genus Chthoniobacter. The sequence continues at coordinate 25,459 of JANOAZ010000221.1, forward strand.
CGACGGCCAGTCCACGCTCTTGATCAACACCCCGCCCAGACTCCAGAGCAGCGACGTGACGATGAGCAGCAGAACGGCTGAGCGATGCGACATGAGAGGAGCGCGAGCCTAGACGGCCACCGCCGCCTGCCAAGCCCGTGCCCGTGCAACGAAAGAATTTCAGACCAAACTGGCCCACTCGCGCGGCCCGTGGCGCAACCCCGCGCGCCATCGCGTCGCAGACAATGGGCGTTCGCTTCTGGACAAGAGGTGGAAAGCCGCCTGCTAAATGGAGTCGCACCCTCTCCCTATGCGCATCGACCGCTTTACCCAAAAAATGCAGGAGGCCCTCCAGGCCGCGCAGGATCGCGCGAGCAAGGCCGGCCACTCCGAAATCACCAACGAGCATTTCCTCCTCGCGCTGCTCGATCAGCCCGACGGCGTCGCCCGACCATTGCTCGACAAGATGGGCATCCCGTCGAATTCGCTCGAAGACTATCTCCACGTCGATCTCTCGCGCCGCGCCTCTGCGCACGGTGTGCAAGTGGGGCTCGGCCGCGATCTCTCGCTCACCCTCGATGCGGCGGAGAAGGAGATGGCGAAGATGAAGGACGAGTATCTCAGCGGTGAGCACTACCTGCTCGCCGTGTCGGAGGCGTCCTCGCCGGTCGGGCAGATGCTGCGCAAGAGCGGGATCGACCGCGCCAAACTCATGCAGGCGCTCCAGCAGGTGCGCGGCTCGCATCGCGTCACGGATCAAAATCCCGAGGGGAAATATCAGACGCTGGAAAAGTACGGACGCGACCTCACCGCACTCGCGCAGAAGGGTAAGATCGATCCGGTGATCGGGCGCGACGACGAAATCCGCCGCGTGATGCAGGTGCTCTCGCGGCGCACGAAAAACAATCCCGTGCTCATCGGCGAACCCGGCACCGGCAAGACCGCGATCGTGGAAGGACTCGCGCGGCGCATCGTCAGCGGCGACGTGCCGGAGTCGCTCAAGAACAAGAAGCTCATCTCGATGGACATCGGCTCGATGATCGCCGGCGCGAAGTTCCGCGGCGAATTCGAGGATCGGCTCAAGGCGTTCCTGAAGGAAGTCACCGATTCGCAGGGCGAGATCATTCTCTTCATCGACGAGCTGCACACCATCGTCGGCGCCGGCGCCAGCGAAGGCGCGGTCGATGCGAGTAACATGCTCAAGCCGCAGCTTGCGCGCGGCGAACTGCGCACCATCGGCGCGACCACGCTCGACGAGTATCGCAAATACATCGAGAAGGACGCCGCACTGGAGCGCCGCTTCCAGCCGGTGAAGGTCGATGAGCCAAGCGTTGAGGACACCATCGCGATCCTGCGCGGCTTGAAGGAACGCTACGAAGTCCACCACGGCGTGCGCATCCAGGACGCGGCGCTGGTCGCCGCGGCCACGCTTTCCCACCGCTACATCAGCGACCGCTTTCTCCCCGACAAAGCCGTCGATCTCGTCGATGAAGCTGCGAGCCGAATGAAGATCGAGTTGGAGTCGATGCCCACGGAAATCGATGCGCTCGAACGCGAGATCATGCAGCGCGAGATGGAGCGGCAGGCCCTTAAAAAAGAGAAGGACGCCGCAAGCAAGGAGCGCCTCGAACGCATCGAACGCGAACTCGCCGAGGCCCGCGAGAAAAGCGCCGGCCTCAAGGCGCAGTGGCAGAACGAAAAGAAGGTCATCGACGAACAGCGCAAGCTGGTCGAACAGCTCGAGCAATTGAAGATCGACCTCGAGCGCGCCCAGCGCACCGGCGACCTCACCGAGGCCAGCGAAATCCAGTACGGCCACATCCCCGCCGCCCAGCGCGAGATCGACGCGCACAACGCCAAGCTCGCCGAGATGCAGCGCACCGGCGTGCCGATGCTAAAGGAAGAAGTCACCGAGGAAGACATCGCCAAAGTCGTCAGCGCCTGGACCGGCATCCCCGTCACCAACTTGCGCGAAGGCGAACGCGAAAAACTCGTCCGCATGGAAGACCGCCTCGCCAAGCGCGTCATCGGCCAGCGCACCGCCATCACCGCCGTCTCGAACGCCGTGCGCCGCGCCCGCGCCGGCTTGCAGGATGAAAACCGCCCGATGGGTTCGTTCATCTTCCTCGGCCCCACCGGCGTCGGAAAAACCGAACTCGCCCGCGCCCTCGCCCAGTTCCTTTTCGATGACGAACACGCCATGATCCGCATCGACATGAGCGAATACATGGAGAAGCACAGCGTCGCCCGGCTCATCGGCGCGCCGCCCGGCTACGTCGGTTTCGAGGAAGGCGGACAGCTCAGCGAAGCCGTGCGCCGCAAGCCGTATTCGGTCGTCCTCTTCGACGAAATCGAGAAGGCGCATCACGACGTCTTCAACGTCCTGCTGCAAGTGCTCGACGACGGCCGCATCACCGACGGCCAGGGCCGCACCGTCGATTTCAAAAACACCGTCATCATCATGACGTCGAACATCGGCTCGCAGTTCATCCTCGGCGATGCAAACGCCGAGCAGCGCGAGGCCAGCGTGATGGAGGCGCTGCGCGGGCACTTCCGCCCCGAGTTCCTGAACCGCGTGGATGAGACGATCATCTTC
>JANOAZ010000222.1:0-13036 GCA_031411395.1 Chthoniobacteraceae bacterium
CGAGCGTTACCAGATGCCGTCGCTCGAAGCACAGATCGCCAACCTTGCCGACGAGATCACGTACTACAGTCACGACCTCGACGACGGCCTCGACTTTCAACTCATCACTCCCGAGCAACTCAGCGCGCTCGAGATCTGGCAGGAAAGTCACGACGAGGTGCGCCGGCATTTTCCGAAGCTCAAAGGCGAGGCCCTCCATCGCTACGTCATCCGCTGCATCATCGACCGGCAGGTGCAGGATGTGATCACCACCAGCGACGGGCTGATCGCCAGGTCCGGGGTCCAGAGCGCGGACGAGGTGCGCCGGCAGAAGAGTCCGCTGATCCGCTACAGCCTGCGCCTGGTCAAGGCGAACAAGGCGCTGCGGAAATTTCTCTACAAGAATCTCTACTATCATCCGCGCGTGGCCTCCGCGAACCAGCACGCCTGCCGGCTCCTGCGGGATCTATTCGAAGCCTGCGTCAAAAACCCCCGCCTGCTCGGCGAAGGCGCGACTCTGAGGGCGAAACGGGACGGTCTGCTGCGCGCGGTCTGCGACTACCTCTCGGGCATGACCGATCGTTATCTTATCGAAGAGCACGCGCGGCTTTTCTCCCGCCCACCGCATTGAAAACACGGTAATCCTGAGCGGAGTTCCGGGTGGGAAGGTGGGGCGGAACGGAGTCGAAGGATCCCGTCCACCCCCGAACGATGCACGCTGCGCACCACCAACGGGATCCTTCGACTGCGCGCCGCGCCGCCTTCGCCCGCGGCGGCGCTCCGCTCAGGATGACCGTGTTTTTTTCCGCCGCCGCGCCGCGCCAGCCTCAATCGCCCGCTTTCGGTCCACCCTCACACCATCTCCGCCGAGAGGTGCCGGATGAGCAGCCGCAGGCGTTCGCCGACGCGCAGCTCCTCAAAGACATCCTGCCGGCGAAACGGGTCGCGGAGAAACGTGTGGGCGACGATATCGGCGAGCACGTCGGGATTTTCGATCTGCGCGAGTTGCTGGTCGAGCGACGCGGGAACGCCGAGGCCCTGCTGGCGCAGTTGGGCGCAGAGGCCGAGCAGTTTGGCGGTCAGCGTTTCCGTCTCGAACTCCTCCGCCGGCGTCGAAGCCAGCTCCCGAATTTGCGCGATGGGAAATGGGGCTTCTTGAACGAACTTCGTCAGTTTCACCCGCGCCAGGCCCTGAAGGATGAGGTGGGAGGTGCCGTCCCCGCAACCGACGCAAGCCCGGACGAGGCCGAGCCCGGCGATGTGGTGAAAGTCCTTTGGCGAGCCCCAGTCCGCGACTCCCTGCTTCGTGAGGGCGATGCAAAACATGCGTTCCTCCTCCAGCGCGGTGCTCAGCATCGCCCGATAGCGGGGCTCGAAGATGTGGAGCGGCAGGAGCGAATTCGGGAAAAGCAGCGTCGGCAAGACCATCACGGGGACTCGCCGGGGGAGGTTCAGCTTTTGAGGCTCGATGGTTTTCACGACGCAGCTTGCCTTAATTAGCACATCCGTTGCCGCCGGCATTGCGGATTTTGGCTCGCGGGCGTTTGCTCTGCCGATGACCGCCGTGCCCGAGGAATATGAAATCGTCACCGTCGCCTCCGGCGCACGCACCCTGCGCTCGCGGGCGCATGGCGAGACCTTTCACCCCGTGGTCGGCCCGATGGCGGAGGCCCGGGGCCTGCACGTGGAGCAGCAGCGGCTGGTGGAAAGAGCGGGCGAAACGTCCGGCCGTTTCGTCATTTGGGACGTGGGGCTCGGCGCGGCGGCGAATGCGGTCGCCGTCCTCGAGGCATTCCGCGACTTCGGCGGGCCGGCGCGGATCGAACTGCATAGCTTTGATGAAACCACGGCGCCCCTCGCCTTCGCCCTCACGCACGCCGAGGCGCTCGGCTACGTCGCGCCGCACCGGGCCGCGATCGAGCGCCTGCTCGCGCACGGCGAAGCCACCGATGGCGCGGTGCGCTGGCATCTGCATCGCGGCGACTTCCGCGCACTCATGGGGAGCGTGCCGGCGCCCCATGCGATGCTCTACGATCCCTACTCGCCGCGCGCGAATCCCGAGCTCTGGACGCTGGAGCATTTCACCTCCGTGGTCTCCCGGCTCGATCCATCCCGCGGCTGCCTGTGGTCAAACTACACGCGCTCGACCGCCGTGCGCGTCACCCTGCTGCTCGCCGGTTTGTTCGTCGGGCCCGGCGCTGCCACCGGCGAGAAGGAGGAGACCACGCTCGCGAGCACCGATCGCGATCTGCTGACCACCCGGCTCGACCACGCCTGGCTTGCACGGGTCGGTCGCTCGACGGCCGCGGCTCCCCTGCGGAGCGGCGGCTCCGCGGGTCCGATCTCGGCGGAAGACTTCGCGCGGCTGACGGCCCACGCGCAGTTCGCCTGACGGGCCTGGATCGCCAGTCAGGCGGCGCGCCAGCGGAGTTCGGTCACCTTGCCGTGGGCCGGATGCTGCGGATCGGTGGCCCGCAGTTCGAGCGCGGCGCCGCCGTCCCCCAGCCGGCAATCGACCCAGCCCGTCGCTTCCTCTTTCTTAAATGGATAAGCCACTGCGGGGAGATTCACGAGGTGCAGGCCCTCCCGGTCGGTGCAGCGCCACACATGCGTGTGGCCGAAGAAAATCGCCTTCACGTGCCGGCGCGGGAGCGCGAGGGCGAGCAATTCCTCGGTATCGAGCAGGCCGGTTTTCTTCCCCGCTTCGGCGGCCACCGGATTGTGATGCACCATCAGGAGCGCCGCCTTGCCGGGCCGCGCATCGAGCGCGGCCGCGAGCCAGGCGCGCTGCTCGTCGCCGAGACGCCCAGGGGTCGCCTTGGTCACGTCGAGCGAGTCGAGCAGGAACCAATTCGCCCGCGCGCCTTCCACCACGGAGACATGTTTGCTCACCATCGGCGGCGTGCCCGGACGCCCGCCCTTCAGGCTGTTCCAAAACGTGTCGCGTTCGTCGTGGTTGCCGAGAGTGAAGTGCAGTGGCCGACCTGCGTCCGCGAGCGGTTTCAGCAGGTCGGTGAAAGTCACGTAGTCCTCGGGCAGTCCGCGATCCAGCGAGCAATCGCCATTCACAAAAACCCCCGCTGGCGCCACGGCGAGAGCGCGCAGCTCGGCCACGACGCCGCGCAGGTGTTCGGCCAAATTGACTTCGCGGAGGATGGCCGCCGGATCACCCGCCACGTGGGTGTCGGAAAGCAGCGCCCAGCGGTGGGGATCGGCCTTCGGGTCCGCGGCGCGGAGCTGGGGGAAAGCGAGCAGCGCGCTGGCCAGCGCGGAGCGGCGGAGGAAGTCGCGGCGGGAGAGCGGTGCGAGGTGGAGGGGCATGGCTTTGCGGTAGGTGGCGCGCGGCGTTTGTCAATCTGGGACACGACGGTGCGTGTCCCTCCAGGGCGCGGAATGCCGGGCATTTTTCGATGCGGCCCGCCCCCTTCCACTCGGCGCTGGACACGCATCGGGCGGTCCCGGAGATTCCGCGCTCGCATGTTTTCCTACTTCCTGCCCAAGCACGTCCGGCAAGGCCGCAATCTCCTCAAGGACGCGACGAAACTGCTCGCCTACAAGCGGGACCTCTGGAGCGACGCGACGGTGCTCGAATACAAGTCGCGCCTGCGCCGGCTGGAAGACGCGCTCCGCCAGCGCGATCGCGCGGGCATCGAGGAAAACGCGCGGGAACTCGACCGGATCTGCGGCGCGAATCTGCCGCCGCTGAAGGACGCGGCGATGCGCGAAAACGTGGAGGTATTCCTCGTCGCGATCGTCATCGCGCTCGGAGTCCGCACCTATTTTCTCCAGCCGTTCACGATCCCGACCGGCTCGATGCAGCCGACGCTGAATGGCATCCTCGCCTACCCCACCGAGGAGCCGCCGCCGAATCCGCTCGTCCGGCTCTTCCATACTGCGTCCCTGGGGAGGGCCTATGTGAATGTCGTGGCCAAAGAGGACTGCACGGTGGGCCCCGCGCGCGAATACAAATCACTGCTGCCGTTCATCGACCGCACCCCGCTGCTCAGCGACACGCTGGGGATCTTCACCCGCACCGAGATCATCACCACCTCGGGCTCCGGCAGCGCGGCGGCCATTCGCCGCCACGTGGTCCATGCAGAGGCCCAGCCGGTGACCCGGTATCTTCTCCAGCCCGTGGGCTCCACAGTCCGTGCGGGCGACCCGATCGCGCGCGGCTACATCGACACCGGCGATCACGTCTTCGTGGACAAGATGTCGTACCATTTTCGCAAGCCGCAACGTGGCGACGTGTTCGTGTTCAACACGCAGGACGTCCCCACGGGTGAAAACGCGAGGCATCCGCGAGGCATGTTGCAGTTCGTGCTGAACGGGTTCGGACCATTTGCGATCCGGGGACCAGTCGATCCCACGCGCGGCTCCCAGTTTTACATCAAGCGCCTCGCGGGGACGCCGGGCGATGAACTCCGCATCGATCCGCCCCAGATGTTCATCAATGGCCAGCTCGCGGGCGATCCGAGCTTTCTCCGGGTGATGAGTGGCACCATCAAGGCGCCCAACGACGGCTACCAGGGTTACTCCAATGGGCCCGAAGGCGGACGGTTCGGGATCCTTGGCGATCCCGAGGTTTCCTTCGCGATCCCGGCGAAGAACTATTTCGCGCTCGGCGACAACAGCTACCACAGCTCCGACAGCCGGGATTGGGGTCCGGTCCCCGAGCGGAATATCATGGGCCGCGGAGTCCTGGTGTATTGGCCCTTCGCCTCGCACTGGGGCCGGATTCGGTAGGCTCTCAGAGAGCGTCTAAAAACTCCGAACGAGCATCCTGCTCATCCTCTTTGTCCTGCTCTTGCTCTTGCTCCCATGAAGCTCGGAGGAGCAGGAGCAGGAGCAAGAGCAAGACAAAGTGTAAGACTGCCCGATCCCGCCATTTTAGACGCCCTCCCAGGTTGACGAGGCCGGTGCGGTGAGCCGTAGGCGCGCGCCTCTGGCCGCGCAACGCAGCGCCCCCGGCCAGACCTCCGCGTCCTCCCAGCGCTCTGCCTCTGATGATCTGGGCGCGTCCAGCGGCCCGGAGTGTTGCGAGGCGGGACGCGCTCGCCTACGCCCCTAATGCTGGCCGTGAATCCGGAGGAAACGGCGCGGGTGGGCCGGGTCGGTGATAGTGAAGGCGTCGCCGATTTGCACGGCCTTCAAGGTGCCCGCGCCGGTCTCCGAGATGGTCACGCCGCCGACGAGCGGTGTGAAGGCAGCGCCGGCGGTGCTCCGCGCAAGTGGCGTCCATCCGCCGAGCGCGTCCGCGCCTTCCACGGTGATGGTGAGGTCGGTGTGCAAGGTGTCGCGCGTGAAGGCGATCTGAAGCCGATTCCCGAGGACGCTGCTGGTGATGTCCGGTCCGCTCGCGGGCGCGTTCGGGTCGGTGGCCAGCAGGTATTCGACGAGGTTTGTGCGTCCATCCAGGTCGGGGTCGGCGAGGTCGCCGGCGAGCGTTGCGTTGTTCCAGTTGGACGAGAAGTGGGTGTACTTCCACTGCTGCATCACCGGGAATGGCGTCCAGACGAGGTTCACCGCGGTGGAGGTGTTTTGGATCGTGAAGGTGCCGTAACCGCTCGCGGGCCGGCCGGCGATGTCGGCGCTGACGGTGCCGAGCTTGAAGGCGCCGGTGACCCCCGTCGCATCAAGCACGGGCCAGGTGTGCGCGGTGGTCCAGAACGCGTGGCTGAAGTCCACCGCGCTGCCGGGGCGATTCAGCGAGACATCGACGGCGGCGTTGGTCGTGATGCTGACGGAGGCCGCACTCAACCGGTCGGAGTTGCTGCCCGCGCCGGCGTTGGTGTTGCCGATGAGTTCCCACTCGAGATGGCTGGCGCTGCCAAAGCTGAGCGTGCCCGTGAAGGCAAGGACACCCACGCCGTCGCCGGGCGCGAGGGTGCCGGTGATCGTGGCATTTGCTCCGATGCTGCCTCCGCCCGCGAGCCGGCCGGCTGCGCCGACGCTGGCGGTGCTGCCGGAGGGGATGCTGCCATTCACGATCAGCGTACCGGCGGTCACCGTGGTGCTGCCGGTAGAGGCATTGGCAGCGCGGAGAATGAGCGTCCCGGTTCCGATCTTGGTCAGCGCAAAGGCGCCGGAGATGGGAGCACCCAGGTCGAGCGTGCCCGTGCCGCCGATGCTGGTCGCCGCCCCCATGATGACGGAGGAAAGATTGGCCGTCGCGGTGGTGCCGCTGCCGCTGCTGAAACTCACGCCCGGCGCCGCGGTGTAGCCGCTGCCGGGAGCGGTGACCGTGATGCCGGAGACGATGAAGTTCGCGGCATTGCCGGTGCCGGTGGGATTGGTGCCCGCGGTGGAAATGGTGCCGCCGGTGAACGCAATCGCCGGGGCGCTCGTGTAGGCCGTGCCGGCGTTCGTAATCGTGATGCCCGTGACCACGCCCGAGCTGAGCACGGCGGTGGCCGCGGCCCCGGTGCCGCCGCCTCCGCTGATGGTGACCGTGGGTGCCGCGGAATAAACCGTGGTGCCGCCCGCGATGGTGAAGCTCGCCGTGGTGACACCAAGCGTGGCCATGGCCGTGGCTCCGGAGCCGCCACCGCCGGTCAGAGACACGGCCGGCACCGCGCCATGCACGCCGCCCGCGGTGGTGGAAATCGACGAGACGACTCCGCCGGTGATGCTCGCGCCCGTGGCGCTGTTGTTCACGAGCCCACCGATGCCGCCGACGCCCGTGCCTCGAATCGTCAGCACTTCGTTGATCCCCGGCTGCCCGTTGAGATCGAGCGTGGCGCCCGCGGTGATCGTGGTGCCGCCAGTGCTGTTGCCGAAGGTGGAACCGCCATTCCCCAGCGCGCCGGGGCTGCCGAGGATGAGCGTGCCCGCACTGACCGCCGTGGTGCCGGAGTAGCTGTTCACGCCCGCGACGGTCCATGTGCCGGCGTCACTCTTGGTCACGCCCAGGACATTCGTCGCGTTGCCGTTGCCGATCGTGCCCGCCGCGAGGCCGGTGCCCGCACCCGCGAGTTGCAGCGTCCGGCCCGTGGTGTTGGGCGCGATATTTCCCTCAAGGGTAAGCATGCCCGCGCTGACGAGGATCTTCGTATCGCCGCCACCGCCGGTGAGCGTGATGTTGCCGCTGACGAGGTTGTTCCCCGCTTCGTTGATGATCGCACCGGTGTTGCTGCTCGTGTTGTAGCTGATCGTCGCCGGCAGTTCGATGACGTCGCCGCTGCCATCGAGCCGGAGCTGCGGCGCGCCCGCGGTGCCATTGGTCAAGGTCACGGTCTTGATTCCATCGCCGAGCGCGTAGCTGTTGGTGATGCGCAGCGCGCCGCTGCTCACGTTCACGCCGCCGTCGAAAGTGTTCGTGCCGCGGAGCACGACGGTCCCCGCGCCGATCGGGCAATCCACCTGCACGCCGCCGGTACCGCTGATGCTATTGGGCACGTCGAGCGTCCCGGTGCGATCAAAGCGCAGCGTGCCGTTGTCGATCACGTCGCCGCTGCCGAGCGAGCCGGTCGCGCCGTCGTTGCCGATTTGCAGCGTGCCGGAATCGATCAGCGTATCGCCGGTGTAAGTGTTGGTGCCGGCGAGCACGAGCTTGCTCGCGGTGCCCGTGCGGGTGAGGCCGCCGGCGCCGCCGAGGTCGCCATTGAAGATGAAGGTGCCGCTGTTCGTGGCGTTGAAAGTGGTGTCGGCACCGAGCGTGATCGGTGTGTTGAGGTTGTAGGTCAGGCCGGACCCCGCGGTGGCGCTGAGGTTCACGGTGGGCAGGAGTGTGCCGTTGTTGAGCAAGGTGAAGCTGCCGCCGCTGATCGTCGCCGTGGTTGCGGCGTTGCTCGTGCCGGCGAGGGTGAGATTGTTCATCTGGAAGCCGCTCGCGAGATCGTTGTTCGCGGTGATCGCGCCGCCGGTGAGCGTCTGCCCGGGGAAGAACTGCACCGAGGCCCCGCGCGTGCTCGCGGGTGCCGCGCCGCTCTGCCAGTTCGCGCCCGTGCTCCACGGCAGCGTCGCGGCCGTGCTCCCATTCGTCCACACGGCGGTCACCGCCGCCGCGGAAAGCGTGATCGTGCCGGTGGCGCTCAGCCCGCCGAAATGCCGCACGGTCATGCCACCCGCCAGCGTGGTGATCGCGGCGGGAGCGAGCGCGGCGTTGAACACCGCGAGTTCATCGAGCCGCCCGTCGAACCAGCGCGGCGCATAGGTCGCGCTCGTGTCGGTGTGGCCGCCGAAGATGAGCGGGTAGGTTTGGTTGGTCGCGAGGGTGAAGGCGGTGTCGCTGCCGACGAGCGCGCCATTCAAATAAAGACTGAGTGTGGCGCCGCCGCGGACCACGGCGAAGTGATGCCAGACGCCAGGCGCCGCAGCCGTGGTGGTGGTGATGTCCACATCCGGGCCCGGATAGTGGTGCAGCGAGAGCGTCGATGCGCCGCGAGCCACGAGGTAAAGCTCCTCGCCGCTGCCGAATCCATCGCCGTTGTTCAGATGCCAGATCATGTCGTCGCCATCGGCGTCGCGGCGCTTGAACCAGCCGGTGATCGTCCAGTCGCTGGTGTTCCAATTCACCTCCGCGGCGCTGATCGCGCGGCTGAGTCGCGCGGCATTCGCGCCGCCATTCTCGGCGAGATCGAGGCTGCGGCCTGCCCGGCCGAGCGCGGCGGGAACATCCGATTGCAGCGTCGCCGCGCCGGTGCCCACGGCGTCGAGCGTGCCGTCGCGCCCGAGGCCGGAGACATCGGGCACGACATTCGCGGCCGAGGCATCGGGGGCATCGAAATCGTAGGTCAGGATCGCATTGGGATCGGCCGTCGTGTCGATGGCGGTGAAGTCGAATTGCGGCACGCCCGTGAAACCCGCATTCGGCGTGAAGCGCGCGGTGTGGCCATCGGCCAGCAGGACGATCGTGCCGTTCACGCCGTTGCTCACCGCGAAGCGCATTTGCTCCGCAGGCGTGCTGTCGTCGGTGACGTAATTGCGCAGATCGATGTCCACGAAGGCTTCGCCCGGGAGTGTGCCGCTGCCGTTGCTGGCGATCGGCGCGTCGCTGTTCGCGGCGACGTTCCAGGTGTTCAACGCGGTGATCGCCGGCAGCGTGACGGGAGCCGTCTCCCCCGCGCTGAGCGGCACGAACCACACGGCCAGCGTGGCGTTCGTTACGCCGGTGAGATTGATCGCCAGCTTTTTGAAGCCGGTGTTCGCGTTCTGCCCCTCGGGGTTTGGCGAAGTAGGCAGCGGCACCGCGTCCATGATCTGAAAAGTCCCGCCCCCGCTGACGATCTTGCACCAGAGCCGCTCCGCGCCCTGCTGCATCATCGCCGAGGTGCCGCCGGGCTCGATCGTCACCGTCGTGGCCGGTGACGTGAAATGCGCGAACCACCAGACCGTTTTGCCCGTCCCGGCCTGGATTTCATCCTGCACGAGCACTTGATTGCGCGCGCCGAGGAGCCGCGTGCCGCGCCACAGCCGGGTCATTCCCGCATAGACGCTGGTGAGATCGTGAATCGCGAATGCGCCCGTGCCGCCCGCCTCGGTCTGGTAGGCGAGGAGCGGGGCGAAGGCATTGAGCACCATGTCGGCATTCGCGCTCGGATTGATCGTCAGCGTGTTCTGCCCCTCGGGCCGCATCCGGTAGTAATCCCAGCGATCGGTGCCCGTGCTCGGAGTCGCGCTGAAGTATCCGGGCAGCGCGTAGTTGTCGCCGCCGAGATCGTGGAACCAGCGATTGCCGAGCGCATCGAGGACGAAGGTGCCCGCGTCGAGATTGCCGTGCGCCGCGCCCATCTCGCCCCCCTTGCTGCCGAGGAAAGTCGCCCGGCTGTCCGCCCAGCGGCCGCGCATCGTCACCATTTCCTGCGGATCGTAGGCGGTGCCGGCTTCGCCGTGGAAGGCCATGTCCGGCGCCGCCCCGCTGCTGGTCAGCGAAGTCGTGCTGTCACTCCACCACAGCGCATCGAGCGCGCCGCCGCTGCCTTGATTTTCCCACCAGGCAAGGATCGGCTGACCGTAGCGCCGCGCCATCCATTGAAACACCGGCCCGCGCAGCGCGCCGCCAGCGCCGGCATCGGCGAAGTTGAAAGTCTTGTTCGAGGTGCCGAGCGCATGGATCGGCGCGAAGCCGCTTTCCGACACATTCTGCGTGGCGCTGATCCCGAAGTCGCTGCCGAGCACCGACTCGCAGGCCGCGAACATGCGGATGCCATACTCCGTGGTGTAACCCCAATAGCCGGGGCCTTCGTACCACGCGCCATTGTCCGTGGTGAAATGCTTCCACACCGGCCGCGTCGAATTCAGCGCGCGGTTGAGGATGTTTTCCGTGAGCGCTTCGCTCTCCGTGCCCACCGCGAGCGCGCCCATGCTCAGGCCGCCGTTGCAGACCATGTTCCAGTTGTTCCCCGTGCTCTGCGTCCAGGACACGTTGCTCGTGAATTGCGAGAGGCCCGCGTTGAGGCCCTTGTTGATGATCGCGTTGCGGATGGTGTCGCGACGTGCCGGCGTCCAGTAGCTGTAAAACCAGTCGTAGCCGATCGCGCAGCCGTGCGTCATCTCCGCGGTGTCCAGGAAGTGCGCGGGATGCCAGTCGGGGAACGCGGCCACCGCGCTCAGCTCCGTCCAGGCGCGTTCGGCGTACGCGCTGTCGTTCGTGAGCTGCCACGCGAGGCCGAGCTTGTACATGCGATCCACGACGGTGCGCGCCTGGCTCAGGATGGTCCCGCGCACGTCCTGCGTGTACTCCACCGGCACTTGAGTGAGAATGGTGTCGGCGCTGTTGATCGCGTTCTGCGCCCAGGTCTTTGGCTGGCTCGCCGTCGCGCTCTGCCATGTCGCGCGCAGCCGCGCGAAACGCTCCGCGGTGGCGAAGATGCGCGGATGCTCCTGCGCCATGGTGTTAAGCAACGCGGTCTCCGCCGGCTGCGCCGTGGTCAGCCCCGGCTGCACCAGCGCGCTGCCCGGCACCACGCTGAACGCCGAGTCGCCCGGCTGCTTCCAACCCACGCTCCAGTGATCGGCGCCGGTGTTTTCCTTGTGCAAAAGCTCCACGTAATACCGCTGCCCCTGCACCAGCGTGCGCGGCGCGGACTGCTGCGCCGGCTGCGCATTCCACACCCGAAAGCCCGTGGCCGCGGAGACACTCGCGATCAACGCCTTGTTCGCCGCCGTGGCATCCGTGCTCAGGTAAAGCTGCGCCACCTCATCGCCGCTCACCGCAAAAGTGTAGCTGCCCGTCACCGGCGCCACGAGGTAGCCCGTGACCCGCGTGCCGTAGCTCTCCGCCCAATCCTGCGCGAGGCATTCAAACAAAGTGATGAACTCGCGACCGCCCGGTTTGTTCGGATAGTTCGCGCTCGAAGTCAGCGTGCTGATCACGCCGCCCGCGAGCCCGCTCCAGTGCTCTTTCAAAAGCGAGCCGCCCGCGCGATCCACGCGCGCCGGATACAGCCGCGCCATCGGAATCACCTCCCGCGCCCGCGAGGCGCACGACCATTCCAGAGACACCGCCGCGCCGCCTGTTCCCTCGATGTATTCCAGCCGCAGATTCACCCGCTCACCGGCCACGAGGCGGGTCTGTCCGCGCATTTCCCCCGCGCCCTGCGCAAAGGTGCGCGCCACGATCAACTGATTATTCACCCACAGCCGCGCCCCATCATCCGCCGCGACGTAAAATGTGTAGAGTGCGGAGAACTCCGGCTCCACCTGCCCCGACCACGCGACCGAAAAGGTGTCCGCATTGGTGATCGTCGTTCCGGTGGGAATGGCCGTGCCCCAGTTAAAATCCACGGTCGCATCCGTCCGCGTCGTCTTCAGCGTGCCGAAGCTCGCGGTGTCGTAATACTGGCCGGTCAGCCCCGTGCCCTGGGTCAGGGCGGAGGCGGGCAGGCCGGCGAGCACGGCGAAGACAAGGAGGGAGCGCATGAGGGGAATTGGCCCGCACGATGCCACCAAAACGCGGGCTGACAACCGATCGCTTCCGCTGTGGGCACTCCGCTGGACGTGCGCGGTTTCCTGCGCTACGCACAGGGCGTATGGTCGCCCCGCTCATTTCCGAAGACGCCCTGATCGACAAAGTCCTCGCCGGAGACCGCGTCTCCGCCGACGACGCCCGCGCGCTCCACCGCCTCCCGCTCGAGCAACTCGGTGCGCTCGCCGACCGCCGCCGACTCGCGCGCACCGATGGCGCGGTGGTCACCTACATCATCGACCGCAACATCAACTACACGAACGTCTGCGACACCTACTGCAAGTTCTGCGCGTTCTACCGCGTGGAAAAGGACGTGGACTCCTACGTCATCTCCTTTGCCGAACTCGACCAAAAGCTCGACGAGCTGACCGCCATCGGCGGCGTGCAGATCCTCATGCAAGGCGGGCATCACCCGAAGCTCGGCATCGACTGGTATCTCGCGCTGCTTTCCCACATCCGGGAGAAATATCCGCACATCAACATTCACGGCTTCTCGCCGCCGGAGTTCAATCACTTCGCCGAGGTCTTCAAAATGCCGCTGCGCGAGGTGCTCACGAAGTTCAAGGAAGCCGGCCTCGGCTCGATCCCCGGCGGCGGCGGAGAGATCCTCGTCGATCGCGTGCGCAACCAAATCGCGCCGCTGAAATGCATGAGCGACCAGTGGCTCGAAGTCATGGCCATCGGCCACGAACTCGGGTTGAACTCCAGCGCGACGATGATGTTCGGGCACGTCGAGACGCTCGACGACCGGATCGAACATCTCCAGCGACTGCGCGATCAGCAGGACGCCACCGGCGGTTTCACCGCCTACATCTGCTGGACCTTCCAGCCCGGCCTGAACCGCGCCGGTCACGTGATGCTCCCCGGCGTGCAGCCGCTCGGCAGCGCCGAATACCTGCGCATGCAGGCGCTCAGCCGCATCTATCTCGATAACTTCCCCAACGTGCAAAGCTCCTGGGTCACCCAAGGCCCGAAGATCGGCCAGATCGCGCTGAAGTACGGCGCCAACGACTTCGGCAGCGTGATGATGGAGGAAAACGTGGTAAGCGCCGCGGGCACCAGCTACCGGCTGGCGAAGGAGGAGATCGAGACGCTGATCACGACTGCCGGATACCAGCCGCGGCGGCGGGATAACTGGTATCGGCTGAT
>JANOAZ010000223.1:0-27791 GCA_031411395.1 Chthoniobacteraceae bacterium
GCTACAACGTCAAAGCAAGATCGTTGGCATCACCGCTTGAGCGGTTTTCCCGGGCGGGCGACCCGCCGCGGGCGCGGTTGGAGACCGGCTTGGCTCTCCCGCAATTTCACCGTCCGCTGTTCCTTGGTCAGCCGAGCCTCGACCGTCGTCTTCCCAGCCAACGTTTCCTGTTCCTGACGCTCGGCACGACGCATGGCCACGGTATCCTGCTCGGCGAGGAGGCGCTGTTCTTTACGTGCTCGGCGGGACATTTGCGTCTGACGAAATGACGGAGTCGCCCCCGATTTTCAAGTCGGAAGGGACCCGCGGAGTCCGCTCGACCCCGCGGGGCTGAAGTGACAAAGTCAGGCCCTTTCCAGCCATGCAGCCACTCCATACTTTCAACGTCGTTCCGAAACTCCCGCCCCCGATCGAGCCATTGCGCGAGATGGTTTACAACCTCTGGTGGACGTGGGAAGGGGAGGCGCGAAAACTTTTTCGCCACCTCGATCCCGAGCTCTGGCACAAGACGAATCATAACCCGCTGCGGATGCTGCAACTCTGCCGCCAGGCGCGCCTCATCGAGGTGGCGGAGGATGACGATTTCCTGCGGGAAATGAATGCGGTGCACACGAAATTCAAAGCCTACCTTGCGCGCACCGATACTTACTCGAAGCTCCGCAAGGACAGCCCGCTACGCCAGGGGCCGGTGGCTTACTTCTCGGCGGAGTTCGGTTTCCACGAGAGCGTGCCGAATTACTCGGGCGGCCTCGGGATTCTCTCCGGCGACCACTGCAAATCGGCGAGCGATCTCGACCTTCCGTTCATGGCCTTCACGCTGCTCTACAAGCAGGGTTATTTCCGCCAGCAGATCAACAAGGAGGGCTGGCAGGAAAGCGTGGGCTTGAATCAGAACTTCTCTCACTTGCCGATCAAGGAAACGATCGACAAGGACGGCGCACCGCTGGTGATCAGTGTCGATATCGTGGGGCGCGGCGTGCGCGCGCGAGTGTGGAGCCTCGCGATCGGCCGGATCACGCTCTACATGCTCGATACCGATCTGCCCGAAAATGCGGAGGAGGATCGCCAGATCACCGCCCATCTCTACGGAGGCGATCACGAGATGCGGATCCGGCAGGAGATCGTGCTCGGGATCGGCGGGGTCCACGCGCTGCACGCGATGGGCGTGACGCCCAGCGTCTACCACATGAATGAAGGCCATTCCGCCTTCCTTTCGCTCGAGCTGATCCGCCGGCAGGTGGCCGATCATCAGCTCGACTTTTACAGCGCGCTTCAGGTCGTCGCGTCGGGCAATATCTTCACCACGCACACGCCGGTGCCCGCGGGCAATGACGCCTTTCCGCTCGAACTCATGCGCAAATACTTTGGCGAGTATCCGGCAAAGGTGGGAATCGATTTCGAGACCCTTGTGAGTTTCGGCCAGTTCCGCCGGGACCTGAGCGAACCGTTTTCGATGACCATCCTCGCCCTGCGCACGAGCCGTCATGCGAATGGGGTGAGCGAGTTGCACGGCCGGGTCTCGCAGGGGCTCTGGAAGGATGTGTGGGCGGGGGTGCCGCAAAACGAAGTGCCGATCACCAGCGTGACCAATGGCATCCATACCAAGACGTGGATGGCGCCGGAATTCGGGAAGCTCTACGACAAGTATCTTCCCGGCTGGGAGGAGAAGTTGATGGATGAAGACTTCTGGCGCGGGGTCATCGAGATCCCAGACGAGGATCTCTGGATGACGCATCAACTGCTGAAGCGGCGGCTCATCGAGTTTGTGCGGGAACGCGTGCGCCGGCAGCGGACGCGCCTCGGTGAATCGCCGGAGAATATCCGCCACGCGAATCGCCTCCTGAATCCCGAGGTCCTGACCGTGGGTTTTGCGCGCCGCTTCGCGACCTACAAGCGCGCCACTCTGCTCTTCAGCGACCCGGAGCGGCTGCACAAGCTGCTGATCAACGAGGAACGTCCGGTGCAATTTGTTTTCGCCGGCAAAGCGCATCCGAAGGACGAACCGGGCAAGCAGTTCATCCAGAAGGTCTATCAATTCACCCGGATGCCGGAGTTCGAAAATCGCATCGTCTTCGTCGAAGACTACGATCACTACGTGGGCCGGAGGCTCTACCAGGGCGTGGATCTGTGGTTGAACAATCCGCGCCGGCCGCTCGAGGCCAGCGGGACGAGCGGGATGAAGCTGCCGCCGAGCGGCGGCCTGAACCTCAGCGTGCTCGATGGCTGGTGGTGCGAAGCGTATGCGCAGAACAAGAAGGCGGGCTGGGCGATCGGCGGCGAACTGGCGGAAACCACGGAACAGATCGATCCGAAGTTTGAAGACGAAGTGGATGTCGCGAGCCTCTTCCACACCCTCGAAACCCAGATCGTGCCGCTCTACTACGCGAAGCCGGATGGCCGGTTGCCGGTCGCGTGGATCCAGCTCATGCGCGAGTCGATTCGTACGGTGACACCCCTGTTTACCACCCACCGCATGGTGACGGAGTACGCGGAGCGGCTCTACGAGCCGGCGGCGAGAGCGCATGAAGTGCTGGCGGCGGGCGGGGGAAGGAAAGCCGTCGAACTTTCGAAATGGAAAGACAACATCCGCAAGCACTGGTCGCAGATCCGCATCGGCGAGGTGCAGATCAAAACGCCGGCGATCGGGTTATTCGTGGGCGACTCGCCGGTGGTCGAGGCGGTCGTGCATCTGGGGCACGTCGCGCCGGACTTTGTGACCGTGCAGGCCTATTTCGGTGAGACGGTGAATAACGAGATCGTCAAGCCGCTCACCTCCGACATGGCCAAGGTGAAGAAGCTGGAGGGTGGAACTTACCTCTACAGCGGCGCCATCCCCGCCCGGGACAGCGGCAGCTACGGCCTGAATGTCCGGGTGATTCCCACCCATCCGAATCTAACCCAAGCCCACGAACTACGGCTGATTACTTGGGCGAAGTAACTGACAGCAAGCTGGAGGGGTGAATGACAAACTCCGTCCACCAGAGTGCGATCAGGTGGTGGCGGATTCCGCGATGCGCCGCTTGAAGCTGATCTCGCGGAAACGATTCCGCGCCTCGCTCCACGAGGATTCGTGTTCCGGGTGGACCTCCCCGACTTCGCTCGAGGCCCGTGCCACGCGGCGAATGTCCGCGAGCGAGCTGAGTTCTCCGCAGGAGCGCGCCTGGACGAGCAC
The DNA here is from genome assembly GCA_031411395.1 of Chthoniobacteraceae bacterium. GTDB lineage: Bacteria > Verrucomicrobiota > Verrucomicrobiia > Chthoniobacterales > Chthoniobacteraceae > Chthoniobacter. The sequence continues at coordinate 3,173 of JANOAZ010000223.1, forward strand.
GTTGCCGAGCACGGTGGCCTCGACTGGGCCGGCGAGCACCGGGCGCTTGCAGGCGTTTGCGGTGAATTGATTGAGCAACCGGTTGCGCGATCCGCCCCCGACAATGTTCACCGCGCCGATGAAGCTCCCGGTCATCTCCTTCAGCCAGTCGAGCACGGTGGCGTATTTGATCGCGAGGCTCTCGAGGACGCAGCGGGTGAATTCCCCCTCGGTGCCCGGCACCGGCTGTCCGGTCTCGCGGCAGAACTGCGCGATCGCGGCGGGCATGTCGGGCGGGCTGAGAAAGCTCGCGTCGTCCGGGTCGATGAGCGAGCGGAAGGCGGGGGCGCTCAGCGCAGCGTCCACGAGTGCGGCGTAGTCACTGTTGCTGCCGCCTTTCGCAAAGGAGCGACGGCACTCCTGCACGAGCCAGAGGCCCATGATGTTCTTGAGCAGGCGGTAGGTGCCATCGACGCCGCCTTCGTTGGTGAGGTTCAACTCGAAGGCGCGCTCCGAGAGGTCGGGCTCGTGCAGTTCGACACCGAGCAGGGACCAGGTGCCGGAGCTGATGTAGGCCAGCCGCGCGCGTCCCTCAGTCGCGGCGCCGGGCACGCCTGCGACGGCCGAGCCGGTGTCGTGCGTCGCGGGGGCGATGACCTCCACGCCAGAGTGCAATCCGGTGCGTGCGCACACGCCGGGAAGCAAGCGCCCAAGCCGCGTGCCTGGCTGCACGACTTCGGGCAGCATCGCGGTGGGCAGGCCGAGTTTCTGGAGCAGTTCCACCGACCACGCCTTCTTCGTGGGGTGGAAGAATTGCGTGGTCGTGGCGTTGGTGAACTCCCCCACTCGCGCGCCGCACATCTTGAAATGCAGATAGTCCGGGATCATCAGGAAGCGATCCGCCGACGCGAGCAGCGCCGGGTCGCGCTCATGCGCGGCGAGGAGTTGGTAGAGCGTATTGATCTCCATGAACTGCACGCCGCTCGCCGCGAATATCTCCTCGTGCGACACGCGCGCCTTCACCTTCTCCAGCATCCCGCGCGTACGCGGATCGCGATAATTCCACGGTTGCTCGATCAATTCACCGGCCTTGTCGATCAACACATAATCGACCCCCCAGGTATCCACGCCGACCGACACGATCGACTCGCCGAATCGCTGCGCGGCCAGGCCGAGGCCGCGCTCGACCTCGCCCCAGATGCGCGCGATGTCCCAGCGCATCGTGCCCTCGACGCGCGTGATGCCGGTCGGGAAACGGTGGAGTTCTTCGAGGCGCATCGCCACTCCGTCCCAGAGCCCGGCCATCACGCGGCCGCTCTCCGCGCCGCAGTCCACTGCGAGGTAACATTTTTCGTTCATGGTTGGTGGTTCACTTCGTGGAAAAGGCTTCGGTCAGCTCAGCGATGATCGCGTCCGACATCGGGACGACTTCCCCGAGCGGGCGGCTGTTGATGAGCGCCTCGGCGGTGGTCTCCAGCACCTCCAGCCGGTCAAAGGCATCGAGCACGCCCGTGCCGCAGACGAGCACGCCGTCGTTCTCGATGAGCGCGATCGGATTCTCCGGCGAGAGCCGCTCGGCGACCGCTGCGCCGTCTCCGTATTGCTCGCCGAAGGGAATGCGCGCCACGTCTTTGAGGAAAAGATAGCTCTCGGGAATCGTGCGGCTGTCGAGCGCGGTGCCGGTGACGCTGAAGGCCGTGGAGTTCACCGGCAGCGCATTGACGATCGCGCGGAACTGCGGGTGCCGCCGGTAGATCGACTCGTGCAAACGCGCCGCGCGGCTCGGCGAGCGACCCGCCTCCACCGCGCCGGCGCGCACGAGCACCATGTCGGCAATGCCGATCGAACCGCGATCGGCGCGCGCGGGCGTGATGAGCATTGAGCCATCCGCGAGCCGCGCGGAGAAGCTGCCTTCGGTGCTGATGAGCAGCCGCTGCCGGTATCCCCGCTGCAAAAAATCCGCGAGCTGGCGGCGCAGATCCTTTTCCTCCTCGCCCGCCGCGCCCGGCGCGAAGTGCGGCAGCGCGATCCCGTGCCGCTGCGCGACCTGCTCATCGCTCAAGTAGTGGACCTCGCCGAGGTGGCTCGCCTTGATGATCGTCTTCGCCGTGAACTCCAGCGTCTCGAAGCGCTCGAAGGCGCGCAGGAGATTCTCGCCCGCGCAGACGACTCCGTGGTTTTCCAGCACCACGCAATTGAAGCCCTCCGCAAACGTGCGCGCGATATTCTCGCCCAGCGCCGCGCTCCCCGGCAGCGCATACGGCGCGAACCCCGCCGTGCCGCAGACATGGCGCGCCTGCGGAAAAAGCCGCGTATTCGGCACGCGCCGGCAGACGCTGAAGGCCACGAGCGCCACTGCGTGCGCATGCACGATCCCGCCGAGATCCGGCCGCCGCTGATAGATCGCCTGATGGAAAGGCAGTTCGCTCGAAGGCGGATGCAATCCCTCGCGCCGCCCGTCGGCGCGGACGCAGACGATGTCCTCGCGGCGCAGGCTGCCTTTGTCCACGCGCGCGGGCGTGATCCAGATGTCGCCGTTCGCGTCGCGGATGGAAAGATTTCCGCCCGAGGTGGTCGTCATCCGGTAGCGATAGATGCGCTCCATGGTGCGCATGATTTCGTCGCGCGGATGGAGCACCGAGCGCGGGACGGGGGCGGGGGAATTCATGGACGAAGCCTGCTCTCGGCGCGCTTGCTGCGGAGGTGGATGGTCTTGTGCTGGAGATCGTGCACGGCCCGGATGTAACGCACCGTCCGGCTCCGTTCCCGCATGAGCACGGAGTGCGTGACCGCCTTGTGGCCGAACAACTGCACCCCCGGCAGGAGCGGGCTGTCGCTGATCCCCGTCGCACAAAACAGCGCGCTGTTCCCGCTGACGAGATCCGCGCAATTGAAGACCCGCCCGAGTCCCTCCTCGCCCACCTGTTCGAGCAACTCTCCGCGCTCGGCATCGTCCCGCGGCCACATCCGCAGCAGCATTTCGCCGCCCAGCGCCTTCATGGCCGCCGCGGTGAGCACGCCCTCGGGCGAACCGCCGATCCCGTAGTAGAGATCGACGCCGGTATCCGGCAGCGACGGCGAAACGGCGGCCGTGATGTCGCCATCCGTAATCATCCGCAGCGATGCGCCGGCCGCGCGAACGCGTGCGATGATCTCCGTGTGGCGGGGACGGTTCAGGGTCATTACCACCAGCTCGGCGACCCGCTTGCCGAGCGCGCCCGCGACTTTCTCGAGCGTCTTCTCCAGCGGATCATCGAGGGCGATCGGCTCGATGCCGCCCGCGATGGCGCGCACCACATCCGGCCCGTACGCGAGCTTGGTGGAGTAGAAGGCGGGGATGTTTCGCATCGCCGGAGCCTCGCCCGCGACGCGTTCACTCGCGGCCATCACGGAGATCGCGTTGGGCATTCCTCCCGCGAGATTGGTCGTGCCGTCGATCGGATCGAGGGCGATGTCGAAGCGCGCCGAACCGGCCCTCCACGTCCCGAGCTGATCGCCGAGGAAAATGCCCGGCGCGTTGTCCTTGATGCCCTCTCCGATCACCACTTCGCCGGCGATATCCACGAGATCAAAGACCCCATAGATCGCGTCGCACGCGGAGGCGTCGGCCAGCTCCTTTTCGCCACGGCCCAGCCACTGGAGGGAATTCAATGCCGCATTTTCCGTGGCGCGCACAAACTCGAACTCAATGGTGCGTTCAGGGTCGGTCGCGGTGAGTGATCGTGGGGAGCGTGATTCTTTCATGGTCATCGGAGTTGTAGAGTTTCGCCGGGTCGCCGGCTCGCGGAAACGCGCTGTGGTTGCGGGCAGTTTGATGCCTTCATCGAAAGTGGAAATCATTTCCTTCATCCGATACGGCCATCGAGGTGGTGGCCTCCCCGGGTGGAGTCCGCGCTAGTCAAAACATCCCGGCGGCTTACACTCCCCGCCCCTATGAAAATCATCGCGGTCGCCAACCAGAAAGGCGGCGTCGGTAAAACGACGACTTCCGTCAATCTCGCCGCCTGTCTCGCCGCGCGGGGCGTCCGCACGTTGCTCATCGATCTCGATCCGCAGGCGAATGCGACGAGCGCGCTCGGGCTGCCGATGATCGAGGGGCACAGCATTTACGGACCGCTGCTCGGGGAGTCGCCGGTCACGGAGAAGGTGGTGCCGACCCGCTGGGAGCATCTCTGGATGATCCCCGGCGATCTCGATCTCGCAGGCGCGGAAATCGAAGTCGCTCGCGCGGATGATCACCTCACCCGCTTGCGCACCGCCTTCGAACCGCTGCGGCGCGACCAGACGTTCGACTACGTGCTGCTCGATACGCCGCCATCGCTCGGCATCCTGATGACCAATGCGCTCGCGGCCGCCGATGAACTGCTCATTCCGTTGCAGTGCGAATATTTCGCCCTCGAAGGGCTCTCAAAGATCGATCATGTGGTGCGGCAGGTGCGCGACTGCGGGGCGAATCCGGGGCTGAAAATCGGCGGCATCCTCATGACCATGTTCATGCGGAACAATCTGGCGACGCAGGTCATCGCCGAGGTGCAAAAACATTTCGGCGACGTAATTTTCAAGACCGTGATCCCGCGCACCGTGCGGCTCGGCGAGGCCCCCAGCCACGGCAAGCCGATCATCGACTACGAGCCGCAGGGACTCGGGGCGACAGCTTATCGGGCGCTGTGCGAGGAGTTCCTCGAGCGTGAATCCGCGGCGGCTGGTGAGTCCGTCGCCGCGCAGAGTTGAGCATGCGTATCGGGGTTTTGTTTGCGCTCAGTCTGCTCCTCGGAGCGCCGGTGCACGGCGACCTCGCGGAAATGGAGGCCCGGCTGAGCAAGCTGCCGCCGGGCACGCCGGTCATCGAGACGCGCGGGGCGGCGGCGCTGCAACTCATCGGCGCGGGAGGTTCGGCGAAGGTGGTGCCGGTGGAGGGGCAACCATTCAAGGAGGCGCTGCAGGTGCGCACCTCAGTGAAGCCGGGCACTCCTTACGCACTCCAGTTTGGAATCAAGACCGCGCTCCCCTTGCAGAAGGGCGACGTGTTGCTGGCGATCGTCTCGATGCGCGCGGTGGAACTCCCGGCGGGCGAGGAGGAAGCGCGTTCGGAATTCGTCGTGGAACTGAATCGCGAGCCGTACACGAAAAGCGTGAGCTTCCCGATCACCGCGGGGCGGCGCTGGGAGAAGTTTTTCATCCCATTCACCGCCGCCGCAGACTTTGCGGCCGGCGAGGCCAGCGCGAGATTCCGCGCCGGCTACGATCCGCAAGTGATTGAGATTGGTGGGCTGCAACTCATCAACTACGGCCGCGCAGTGACCACCCGCGATCTGCCTTATACCGGGGCGACCTACACCGGACGCGCGCCCGATGCCGCATGGCGGGCCGCAGCGGCGGAGCGGATCGAGCAACACCGCAAGGGCGACCTCACCGTCGTCGTGCGCGACCCCGCGGGGCGCCCGGTGCCCGGCGCGCAGGTCCGCGTGGCGATGCGCCGCCATGCCTATGGCTTCGGCTCCGCGATCGATGCGAAGATGTTGCTCGCGAAGGGGCCGGACGCGGACCGTTTTCGGGAAATCATCGTTCGCGATTTCAACAAAGTGGTAATCGAAAACCACCTCAAGTGGAACGTGTGGGAGCGCAATCGCGAGACCGGACCGAAGGCGGTCGCGTGGCTGCGCGAACGCGGGATCGACGTGCGTGGGCATGTCTTCGTCTGGCCGGGAAAAAAGAATCTGCCCGCGTCCATCGTGGCGCTCTTCGATCAGCCAGCCGCGCTGCGCCAGGCGATCCTCGACCACATCGCCGACGAAGGCGCCGCGCTGCGCGGCCAGTGCGTCGAGTGGGACGTGCTCAACGAACCCTTCTCCAACACCGACGTGCAAAAGGTGCTCGGCGACGACTGCATGGCCGAGTGGTTCCGCGCCGCACGCGCCGCCGAACCGACCGCGAAGCTCGACATCAACGACTACTCCAGTCTCGAAAGCGCCGGGCGCGACACCGCGCATCAGGATCACTATTTTCACACGATCAAAACGATCCTCGACGCCGGCGCGCCGCTTCAGGGCATCGGCATCCAGGGACATTTCAACGATGACCTCACGCCGATCCCGCGCCTCGCCGAAATCCTCGATCGTTTCGCCACCTTCGGCCTGCCGATCCAGATCACCGAGTTCGATGTGAATACGTACGACGAGCAACTCCAGGCCGACTACACGCGCGACTTCATGACCATGATGTTCAGCCATCCGAGCACCAGCGGCTTCATCGCGTGGGGCTTTTGGGAAAAGTGCCACTGGATTCCCAACGCGGCCTTTTACCGCGCCGACTGGAGCCCTCGCCCCGCCGCCGATGCCTGGCGCGATCTCGTGTTCAAACAATGGTGGACCGACGTGCGCGGCACCACCACCGACGCCGGCGAATACCAGGCGCGCGGCTTCCTCGGCGAATACGCCATCGAGGTGACGGCCGGCGAACGCACCCAGACCGCGACCGCCCGCATCGAGCGCGGCGGGAAGCGAGTCGAGATCACACTGCGGTGAGACCCGGCGCGCAGCACTCTCGAAGTCCCGTCATTCTGAGCCGGAACGATGCAGTTGAGGCCGGGTAGCGCACGCGCCCTCGCGTGTGGGAATCGGCGCCCCCGCCGATTCTGTCCCGCTCCGACGCACTGACCGGAGGGTGAGTTCATTTTGCCGCCAGGTGTCCGGCGGGGGCGCCGGACACAGCACGCGGGGCGCGTGCGCTACCCGGTCCCAACTGCATGGATACGGCTCAGGATGACTTTTTTTCGATGGGGCGCTTTGCGCCTGTGCCTTCCCCGCATGCGCCGACCCGATGAAGCCGGCCTCGCCGCGCCGACTCATTCTCGTAAAGCCTTGCCGCGCAGCGCCCGCGGTTGCTAGCGTCCCGGCCCATGAGCCCACAGCCCTCCCGCGATCTGACGCCGCAATCCTCCGCCCCCACGGATGTCGCCCCACTCGGCCGCGGCGGCCCCACGCCGCCGCACGAGCGCACCGCCGCCGATGAGGCAAACATGGGCCCGTGGGACGCGATCGAGGCAGACCCGGAATTCAAGAAACTGCTCGCCGCAAAGCTGCGCTTCATCATCCCCTCCAGCATCTTCTTCATCGTCTATTATTTCACTCTCCCGATCCTCGTCGGCTGGTGGCCTGAGCTGATGAAAAAGGAAGTGCTCGGGAAAGTGAACGTCGCCTATCTCTTCGCGCTCTCCCAATTCTTCATGGCCTGGGCCCTCGCCTTTCTCTACGTGAAAGCCGCCGCGCGCTGGGATAAAGCCGCCGCCGCCCTGCTCGCAAAATTTGCCAAACCCTGACGCATGCTTTCCTCCCTCATCTTCCTCGCCGCGACCGCTCCCGCCAAAGCCGCACCCGCGGCCAAACAGAGCAACACCGCGCTCTTCATGTTCCTCGCGTTCGTCGCCGCGACGCTCGTCATCACTTACTTCAGCGCGCGCAAATCCTCCGGTTCGAGCGCCTACTTTGCCGCCGGCCGGCGCATCACCGGCTGGCAAAATGGCCTCGCCGTCGCGGGCGATTACATGAGCGCGGCCAGCTTCCTCGGCATCTCGGGGATGATCGCCTTCTACGGCTACGACGGGTTCATGTATTCCGTCGGCTGGCTCGTCGCGTATCTCACCGTGCTCATCATCGTGGCCGAGCCGCTGCGCAATGCGGGCAAGTACACGATGGCCGACCTCCTCGCCTACCGGCTGAAGCAACGGCCCGTGCGCGCCATGGCCGCGCTCTCCACGCTCACTGTCTCCACTTTCTACATGGTGGCGCAGATGGTCGGCGCCGGTCTCCTCGTGGGCCTGCTGCTTCCGGGCGTGAAGTTTGAATTGGCGATCACCGGCGTCGGCGTGCTGATGATCATCTATGTCGTCTTCGGCGGCATGCTCGCCACCACCTGGGTGCAGATCATCAAGGCCATCCTGCTCATGAGCGGCACCATCTTCCTGAGCATTCTGGTGATGAAACATTTCGACTTCAGCTTCGCCCGATTCTTCCAGGCGATCAGTGAAGTGATGGTGGTCACCGACGCCAAGACCGGCGCCCTCGGCACGAGGAATTTCCTCGAGCCGGGCCTGAAATTCGGCGCCGCGGTGACCAACGGCTGGGGACCGCTCGACCAGGTCTCGCTCGGCATGGCCCTGCTCTTCGGCACCGCCGGATTGCCCCACATTCTCGTGCGCTTCTACACCGTGCCGGATGCGAAGACCGCCCGTGTGTCCGTGGTCTGGGCCATGGTCATCATCGGCCTCTTCTACATCATGACGACCTTCCTCGGCTTCGGCGCGGCCACCATCCTCACGCCGGATAAAATCAGCTCCGAGAATATGGCCGCACCGCTGCTCGCCGCGAGGCTCGGTGGCGAAGTCTTCTTCGCCTTCATCTCCGCCGTCGCCTTCGCCACGATCCTCGCCGTCGTCGCCGGCCTGACCATTTCCGCGAGCACTTCCTTCGCCCACGATTTCTACACGAACGTGATTCATCACGGAAAAGAGCATCGTCCCGGCGAGGAGGTGTTCGTCGCGCGCATCACGGCCTTCGTGGTTGGCGCGCTGGCCATTTTCCTCGGGATCCAGTTGCGCGGAATCAATGTCGCCTTCCTCGTCGGCCTCGCCTTTGCAGTCGCCGCGAGCGCAAATCTTCCGGTCATCGTGCTCTCGATTTTCTGGCGACGCTTCAATACCGCGGGCGCCGTCGCCGGCCTCGCGGTCGGGCTCCTCAGCAGCATCGTCCTGATCATCATCAGCCCTTCGATCATGGGCATCGACCCCGCAAGCGTGCCTGCCGCGAAACGCCACTTGCTGCAAATGGCGCCGCTCTTCCCGCTCACCAATCCCGGCATCGTCAGCATCCCGCTCGGCTTCCTTGCCGCGATCTTCGCCACGCTCTTCACCAAGGAACCGAGCGCCGAACGGCAGTACAAGGAACTGATCGTCCGCGCGAACACCGGCCTCGGCGCAGAGAAGGCGACGGCGCACTAAATCGACCAGGCCGGGCAAGAAGACAGCGCGCGGGAACGTGAGATACTGCGCGGATCGATGATCCGTCATCTCTACTTCCACATCCCCTTCTGCCCGAAGCTCTGCCCGTATTGCTGCTTCTACGTGGAAGTGGGTGGGAAGAACAAAAACACCCGCTTCCTCGACGCCCTGCTCCGCGAAGTGGAACTCGCGACACAGCGCGAACCGGTGCAACCGCACACCCTCTACTTCGGCGGCGGCACCCCGAGCGCGCTGACCGAGGCGCAGCTCGCCTACCTTCTCGCCGGGCTCCGCGAACGCCTCGATCTCACCCAGCTCCGCGAATGGGAGATGGAGGCAAATCCCGCGACCATCCGTCCGTCAAAAGCGCGTCTGCTCCGCGAACTCGGCATCACCCGCCTGAGCCTCGGCGTGCAATCCTGGGATGACGCGCTGCTCAAAACCCTCGGGCGCGTCCATCATGCGCGGCAGGCCGAGGAGACGTTCCACGTGCTCCGCGACGCAGGCTTCGACAACCTCAATATCGACCTGATGTTTGCCGTCCCCGGTCAGACCCGCGCGCAATGGCAAGCCACGCTTGAGAAGACCATCAGCCTCCAGCCCGAGCACGTCTCTTCCTACTGCCTGACTTACGAGGAAGACACCGCCTATTTTCAGAAACTGCTCGGTGGCGAATTCCGCCAGGATGTCGATCTCGATGCCGACTTCTTCGAGGCCACGATGGACACGCTTTCCGCCGCCGGCTTTGCCCAATACGAAATCTCCAACTATGCGCGGCCGGGCCGCGAATCGCTCCACAATCAAGCCTACTGGCAGGGCACCGACTATCTCGGCTTCGGGCCCAGCGCCTTCTCCACGCGTGGCCTTCATCGCTGGAAGAATATCCCCGACACCGCCGCATACACCGCGCGCCTCCTCGCGGGCGAAAGCACCGTGAGCTTTGAGGAAAACCTCACCGCCATGCAGCGGCGCGGCGAAATCCTCGCCTTCGCCCTCCGCACCGCACGCGGCGTGGCGCGCGCCGAGGTGCTGCCCTGGCTCGAGGCCATCCGCGAATTCGAAGAACTCGGGTTTCTCCACGAAGCCCAAGGCCGCCTCGCCCTCACCCGCCGCGGGCGGCTGATGGCCGACACCGTCGCTGCGGCCTTCGTGTGAGCGCAATCCCCAACCGGCGCAGATCCGAAACGACACCTCATTCTAGTCCAACCCGCGCCGTTCACTTGCCGCGCGGGCGGGAGGAGTCGCGGCAGCGGCTGCGCTGTAAGTGACTTTTAAGGCGGGGTCGGTCTGCGTGTGGCTGCCGCGAAAAACAAACAACAAGCCGAGGCGCGAATGCTCCGTCGTGTTCGGCGCGGAGTGATGAATCGTGTTGCAGTGATGAATGGTGGCGTCACCCGGCGCGAGCAGCCCTCGGAATTGTTCCTCCAGCGGCACCGTGGATGGCTCCGCCATGCCGATGGAGTTGCCGCGCACGCCACTCGGCTTCGTGGGCAGCACGCCGCCGCGATGCGACCCCTTCACGAAGAACACCGGACCGTTCTCTGGCGTGACCGCATCGATGGCGATCCACACAGTGAGCATGTCCGGCGGTGTTTGGCAGAAGTAGGCGTTGTCCTGGTGATACGGCACGCCGGAGCCGATGCGCGCGGGTTTATTGAAGGTCTCCACGGCTTCGAGCACAGGCTCGCCATGCACCAGCGGCGCAATGAGCGCGCGGATGTCTGCACGCTCCGCCAGCACACGCAGAGGAGCATTGTGCTGCTCCAGCCGCCAAAGGTTGCGCACGGTTTTGCCATCCGCCTCCAGCGTGGCCGCATCCGCAGGTTTCCCAGCCAGGTCATCGCGGATGTAGCGCGCCAGTTCAGCACGCACGGCGACGACTTCTTCGGCGCAGAGGAATTGCCGGATGAGCACGACGCCGTCGCGTTCGTAGTCCTGACCGAGTTCGTGCGTGTCGGTGGGATTCAGATTCATGGCGGGCTCGGATGGTTTGTTTCCCGCTCAACACGCCCTCGCGTGCCGGTTCATTTGGCGGGCGCGCGGCGCTGAGGTTTTGCGGACGCGGGGCCGAGGAAGCGGCGCCAGTTCACGGGCACGTCATTTGGATGCGCGGCGACGATGCGCTCCATCGTGGTGGTGAGTTCGGCGACCAGTTCGGGCTTGTCGGCCCACAGATTCTTTGTCTCACCGAGGTCGCTCGCGAGATCGTAGAGCTGCCCGGAAGGAGCGGTGCCCGGCCCTTCACCGGCTCCGCCGCTGCCCGGGCCGAAGATGATTTTCCATGAGCCTTTCCGCAGCGCGGGCAGTCCGCTCGATGCGTGGCTGATCGCATATTCGCGCACGGGCTTCTCCTCGCCGCGCAGCAGCGGCAGCAGGCTCACGCTGTCCTCGCCCGCGCCGGCGGGGAGCTTCGCGCCGAGCACTTCGGCGAAGGTCGCCATGAGGTCCGCCTGATGCACGAGATGATCGCACCGCGCGCCCCCCTTCACCTGCCCCGGCCAGCGCACGATGAACGGCACGCGGTGCCCGCCCTCCCACGCGCTGGTCTTGTAGCCGCGCAGCGGCCCGCTCGGGAAGTGCCCCGCAGCTTCGAGTGCCTTCACGTCGGCCAGGGGCGAGCAGCCATTGTCGCTGGTGAAGATGATGAGCGTCTTCTCTGCCGCGCCGCTCCTCTCCAGCGCGGCGAGCACGCGCCCCACCATCGCGTCGGTCTCCATGACGAAGTCCGCGTAATCGTTCAGCCCGCTCTTCCCGCGCCACTCATCGTTCACCGCGATGGGCGTGTGCGGCGCGGTGAGCGGCAGGTAGAGAAAGAACGGCTTTGCGCCCTTCGCCGCATCCTCGATGAAGCCGCACGCCGTGTGCGCGAGCGTGGGCAGGATGTCCTCCAGCTTCCACCCCGGCAGCCCCGGCCCCAGGATGCTCGCGAGTTTTCCCCGGAAAAGTGCGGCTGGCGGGAACTCGCTCGGGATGCCGACGGTGCGGTCGTTCTGGATGAAGGCGTAGGGCGGCCAGTTCGGCACGTCGGTGCCGAAGTATTCGTCGAACCCGCGCGTCGTCGGCCCGCCGCCGATGGGCCGCGAATAGACTTCCTTCCATGCTGCGCGGTGCGCGTCGGTCGCCTCGGGCCGCGGGCCTTTGCGCGCTGGCGCGAAAAGCTCGCGCTGCTCCGGCGTGATGCTCCAGTCCCAGCCGAGGTGCCACTTGCCGATCGCCGCGCTGCGATAGCCGTGTGTCTTGAGCAGTCCCGCGAGTGTGAGCCGCTCCGGCGCGATGAGCGGCTTCTCCAAGTATTGCACGATGCCCGCCTGCAATCGCGACCGCCAGTGATACCGTCCGGTCAGCAGCGCGTAGCGCGTCGGCGAGCACACGCCGCTGCTCGTGTGCGCATCGGTGAAGCGCATTCCTTGCGACGCGAGCCGGTCGATGTTCGGCGTCGGAATCTTGCCGCGCTCGGGATTGTTGCACTGCACATCGCCGTAGCCGAGGTCGTCGGCGAGGATGACAATGATGTTCGGCTTGCTCTCCGCGGCGTGCGCGGATGTGACGAGAAACAGCAGCGCAGCGAGGAGGTGGTTCGGGGAACGCATTTGATGTGTGGGCAGGGTTTCATTTGGAAGCAGGTGCGGGCGATTCAAGCCCCGCCGCGCGCCGGCCGGTGCCTTTGACTCCCGTCAACGTGTCGCCCAGGTCGGCGCGGATGGGTTCGGCGAGCTGGCTGAGGCGCGCGACCAGGTCGGGATGTTGCGCGGCGAGGTTCGTCGTCTCACCGGGGTCGGTGCGGAGATTGAACAATGAAAGCTCCAACTGCTCGACGCGCTGGCCGTGACGGCTGGCGATGGCGTCCATGCTCGAGTCCTTGATGGAGCGCGGCGCGCCCTTGCCCCAGTTCGATGGCTTGCCACCGCGGCCCGGTTCGCCGGACGTCGTCAGATACGGATGCGCGAAGTGGAGCTTCCAGTCGCCGCTGCGGACGGCGTGCAATTCGTCGCCGGCATAAAAGAAGAGCGCCTCGTGAGGTGACGTCGCGCCTTGTTCGCCGATCAGGAGCGGCAACACGCTTCGCCCGTCGCTCTTGAGCGCGGGCTTCGTGCCACCGACGAGCTCCGTCAGCGTCGGCAGCCAGTCGATGTTCATGAATGGCTCGTCGCTCACGCGGTCTGCGGGGATGCGGCCCGGCCAGCGCACGAGGAGCGGCACGCGCACGCCGCCTTCGAACGCGGTGAGCTTGCCTTCGCGCAAAGGCTTCGCGGAGCCGGCGTGTTCGCCGTAGCTGAGCCACGGACCGTTGTCGGAAAAGAAAATCACCAGCGTGTTTTCCGTGAGCTTCAGCCGGTCGAGTGCGGCGAGGATTTCGCCGACGGACCAGTCCAGCTCCTCGACCGCGTCGCCGTAGAGTCCGCGTGGCGAGCGGCCCTTGAATTTCTCCGACGCGAAGATCGGCACGTGCGGCATGACGTGCGGCAGATAGAGAAAGAACGGCCGCGCCGCGTTGCGCTCGATGAACGACACGGCCCGCTCGGTGAAACGCTGCGTGAACCGACTCTGGTCGGGATCCGTTTCGATGACCTTGTCGCCGTCCACGAGCGGCAGCGGTGGCATCTCGGCGGCGAGCACGGGGTGATATTTCGAGTTGTCGTTCGAGTAGGGGATGCCGAGCCATTCGTCGAAGCCGTGGCGCGTGGCGCTGAGGCCCGGCACGGTGCCGAGATGCCACTTGCCCACGCACGCGGTCGCATAGCCGCGTGCCTTGAGCATCTCCGGCAGCAGCCATTCGTCAGCGTGAATGCCGTTGCGACTGGTGTGATTGAGCGCACCCTGCAAGCCGACACGGTTCGGATAACAACCGCTCATCAATGCGGCGCGGCTCGCCGTGCAGACCGCCTGCGCGACGTAGAAGCTGGTGAATCGCGTGCCCTGCGCGGACAGGCGATCCAGGTGCGGCGTGCGAATGTCCTTCGCCCCGAAACAGCCGAGGTCCGCGTAGCCGAGGTCATCGGCGAGGATGAGAACGATGTTCGGCTTCGACGGTTCAGCGGCTCGGGCCGCAGGCTGAAGCGCGAGCCAGGACACGAGCGCGGTGAGCAGCAGGGATTTCATGTCGGGGGGATTCTGCGCGGCTCAGTGGACCGCGGCCTATTTTCCCTCGGCGGCCCATTTCTTCATGAGCGCGATGTTCTGCTCCACGGCCGGATTCCCTTTGCCGAGGTATTCGACCATGTCGCTGTCATACGCCTGCTGGGACTCGGGGCCGCGGTCCTTGGTTTCCGCCATCCACCGGTCGAACCGCGCGCGCAGCGTTTCGAGCGTGGCCTTGTGCGCGGGATCGGCCGCGAGGTTCGTCACTTGCCAGCGGTCGGTGGTCCATTCGTAGAGTTCTTCCGCCGGACGCGTGGGGCTGAACAACAGCTTTTCCGTGAGCGCATCGAGCTTCCCCGCGGCATGCAGCGCACGGAGCGTTTGCACGATCGATTTGCCGTCCTTGTAAGCGTTCGGCTGCAAGTGCGGGCGCTGCGGATGGAAATTGCGGATGTAGAGGAAGCGGTCGGTGCGGACGCTGCGGATGCGCTCCACGGTTTCGTCGCAACGGTCGCGCGCGGCGAAGACGGCATCGCGCGGCTGGTAGTTCTTATCGAATACATCGCGCGCCTGCATCGACGGTGGAAGGGGAAGACCCGCCGCGGCGAGCGAGATGGCCGTGAGGTCGATTTGCTCGACGAGGTCATCACGCACACCGCCCTTCGCGATGCCCGGCCCGCGCACCACGAGCGGGACGTGCGTGCCCTCGTCGTAGAGGAACTGTTTGCCGCGCGCGTGGCTGATTCCGTGGTCGGTCATGAAAATGATCAGCGTTTGATCGAGGATGCCCTCTCGCTCCATCCGCGCGAGGACTTCGCCCACGTGCTTGTCCGTGAAACGCACCGCATCCAGAAACGCCGCCCAATCGCGCAGCAACACCGGGTCGCGCGGATAATACGGCGGCAGCGTCACCTTGTCTGGATCGGTCGCGCTGCCGAACTCCGCCTTCGCGCGCTCGATCAGCTTCTGCGCGCTCGCATCCGTGCCGCCGCGCAACTTTCCGCCGCCGAGTTGCACTTGCATGAAGAAAGGCTGGCCCGGCTTGCGCCCGGCCCAGTCACTCGCGTCATACATTTTCGCGTCCCACTCGAAGTTGTAATCCGTCTTGCCCAACCCGGCGCCGGCTTTGTTCTTCTTTCCCGCACGGCCCTCGCCCGGCAAGCCGCTGCCGATGCACGTAAAGTAACCCGCTTGTTGCAACAGCGCTGGCACCGGCGTGACGCCGGCAGGCAGGTGAATCTTCTCCACGCCGCGCCCGCTCCGATGATGGTGTGCTCCGATGGTGGTCTGATACATCCCCGTGATGAGCGCCGAGCGGCACGGCGAACACACCGGCGCCGTCACGAATGCATGCCTGAACTGCGTCCCCTCGCGCGCGAGTCGGTCCACGTTCGGCGTCTGAATGAGCTTCTCGCCGTAGCACGAGAAGTTGGCCGACATGTCATCCACGATGAACCAAAGGATGTTGGGCCGGGCGGGCTCGGCGTGCGCGGAGACGAAGGCGGCACTGAGGATGAGGGCGAGGGTGAGAAGGCGTTTCATGGAGCGATGGGTTGGGATTGGCGAACAGGAGAGGGCCGACAGTTTGGAGGAAGATAGGAAACGCGTGGAGACCCAGGTGTCTCACCTTATGAACATGGGGTGCTTCGCGTCGCCGGCTGAGAGGATGTAGGCGAGAAGGTCTCGGACTTCGTCGGGGTTCATGCTGTTGATGAGGCCGGGCGGCATGAGGGAGGTGGGGGAGGCTTTGCGGCTCGTGATTTCACGGAGCCTCACCTCGGTGAGGTCGCCGG
The DNA here is from genome assembly GCA_031411395.1 of Chthoniobacteraceae bacterium. Classification (GTDB taxonomy): domain Bacteria; phylum Verrucomicrobiota; class Verrucomicrobiia; order Chthoniobacterales; family Chthoniobacteraceae; genus Chthoniobacter. Next base: position 19,019 of record JANOAZ010000223.1, read on the forward strand.
GGGCGGCCGGATTGGTGGCGACCTGGACGATGCCGCCTTCCTCGCCGGTGATGCGGCCCGTGACGGTGCCGCCGCTTTTCAGCTCGATGACGCTGCTTTCGTATTGGTCGGAAATGACCTTGCTCGGCTCGACGATATTCTCCAGCAGGTCGCGCAGGGTGTAGCGATTCGCGCTGCCGGTGAGATCGGGGCCGACGCCTCCGCCGTCGTTGCCGAGGCGGTGGCAGGCCTGGCAGGCGGCGGCCAGGAACATGTCCCGCCCGCGCTTGAAGTCGCGCTGCTGCAATCCATCTTTCGCGAACGCGACGACTTCATCGACGCTGTAGTTTTTGCCGGGGCCTTTTGGCGGAGTGAATGTCTGCGCGACTGCCGCGGTCGGGGCGGGAGTCGCGAGCGCGGCGAGCGCTTTCTTCTCCGCGGCGTCGGTCACCGTGGCGAGGGCGTCGTTGCGGATTTGATCGAGGAACCCGCGGAATTGGTTGCCGCCCTGCCACGGTGCGGTGCTGGCGAACCATTTGAAAAAGCTGCGCCGCAGTTCGGGAGTCCAGCCATCCCTCGCCATGCGCAACGCGTAGGCGTAGGCGATCTGCTGGACGTTCGGGCGGCTCTCGCCGGTGCGCAGAAACTTCGGGCCGTAGCGGTCGTTGCGGGCCATGCGTTCGGCGGAAAGCCACGGCACATCCTCATCGCGCGCGGTGGCCATGAGTTGCAGCGTCTTCGGCACCGCGGTGGGTGCGCCGAGAGCGATCAGCGTGCGGGATAGCTCGCGATTGAGGTCGTTGGCCTGCGCCGGATACATCGCGTCCAGACGCGCGATGGATTGCGCGAGCGCGTCGCCGGCGGGGACGCCGCTGCGAGCGATGGTGATTTGATAAGCGCGGATAAGAGCGAGCTGCTGCGCGGCGGTGAGCTTCGCGAAGTCCTGACGATGGAGCAGCGCGAGCACGTCGTTCTGGCGCTCCTTTCCACCCATCCGGGCGAGGGCGACGGCGGACTCCAGCGCCGCCCACGGCTCGGTCTGCTGCAAGGCTCGCGCTGCCCAGAGCTGCGCAGGCTGGCGCTCGATCGCGACGCGCGCGGCATAGCGCACGAGGCGGTCGGGATGCCCGAGATGCGGCCACGCTTTCTCGACGGCTTCCGGGCCGGTGCCTTCGTCGTGCAGGCGTTCGAGTGCGACGCGCAGCTTGTGCTCCGGCGTCTCGGCCGGTGCTGCCGCGGGCGCGGTGCTTTCCTTGCCCGCATAAGTCACGCGATACAAAGCCGACTGCGTGCGCCTTCCGCCGATGGCAAAATACATCGCGCCGTCCTTGCCGATGACGGCATCGGTGAGTGGCAGCGGTTTGCCTGTGACGAACTCCTCCAGCTTCGCGCCGTAACCCGCGCCCTGCGGCGTGAGATGCACGGCGTAGAGCGTGCCGTAGGTCCAGTCGCACGCGAAGATCGCGTGCTGATACTTCGCGGGAAACTTTGCCCCCGCGCCGGACACGACGCCGGTGGGCGAACCGGGGCCGACATCGACCAGCGGCGGCACGATGTCCGGGCAGTATTCGAGGAGCTTGCCGGAGGATTCGCGGAAGCCGTAATCGCCACCGCTCACGAGATGGTAGATGCGCGTGGGCCGATACCATGGCGTGCCCGCATCCCATTCCATGTCGCTGTCATAGGTGAAGAGGTCCCCGAGCGCGTTGAAGGCGATGTCGAAGTGATTGCGCAGCCCGGACGCGACCATCTCGAAGCGTTTGCCGTCGGGCGACACCTTGCAGGTGAAGGCCTGCGGTTCGGTGTCGGAGAAGATCGCACCCTTCGCGATGCGTGGGATCACTTGATCGTCGGCGAAAGGTCGCGAACCGCGCGTGTGCTCCAGCGGCTCGGGCTGCGCGGTGGAGTTGCCGCACGCGATGTAGATGCTCTTTCCGTCAGGCGAGAGTGTCAGCGAATGATTGCCATGCTCGCCCTGGCCGCGGATCTCGCGGAGCAGCGTCTTCTCGTCGAACTGCCCGCTGCCCTTCGTGTCGCGCAGGCGGTAGAGACCGGCCGTGTGCGGCTTCTCATTGACCATCACATACAGACTGCCGAACGCGTAGAGCAGGCCATGCGCACCGGCGATTTCGGCGGTCAGCTTCTCCACCTTCGCGGGCTCTTTGCTGCCGGGCGGCGGCGGCGTCAGTCGGTAGAGACCGCCATACTGGTCGCTGGCGATGAACCGTCCTTGATCGTCCACCGTAAGGCTGACCCACGAACCTTCCTCCGCCCGCGAGACGGTGTGGACCAGCTCCACCTTGAATCCCGGCGGCGTGCGAATATCGGCCGGCTGAATGACTTCGCTGTTTGCCGCAGGCGCAGTGGCTGCCTTTGTCTTGTCGCCCCGAGGTTTGGAAAAGACATCGCCCCACGGCCTCGCACCGTAGTCCGCCACCACCTTCGCAGGCTTCCAGTCTTCCCCGCCGGGAGCAGTCGCCTGCCAGGAGGCATCGGTCAAAATCGTGCGCTCCGCGCCATCCGCGAGGCGCAGGGTGAGCGAGCAGACGAACCCGGCAGTGCCGGTCTTATTGGTCGCCTCGGCGAGCAATTCGTTCCGTCCTTTTCGGAGATGCTTTGCCACCCCGGCTTGCGTGGGCTTTTGCCAATCGGGATTCGTCAGCACGAGTTCCCCGTTGAGGAAAACCTTCGCCCCATTGTCACAAGTCACGCGCAGGACCGCCTCCTTCACCACGCCGTCAGCCAGTTCGAAGTCTTTCTTCAGCCGCGCCCCGCTGCCCGGCGTGGGCGAGTTATTCCACAGCCACTTCCACGTGCCCGCTGCCGGAGCTGCTGCCGCACCGGGCGCGCCCGGCCTGGCCGCCTCGGGCTTGGTTTGCTCCCTGGCTTTTCCCTTCGCCTTCTCTGCTGGCTTTGCGCTCGCCGGCAGCGCGGCTTTGTCAAAGGCGGCCACGCCACCATCGGGGAGTTCCTTCAGCATCACGTCCTTGATCTGCACCTTCATCGCCGGCCCGCGATGGATCTGAAATGCGAGGATGCCCTCGAGCGCCTGCGTCTTCTCGCCGAAGTCCACGAGGTCGATCGCCACCTGCCCGTCGATCTTGTGAACGAGATGATTCCCCTGCGCGATGACCGTGTATTCGTGCCACTCGGCGATATCCACCTTCACCGGCTCGCGCTCCGCGACCAGCCACTTCGTTCCCTGCGGATCGATCACCACGCTCTGCCCATTCTGTACGAGGATGCCGCCCCACTTCTCGCCATAGACCATCGCGTTGTTCGCAGGCGCAGGATGAATGTCGCACTGATAACCGCCGACTGACCACTTGCCGACTTCGGTGAGTTCCTTGCTGCGATACTGGATGCCCGTGTTATTGCCCGCCTGCTTCACCTTCGCCCGCAGCTCGAAGTTCTTCACCACACCACCGCGCCAGATGAGGAACTGATTGTAGCCGAGCTGTTCCGGTCCCGTGGTCTTGCCCGTGATGCAGCCGTCTTCGACGCTCCACAGTTCAGGATTGCCATCCCAGCCGGTGAGATCCTTGCCGTTGAAGAGCGGCTTGAAGCCATCTTGAGCAAAGGCTGCCAACGGGAATGCAAGCGCGGCGAGCAGCAGCGCGAGGGGGAGTCTTTTGATCATGATCAGGACTGCGATTCGCGCCGGGTCGCTACTTCACCTTCATCGTGCCGCGCATGATTATGTGGTGGCCGGGGAAGGAGCAGATATACGGGTAGTCGCCGGGCACGGTCGGCGCGGTGAAGTCGATGACTTGCTCCTTGCCGTTCTCGACCAGCTTGCTCGCCCAGATGATGTCCGGGCTCTCAGGCACGAAGTTCACCTCAAAGCCTTTCGCGCCGAGGTTCATTGCCTTCATCCCGACCTCGTCGGCTTTGCCGGGTTTCACGAGCAGGATGTTGTGCGGCATGAAGTCCGGGTTGGCGAAGGTCAGCTTGATCTTCTTGCCGGCCTTCACGGTCAGTTCCTTCACGTCATACATCATGCGCTCGCGGATCGTGGCGATGCGGATCGTGGTGAGTTCCGGCGTGTCGGAAAGGATGCCGGATTTCGTCGTCGTCTCGGTCTCCACTTCCGTGATGACGCCGCCGTGGCACGAATCGACATTGAACCACAAGTGCTGCACGGTCGCGGCCGCGTTGCGCGTGTGCAACTCGGGCGACTTCATCAACTGGCCGAGCAGTTCGACGTTCTTCACATTGTGCTGCTGATGCACCCACAGCACTTCGAGCAGATGGTGCGCGTGTTCCTTCTTCGCCGGGTCGAATTGCTTCACCCACTCCTTCGTGGCCGCGATGACTTCCTTGCTGTCGCGCTCGCTGAGTTCCACGCGTGTGCGATGGCGCACGCCGTCGGCGGGGTGCTTCAAGTTTTCCAGCAAGGCGGGAATGGGTTGTCCGTCGATGGCGACGGGCTTTTGCAAGGGGCGGCCCTTGGCAGTCACGCGGTAGATGCGGCCGTGAGCGTGGTCGCGATTGGGATCGCGCACGTTGTGCTGCATGTGGCCGATGATGACGTTGTGCCAGTCGGCAAAGTAGAGCGCGCCATCCGCGCCGAAGATCGCATCCGAAGGGCGGAAGTTTTTGTCCCCGCTCATCAGCAAGCCGCGGGATTTCTCCTCCGTCTTGGTGCCGTCGGCATTGGTGACGGTGATGGCGAGTTCATCGCCGGCGGGCTCGCCCCACACCACGCCGGTCTCGGCGGTGCGCTGGAGGTCGTAGTGCTTGATGCCGAGGAAGCCGATGACGTTGCAGATCAGGAAATCGCCCTGCATGTCGTCGGGAAAGTGCGTGCTCGAGACCACTTCGCTCGCGGTCACGGGGCGGACTTCCTTTTTCAAAAGCTCGGTCATCTTGAACGACGTCCCACTTGGGCGCACTTGATACGCGCGGCCGCCGGTGCCGTCGGTGGCGTATTGGTAGCCCCAGGAGTCGAACGAGATGCCGTGCGGATTCGGCGAGTTGCTCGCGTGCATCGCGATGGTGTAACGGCGCGGATCGAAGCGATACATCGCCGACGCTTCCGCCTGGAGCGACGGTCCCCACGGATGCTCGTGGTTGTGGACCATGAAGACGCCGCTCTGCCAGTAGATGCCGCCGTCGGGGCCGAAGATCAGGTTGTTCGCGCCGTGATGCGTGTCGGAGAAATCCACGCCTTGCAGCATCACGTAGCGCACGTCGGCCACGTCGTCGCCGTCGGTGTCTTTCAGGAAGATGATGTCCGGCGCGCAGGTGACGATCACACCGCCATTCCAGAACTCGAAGCCCAGCGGATTCTGCACGCGCGCAAACTCCGTGACGCGATCTGCGCGACCGTCGTTGTTGTCGTCGTGGCAGATGACCAGCGCATCGTTCATCTCCTTGAGCGGTTCCCATTTCGGATAAGTCGGCCACACGGCGGCCCAGATGCGGCCCTTGGTATCGACCTGCATTTGCACGGGATTGGCGAGCTGCGGGAAGCGCGATTCATCGGCAAAGAGATTCACCTCGAAGCCCTTCGCCACGGCCATGTGCTGGATGCCTTCCTCGCCGCTGACATAGCGCAGCACGCCTTCCTTCATGGCGCTCGAGCTCTTGCTTTTGCCGCCCACGTTCGACACGACGGCGATGGGCCGCGGCACGTTGCGGTCGTCGATCGTCTTGTCCTTGCCGAGCGCACGCGCCCAGACGCGCTCGTCGCGATTGGCCGTCATCACGTCGAGCATCGACTGCTCATGCTGCAAGACGACGGCGTTGTTCTGGCCATCCACGAAGCTAAGCGTCGAGCGTCCGCCCCACACGTCGTTGCCGTCGCGAGCGCGGTAGCGGTTGTTCCAGTGGTTGTCCTTGTCGAGCACCGCGGCGCGCAGCGGCTCCATCGATCCCGAGGCGCTGACGGGCTTGCCGAACAAAGCCCTGGCGATCACCTCTGCGAGCTGGCGGTTGCCTTCCTCCGTCAGGTGAATGCCATTGATGGTGAGCGGGGTGCGGGCGGCTTTGAAAAGCTCCAGCGAGGGATGGAACAGATCGACGAACGCCACGCCGGCTTCCTTCGCCGCGGCCTCGGTGGCCCTGGTGTAAGCCTCGAGCTGCGCGTTGTGTGCTTTGCCATCGGGCACGTTTGGGTTGCGCGTGTCCTCGTGGGCGATGGGGCTAAAGAGCACGATGCGTGGAAAGCTGGTTCCGTTCGCCTTTGAGCCGCGGGTCTTGCGCACGAACTCGACGAGCTTCTTTCGATGGTCGTCCGCTTTCTCCACGCCATCGAACGACTCGTTGTAACCGAAGAATCCGAACACGACATCCGCCTTCACGTGACGCAGGTATTCGGTCATCGAGATGTGCCCCTTGCTGCGCGGGAATGAATTGGGACGATCACCGCTGGCGCTCATGTTGCGGAAGCGCACCTGCTGGCCGGGGAGCTGGCTTTGGAGCAAGGTTTCCATCCAGCCATCATGTTGCATGCGGTCAGGCAGCCCGTTGCCGAGGATGGCCACGACCTCGTCTTTCTTGAATGCGAACGGCGCGGGATCGCGATGGTCGGCAGGCACGTCGGCCAGCGCAGGCTCATTCGCCGCCGGCGCCGGCTGCTTTTTGCTGTCCTTGCCCGCCGTCCCCTGAGCGGCTGGCTGACCGGGTTTCCCGGCGTAAGTGAGATAGGTCAGCTTGCCCTGATTCTTTACGTCGATCTCGAGCGACTCCGGCGCTGCGACATCGCTCACGCGGAAGACCTCTTTCCGGTCCGCATCGAGAAGCTTGAGAGTGAACCCGGCGAGGCGGCTCTCGAAGCCAGCGCGATTCCACACCTGCACTTTTTCCACCGCCAGCGGTTGCCCGAGGTCCAGCTCCCACCACGGGTCCTTCTCGCCCGCGTTTGTGGTGTGCGTCTGTCCGCCCTTGCCCCAGTCCGGGTCCTTGTTTCCATCGATCGCCCGCGCCGCGATCCCGCCCGAGTTGGTGCTCGACTGGCTCGCCTTCCCGCTCGCCGCGACGTTCTTGCCGCCGCTGATCACTTCCACTTCCGCCAGCGTGAGGATGCGCTTGTCTGCCGGCAACTCGATGCGCACGAACCGCGCCGGTTTCCCCGTGGCCATGACCGCCGCTGCCGGCTCCACTTTCGCCGCCGGCTTGGCCGCGGGTTTCGCGTCTTCCTTCTTCGTGTTGTTATTCGCCGGGATCGGGCTCTCAAAGCCGGCATACATCTCCGGCTTGATGCCTCGGGCGTAAACGCCGCCACCAAAGGTGTTGGGCTTGAATGGGCCGACAAAGGCGATGTTCAAGTCGGCCTTGATCGCGTCCTCCATCCCCACCGCCCAAAAGATGCCGTTCACGATCATGCGACGATAACCGTCATTCGTGATGTCTTCCGACGTGCCGTAAAGCGTAGTGAACACCCGCGCGCTCCCGCCCGAGGCCGACTTGTAAGTGCGCGTCCATTCGGAAGGCATGGGCGGCTTCGTGGCATCGACCGGCGAGTCCGGCGTCATGCCATTGAGCGGCTGCGCCATCGTGAGGATCTCGCCATCGGTCGGCTTGCCGACATAGCCACCGACCTGCACCCAGATGTCCTTCACGCCGCGCAGGATCGGATGGGATCTCTTGTCATCGACGATGGTGATGCGCGTGCTCTGCTTGTGATTGGTTCCGTAGTGGCCCACCCATGTCTGCCCGAGCAACTGATGACCGAAGCCCAGCTCGTAGTCCTTGGCTTTGGAATCGAAGGAGTACTTCGGAAACGGATCCGTCTCCTTCATCTTGAAGGCATGCGTCGCCGTGCGCAGTCCGACCACCGGCCCACCGCGGTTGAGGTAAGCGTCGAGGTGTTTCATCTGCTCCTGCGGGAAGGCTTGGAAGCGGAGGAACACCACCGCGAGGTCAGCCGTGTCCAGCGCCTCCATGCCCGGCATGTTCGAGTTGCCGACCTCGATCTCGCCGGAGTCCTTGTTCACGTTGAACAACACCGTGCACTTGAAGCCCTGATGCCTGGCCAGCAACCGCGCGATGGCCGGTAATGACTCCTCCGAGCGATACTCATGATCGCCCGCGAGGAAGACGATGTGCCTGCCCTTGCCGGGGCCTTGGGTTCCTTCAAAGGCGAGCGGCGCGGCGCTCGCCAAGGTCACGAATGCTAAGAGCGGGAGGAGGGCGTATTTCATTGGGGTGGGGTGTCGATGATCGATTCGCAGTTCGGGGTTCGCAAATCGAGGAGCAATTTCTTTTGCGGCTTCCATCCGATCTGTCCGGGTTCTGGCGGGCCACACTATTCCACCGCCTCGCCGCGCGCGCGGAACGTCATGAGGCCTTGTCGTAGTCCTTGGCCAGTGTGCGCCACACTTCCGAACTCCCGGCGAAAACGTGCGAATGTATCGGCGTGGCTGGCGCGATGAAGTTTGGCGTGGCGGTGTGCCGACGTCGTCTCATTGTGCCCGCGGACTGAGGGGGTGTACCGAAAGTTGGCGAGGCGTGCGCGACGAACAGACTGGCGCGCAGCGCCCATCGAAAAAACCGTCTTCCTGAGCGTGCGAATGATCACTGACCTCCGTGGCAAGGGCCATCCCGGGATAGTTCAGCCGTCGCTCCGCGACGCGAATCCGTTCCTTTCCCGACCCGTGGACTGAAGTCCACGGCTACCCTCATCGACCGCTCCGCGGTCGCCGAGGCGCCGAGCATTCCGATCATGTTGAAAAGCAACTGGGAATTAGGGCAGCTTCGGCTTGAGCGCCGCGCCGGTTTCCTTGTCCACGGGATACACCGCGCCTTGGTGTTCCAGGCCGCCGATCATTTCCCGCATCAGTCGATCGAG
>JANOAZ010000224.1:0-23402 GCA_031411395.1 Chthoniobacteraceae bacterium
CTCTTCGTCCACTTCGAGATGGTCCCCGATCGCCTGCCCGACGCGCTGCGCGAAATCATCGCCAAGGTCCCGCCCGGCGCGCTCCAGTTCGAAGTCGGCATCCAGACCTTCGACGACGCCACCTCGAAGAACATCAGCCGCCGGCAAAACCTCGACCGGCTCGCGCTCCCCTACGAACTTTACACGGATCAGGACCTCGCTCACCGCGTCCTCTACGTCGAAGCTTCGCGCGGCTGTCCGTTCACCTGCGAGTTCTGCCTCTCCTCGCTCGACATCCCGGTGCGCGCCGTGCCGCTCGCGCCCTTCCTCGCCGCGCTCGATGGCCTGCTCGCGCGCGGTGCCCGGCAGTTCAAGTTCGTCGATCGCACCTTCAACCTGCACCTGCCCACCAGCCGCGCCATCCTCCAGTTCTTCCTCGACCGCTGGCGCGACGGGCTCTTCGTCCACTTCGAGATGGTCCCCGATCGCCTGCCCGACGCGCTGCGCGAAATCATCGCCAAGTTCCCGCCCGGCGCGCTCCAGTTCGAAGTCGGCATCCAGACCTTCGACGACGCCACCTCGAAGAACATCAGCCGCCGGCAAAACCTCGACCGGCTCGAAGACAACCTGCGCTACCTGCGCGATTCAACCGGCGTCCACGTCCACGCCGATCTCATCGTCGGCCTGCCCGGTGAAGACATGGAGAGCTTCGGCCGCGGCTTCGACCGGCTCGTCGCGCTGCGCCCGCAGGAGATTCAGGTCGGCATCCTCAAGCGCCTGCGCGGCACGCCCATCGTCCGCCACGACGCCGAGTGGGGCATGATCTACAGCCCGCAGCCGCCCTACGAAATCCTCCGCACCCGGCTCATCGACTTCCCCGCGATGCAGCGCCTGCGCGCCTTCGCCCGCTTTTGGGATCTCATGGGAAATAGCGGCCACTTCCGCGAAACCCTGCCGCTCCTGTGGGACGCCGGCGCCTCACCCTTCGCGAGTTTCCTCGCCTTCACCGACTGGCTTTACCCCACGCTCGGCCGCCGCCACGGCATCGCCCTAGCCACCCTCGCCGAGCATCTTTTCAACTTCCTCATCGACCATCGCCGCCTCGAAAGGCCGCGCGTCATCGCCGCCCTCACCGCCGACTGGACCCGCCCCGGCCGCCGCGAAACGCTGCCCTTTCTCCCGACTCCGCCGACCCGCTCGCGCGCCTCCACCCGCGCCACCGCTCCGCGCCGACAATCGCGCCATCTCCCTCAGCCGTCCGCCTGAACTCCAAGATCACGCGCGGCGTGGAAGCCTGGCGGAGGACGCCCGTGCTGGCCATTCGCCCCTTGCGCTCCATGGGCCGTCTGGTAAACGCCCGCGATGCGGTATCGAACCAAACTGGGGCTGGCCATGGCGCTGCTCGCGATCTTCACCGGCGGCCTGGTGCTCGCGCTCTACTATCACCAGTCGCGGGAGATTCTGTTTCGACGAATCCAAAGCCAGGTGCTCTCGATCGCGGCCACCGCAGCGACGCAGGTCGATGGCGATTTGCTGGAGCAGATCCAGACGCGGGAGGACGAATCCTCGGCCGCCTACACCGCCATCCGCCGGAGCTTGCGCGCGATGCGCAACGCAAACCGTCGCGGGGACGTGCGAGTGCGATTTGTCTATACCATGCGCCGGGTGGCGGAGGATCCGCCGCGCTGGGTTTACGTGGTGGATTCGCAGGAAGAGGACGCGAACAAATCGCATGTCGGCGATCCGGTTACGTTCGTCAGCGAGACGGGCCAGCAGCTCAGCATGGAGCGGCCGTATGCGGAGGAATCTTTCAGCCGCGATGCCTTTGGGACCTGGCTGAGCGCGAACGCGCCGATCCGCAATTCGCACGGGAAGGCGGTCGGTGTGCTGGGCGTGGATATCGCCGCCGACGATGTGCTGGCGCGGTTGCGCGGCCTGCTGCGGATGGGCCTGACCGCCACGGGTGGCGCAGTCACCGCGGCGCTCCTGGTGGCGCTCGGGATCGCGCACCTGGCCAATGCGCCCCTCGAGAGAATTCGCGCCGGAGTGCAGCGCATCGGGGAGGGGGACTGGGAGACGCGCGTCACCGTGCGGAGCCGGGATGAATTCGGGGCGGTGGCCGAGGCCGTCAACGCGATGGCTGCCGCGCTCCGCGACCGGGAAATGCTCAAGGGCGCGCTGACCCGCTACGTGTCGCGCGATGTGGCGGAAGGCGTGCTCGCCAATCGTGAACTGCCGGCGCTGCGCGGCGAACGGCGCGAGATCACGGTGCTCATCGCGGACATTCGGAATTTCACTGCGCTGAGCGAAACGGTGCCGCCCGAGGAAGTGGTGCGATTTCTCAATGTCTTTCTCGGACGGATGATCGAGATCATTTTCGCCCACCGCGGAACGCTGGACAAATTCATGGGCGACGGGCTGCTCGCCATCTTCGGCGCGCCGCTCGACGACCCGGAGCATTCCACCATGGCCGTGCGCGCCGGCGTGGCGATGCTGCGGGAAATCGAGATCCTGCGCGCCGAGTTGAAAGGGCAGATCGGCGCGGACTTGCGGATCGGCGTGGCCATTCATTCAGGGCACGCCATCGTGGGAAACATCGGTTCCGAGCGGCGCATGGAATACACGGCGATCGGCGACGCGGTGAATGTCACCTCCCGCATCGAAGCCTCGAACAAGGACTACGGCACCGACCTGCTCGCCAGCCGCGCCGTGGTGGACGCGGTGGGCGATGCCTGCGGGCCTTTCCGGGAAGTCGCCGAGGTGACCCTGCGCGGCGTGCAGCAGCCCATCCGCCTCTACACCATCGAAGCTCCTCTCGCCGGAGGCTGAGTCCACCGATCGTGGCGGATCGCCGTCTCGCCCCCCCCCGGGTCACTCAAGCCCGCCCTCGTAGAGGGTGTACCGGAAGTCCGTCCGCGCGCAGCGCAAACCAAAACCCCGTCATTCTGAGGAACGAAGAACCACTGATCTCTGCGGGCGGAGGGGGTGCGGAGCGACTCCCCATGTCCGGCGGCTCCGCACCGCCGCTGCCCGCAGGGATCAGAGGTTCTTCGCAAGCTCAGAATGACTTGTACGATGCGGCGCTGCGCGCCTGGATGCGCAGTCCAATCATCCACGAGACTTCCGGTACATCCTCTTGGAGGACGTCAAAAAGGCGAAAGCGGGCAGTCTTACTCCTTCTCTTTCTCTTGCTCCTGCTCCTGCTCCTCCGAGCTTCATGGGAGCAAGAGCGAGAGCAGGACAAAGCGGATGAGCAGAGACCCGATTCGGGATTTTACCTGCCCTCTTAGCCGTATCCATGCAGTTGGAATGAGCCGCAGATGAACGCAGATGAGCGCAGATGCGGAGGCGGAGAGGAATAGCGGGGGAAAATGAGATCACTTTTCGGGTATCGCGCTCACGCATGCCGATTGCCCTACGACCCCTGTCTCCCATCTGCGTTTCATCTGCGTCCATCTGCGTCCATCTGCGGCTCAACTGCATTGTTCCGGCTTAGCGCGACGTCCCGAGTTCGAGCACGCCGACGGCGTCGGCGCCGATCCCCCGGGCCTTGCCGCTGAGCGCGGCGTTGACGCAGACGTTCAAGGCCTCGCGCCATTTCGCGTTCTCGCCGAGCAGGCCGAGCGCACGGGCGAAATTCGCGGTCCATGTGCCGGTGAATCCCTGCGCGAGTGTTTCGTCCGCGGCTTGATTCAGCCCGCGCTCGAGTGCGTCGCGCACTTCGGGCCGGAACTCGTGGCTCTCCGGGAGCGCGGCGAAGATCTCGAGAAGGTCGCGCATCAGGATGTTGTGATAGACCGCGCAGGCATTGTGAGGATCGAACCAGCGTCCGCTTTTCATCTGTCCCGGCAGCACGCCGACGCGCGCCTTCTCCACCGCCGCATCCAGGTATTTTCGTTCACCGCTCGCGCGGGCGAGGCGGGCGAGGAAGCCGGCACTGAACGCGTTGTAGTTCCAGTTGGTCACCATCGGTTGTGTGATCGCCCAGTCCGCGGCGCGGCGCGCCCCGGCGAGATAACGCTCGTCCTTCGTGAGTTCCCACGCCTCGACCAGCGCGCTGCCGCAAAGTCCATTATCGAACTGTAAACCGCCGTCGCCGCGATCGTCGGGAATCCAGCCATCCACGACGAGATCCGGCTGCTCCTTGATCATTCGCTCCATGAGGTAGCCGACCTTTTCCCGCGGGTGCAGCGCGGGCCCGACGGGCATGGGAAAACCACCGCCGGAATGCTGCCGGGCCAGCAGCCAATCCGCACCTTCGCGAACCGACTGCGTCAACTCCTTCACCTGTTCCGGCGCAAGCGGGACGGTGCGCGCGAGCGCCGCGAGCGGAATCGCCGCCACGCGCAGGCCGGCTTCCATGACCTTCGGATCGCCACTCGGATTCTTCCGCCAGACCACGCCGCGCCGGCCGCGGTCCATTTCGCGGAGCCAGTATTCCCGGAGCTTCGCCGCATTATACGGCGCGCGTTCGATCGGGGTGAAATGCGGAGTCGCCGTCTCGGGATTGCCCGCCCACGCACCGAGCGCCGCGATGGCCGCGGTCGCGGCCGCATGCACCGCGGCGGCGTCCTTTGCGAGCAGCGCCCTGCGCCCGGCTTCGAGCGCTGGACGCGCGCGCTTCATGATTTCAGCGGGCGGCTTGCTTCCTGGAGTGACCGGCGCATTTTCCGCCGACGCAGCATGGAAGGAGGAAACAAGGACGAGGACGGGCCAAAGTGATTTCATGCCGCAGGTGACGTTCGCGCCGTGCTCGTGGATACAAAAAAGTTCTACCCCAACACCGCGAGTGTCCCGGTGCTGTCGCCGACGAAGGGCACGCGCACGTCCATCCGCTCAAGCATCGAGGCCCAGAGATTGGTCACCGGCGTTTCATTCGCGAGGCGGATGTGGCGACCCGTCTTGATCGTCCCGCCGCCGCGGCCCGCGAGGAGGATCGGCAGGTCGTCGTGATTGTGGCGGTCGCCATCGCTGTTCCCGCTGCCGTAGGCGATCATGCAATGATCGAGCAGCGTCCCGTCGCCTTCCGGGATGGCTTTCAAGCGCGTCAGCAGCCGCGCGAGTTGGGCGATGTGAAAGCGATTGATCTCGCGCACCTTCCGGATCTTCTCCGGATCGTGCCCGTGGTGCGAAAGTTCGTGGTGCCCTTCATTCACGCCGATCTCCTGGTAGCTCTTGTTGCTTCCTTCATTCGCGAAAGTGAACGTGCAGATGCGGGTGACATCGGCCTGGAATGCGAGGACCAGCAGGTCGCACATCAACCGCAGATGTTCCGCCTGGCTCTCGGGAATTCCCGCGGGCGCCTTCGCTCCGTCCGGGGCCGGGAGCGGCGGCAGGCGCAGCGCCCGTTCCATGCGCTGCTCCACCTCCCGGATCGAAGTGAAGTATTCGTCAAGCTTCTGCTTGTCGCCCCCGCTGACCTGCCCGGCGAGCGCCTTCGAATCCTCGCGGATGAAATCGAGGACGCTCTTCCGCGCCGTCGCGCGCTGCGCCCGCTCGGTGGCGCCTTGCGCGCCGAAGAGCCGATCGAAGATCAGCTTCGGATTCACCTCTTTCGGCAGCGGTTGCGTCGGCGATTTCCACGACATCGTGGAGCTGTAAATGCAGGCGTAACCCGAGTCGCAATTTCCCGCCATGCTTCCCGCTTCGCAGCCGATCTCGAGCGAGGGCAGGCGCGTCTGGTCTCCGATCCGCGCGGACGCGATCTGATCCACCGAGGTGCCCGCGCGGATGTCCGTGCCGCCCGTCTTGCGGGGCTGCGCGCCCGTCAGGAAGGCCGCCATCGCCCGTGCGTGATCGCCGCCGTCGTCGCCATGCGGGCGCGCCTTGTCCGCCGCGAGCCCGCTGACCACGAGCAGATCGTTCTTCACCGGCGCGAGCGCGGCGAGGATCGGCGGAAGCTCGCCGAGCGGACCGGCTGCGCCCGGTGTCCAGTTCGGCATGTCCTGGCCATTCGGCACGTAGAGAAAAGCCATGCGGTTTGGCGCCGCGCGTTTGCCCGAGGCGTCCGCGGCCCATGAAGTGAGCGCCCCCATCGACTCCAGCCACGGCAGTGCGATCGCGGTGCCGAGGCCACGGAGGATGGTGCGGCGGGAGAGGTGGGGAGTGTTCATGGGTGGTGGCTCTCTTTAACGACGGTGATCCTGAGCCGTATCCATGCAGTTGGAATGAGCCGCAGATGAACGCAGATGAACGCAGATGCGGAGGCGGAGAGGAATAGCGGGGGAAATGAGATCACCTTTTCGAGTATCGCGCTCACGCATGCCGATTGCCCTACGCCCCCTGTTTCCCATCTGCGTTTCATCTGCGTCCATCTGCGGCTCAACTGCATCGTTCCGGCTGAGCGGAGTTCCGCGCCGCCCCGCGTTCGCCCGCGCGGCGCTTCGCTCAGGATGACCGTGTTTTGGAAGGGGCGTTTTCATTTTTTCTGCGCGGTGTCCATGGTCGTCTGGCCCGCGCCCCGGCGCAGGCGGAAGGCGTCGCTTTTCGCGATCTCCGTGAGCAGCACGGAGAACTTGTAGTCGTTCGCCGCGAGGGCGCGCTGGATGCGATCGACGGATGGGTCGTCGTAATAATCGAGGCCGCGGCCGAGGGCGTAGATCATCATCTTTTCCGTGAAGCAGCGGGCGAAATCTCTGCGGCGCTCGCGGAGCAATGCCTTGAGATCGGTTGGTCCCTTGAGCTTCCGCGTGCCGAGTGAGGCGCTCGCGTCCACGGGCGTGCCGCTTTCATCACGATCGCGCCACTGGCCGACGCCGTTGAAATTCTCCAGAGCCAGCCCGAAGGAATCCATCTTCGCGTGGCAACCCGCGCAGTTCGGGTTCGCCCGGTGCTGCTCCAGCTTTTGCCGGAAGGTGCCGGTGAGTTCCTTGCGGTTGCGGTCATCGAGCGAGGGTACGTTCGGCGGCGCGGGTGGCGGCGGCGCGCCGAGCAGTTGTTCGAGCACCCACTTGCCGCGTTTCACGGGCGAGGTGCGGGTCGGATTGGAAGTCACGGTCAGCACGCTGGCCTGGGTGAGCAGCCCGCCGCGCGGTGTATCCGCGAGCGAGACTCGCTTCCACTCACCGTCCTTGATCCCGGGGGCGATCCCGTAGAGTTCGGCGAGCGGCCGATTGAGCCAGGTGAAGCTGCCGTCGAGCAGATCGAGGATGCTGTGATCGTCCTCCACGATCTCGCGCACGAACCGCCGCGTTTCCTCGAGCATCGCGGCGCGCAGTTCCGGCCGCCAGTTCGGGAAGGTCTTGGAATCGGCGCTGTGTGAGGCCAGTCGCCCGAGTTGCAGCCACTGGATCGCAAAGTTCTCCACCAGCGCATCCGCGCGCGGATCGTCCAACATTCGGCGCACCTGCCCGTCGAGATTTCCCGCGAGCTTTTTTTCGTACGCCAGTTGCAGCAGCGGTTCGTCCGGACACGAACTCCACAGGAAATACGAGAGCCGCGTCGCGAGTTGAAAGTCATTCAGCGGATGCGGCTCCGGATTCCCCGGCTCATCGTCGGGCTCCATGCGGAAGACAAACTTCGGCGACGCGAGGATCGCACTGACCGCGCGCCGCAGCGCTTCCTCCCACGAGTCATTGTGCGCGATCGCGTAATCGACCAGCGCGACGAGCCGATCGATCTCCTCCTTTTCCACCGGGCGCCGCCAGGCCCGCGAAGCAAAGCGCCAGAGCACCTCGCCCGCCTGCTCGCGCTGCGACTTGCCCGGAGTGAAAACCATCAGCGCCTTCGTCGCCGGCGTGCGCGGGTCCATCGGGCCTTCGCATTCCACCCACTCCACAAAGAGCGTCGGCGGCGGTCCTTCCTCGGGTTTCAGCGCGGCAAATGCGATCCGCTCCACCCCCTTGGTCCGCGGGATCTTTACCTCGATGACCTGTGCCGTCTTCTCATCGCGCGCCGTCACCTCGACGACTTTCAGGATTCTCCCCGGCGTGATCGCCCGCGTCGCGACGCCGTCGAGCTTCGCCATCTCCCCCGGCGGCGAAGGGCTCTCGATCTGCGGGCCGGAAATGAGCAGGGCCACGCGCACCGGCTTTCCCGTTCCCGGCTTCGCGTAAAGGCGCGCGCGCATGATGTAGTCACCGTCCGGTGCGATGCGCACCGGTGTGTTCAACGGACCGGAAAGCACCGCCTCTTTTTGCGCCGCATTCAGCGGCCGGAAAATGTCCTTCGGAGTGGCCGGCGACGCTGGCTCGCAGTAGAGGGCGCGCAGAGTCCGCTTCGGCGGACTCGCCGCATTGAGCGGGATCGCCATCTCCGCGACGCGCTCCGCCGCATCGAGGTAACGCTCCATGAGCAGAGGGGAGACCGAGAGCACATCGCTGATGTTGTCGAAGCCGTGGCCCACTTCGTCGCTGGGGAAATCATCCGCCGGCCGGAACTCCACGTGGAGCAGATCGCGGATCGTGCTGTTGTATTCCGTGCGGTTGAGGCGCCGCAGCGTCAGGCGTCCCGGGTCGGGCTTCGCATTCTCCGCGCGCGCAAACACGGCGGTGGCCGATGCGATGAAACCCTTTCGTTCCTCCGCCGTCGGCTGCTCGCGATCCTCCGGCGGCATCTCGCCGCTCTCGACCATGTTGAGGATTTCCTTCCAGGTCCGCCGCGCGCGCAGCACCGAAGAATCATCGCGAAACTGGTTGAGCGTCAGCCCGCCCTTCTGCTTCTCCTTCCCGTGACACGCCACGCAATGCTTCTCCAAAAAGGCCGTCCCGGCCTCCGCGAAGGGTGGCGTCGCCGCAGGCACTGCGCTCGACAAGAGCAGCCAGCCGAGCACGGCGGGGAGAAGGCTGCGGAAACGGAACATGGGCGAAACGAATACGCCACGCGGGCGATTTCTCAATCCCGCCGAGGCGGAATCGGGGCACGTGGCGGCGGATCGGAAAACCCCGTCATTCTTCGCAAGCTCAGGATGACGGCCTTTTTTCATTGGCGCTTCGCGGCGGAGGCCCACTCCGCTCACATCGGTGTTCGCTCCGCCCTCGTTTTTTCTCCATGAAATCCCGCTCACTACGGTCAACTAACCGCACCTCCCCATGAAGCCACTCTTCCGCCTGCTCTGCGCTGCGATCCTGCTCCGCGCAACTACCCCCGCTTTGTTCGCGCAAGCGACACCCGATGTGGACCCTTCGCTCGAAGCCTTCGTGAAAAGCTTCAAGGGCAAGGGTGCGCTCGAGGATGGATCGAAACCGCTCACGCCCGGGGAGACGATCCGGCATTTCAAGGTCGCGCCTGGATTGAAGATGCAAGTGGTCGCCCACGAGCCGATCATCGCGCAGCCGCTGAATCTCCACTTCGATGAACGCGGGCGGATGTGGGTCGTGCAGTATCTCCAGTACCCGTTCCCGGCGGGATTGAAGGTGGTGAAGTATGACGAATACCTGCGCGCAGTTTTCGACAAGGTGCCGCCGCCGCCGCCGAATCATTTTCCGGGCAAGGACCGCGTCACCATTCTCGAAGACAAGGACGGCGACGGCGTCTTCGAGTCGCACAAGGATTTCCTCTCCGACCTCAACATCACCCGCAGCGTCGTGACCGGCCGCGGTGGCGTGTGGGTGCTGAATCCGCCCTACCTGCTTTTTTATCCGGACAAAAATCGCGACGACATTCCGGACGGCAATCCCAAGGTCGCGCTGAGCGGCTTCGGAATCGAGGACACGCACTCCGGCGCGAACAGCCTCGCGTGGGGGCCCGATGGCTGGCTCTACGGCGCGCACGGCAGCACCTGCACGGCGGAGGTGAAAGGCGTGAAATTTCTCGGCCAGGCGATCTGGCGCTATCATCCGGAGACGGAGGACTTCGAAGTCTTCGCGGAAGGCGGCGGCAACACGTTCAGCTTCGAGTTCGATGCGAAGGGGCGCGCGTTTTCCGGCACGAACTTCGGCGACACCCGCGGGATGTATTACCCGCAAGGCAGCGCCGGAATCAAAGGCTGGGGCAAGCACGGACCGCTGATGAATCCGTATTCGTTCGGCTGGTTCGAGCACATGACGCAGAAGGGCTACGCACCTCGCTTCACCCAGACGATGTGCATCTATGAAGGTGGCGCGATTCCGCAGCTCGAAGGTTTCCTTATCTCGCCGATGTCGCTCATGAATCGCGTGATGGCGGCGAAGCTGTCGCGCGACACTTCGACCTTTCGCACCGACGACATCGATCCGCTCGTGCTCACGGACGACCGCTGGTTTCGTCCCGTGGATACGAAGGTCGGGCCCGACGGCGCGATCTACATGGCGGACTGGTACGACAGCCGGCTGAGCCATGTGGACCCGCGCGACACTTGGGACAAGGAACACGGCCGCATCTATCGGCTCGAAGCGGAGAACGCGAAGCCCGCGAAGCCATTCGATCTCACGAAGGGCACCAACGACGAACTGATCGAGACGCTGCGGAACCCGAACAAGTTTTTCCGCCAGACGGCGATCCGCATCTTCCACGACCGACACGACGCGAGCCTCGCGCCGAAGCTTCGAAAACTCGTCGCGGAAAACACCGGGCAATTCGCGCTCGAATGTTTTTGGGCGCTGAATGCGTGCGGCGGTTTTACCGATGAAGTCGCGTTGCAGACGCTGGAGCACAAAGACGAGTTCGTGCGCTACTGGACCGTGCGCTTAATCGGCGACCGCTACCCGCCCGCGCGCTACGGCAGTTCCACCCGCCGGCCACAGCCGCTCCCCGCGACGCTCCAGACAAAGCTGGAAGCCATCGCCCGCACCGAAGCCGAAGCGCAGGTCCGCGCGCAGCTCGCGAGTTCCGCCAAGCGCCTGCCCGGCGTGAACGCGCTGCCCATCCTGCGCGAGGCGCTCTACCGCGCCGAGGACGCCGAGGACAAACATCTCCCGCTGCTCCTCTGGTGGGCGCTGGAAAGCAAAGCCACGAGCGACCGCGCCCAAGTGCTCGACCTCCTCAAGGATTCCGCGCTTTGGCGCACGCCGATCGTTCAGAAGTTCATCGTCGCGCGACTCGGCCAGCGTTACACGGCCGAGCGGACGGACGAGAACTTCGCCACCGCCGCGCAGCTTCTCGCGATGGCGCCGGGTGCGGAGTTTGTCGATGAATTGATCAAGGGCATGGAGGCCGGCCTGCAAGGCGACCGCGTCGCGAGCGTGCCCGCGGCTTTGCAGCAGCAGATCGCGCGGGCCTGGGCCGAGCGCCCGCACACCGCGGGGCTGGTGAGTTGCGCGCTCCGCCTCGGTCATCCTCCCGCCGCCGAGGCCGCCGTGCAGGCGCTCACCGATCGGAAGACGTCCGCCGCCGAGCGCAAGGCGCTGCTCGAACTCCTCGCCGAACGCCGCATCGACGCCGCCGTGCCGATCATCACCGCTCTTCTGAAAAAAGAGAAAGCGGACCCCGCCCGGCTCGATCTGCTCAACGCTCTTTCGCGCTTCAACACACCCGAAGTCGGCCAGACGATCATCGAACTTTTCCCGGGCTTCAGCACGAAGGTGCGCGCCGCCGCGATCAACGCGCTGAGCAGCCGCGCGGATTGGGCCCGCTCCCTCCTTGATCTCGTCGATCGCGAGCAGGTGAAGAAGGAGCACGTCTCGGTGAGCAATCTCCTCGCGATGCAAAAGCTCGGCGATCCGCAGAGCGATCTGCTCATCAAAAAACACTGGGGCAATCTCCGCGCGTCGCCGAAAGAGAAGGAGGATCTGATCAAGAACCTGCGTGTGACGATCGCGAAAAAGGGCGATGCGACGAAGGGCCGCGAGACTTTCAAGGCACTCTGCGCGGTGTGCCACGCCCTCAATGGCGAGGGCGGCAAGATCGGCCCCGACCTCAGCGGCTACGAACGTGACAACCTCGACTTCATGCTCCCCGCGATCGTCGATCCGAGCCTCGGCATTCGTGAAGAATTCACGCTGAACAATCTCACCACCAAAGATGGCCAGGTCCTCGCGGGCTTCGTCGCGGAAACCACACCGCAGTTTGTGACGATGCTCGATGCCGCCGGTAACAAGACGAAGATCGCCCGCGAAGACATCAAGTCGCTGATCGCCTCGCCGACCTCGCTGATGCCAGAGGGCCTGCTCAACGCGCTCACCCCCGAGCAGACGCGCGACCTGTTCACCTACCTGATGGCGAAGTAGATTCTTCACGCCGCTCCATGCCCCCCGCAACATCTCCCGCGCCCGCGCCGCGGCTCGTCTCGCTCGATGCCTACCGCGGCTTCGTGATGCTCTTGATGATGGCCGGCATGATCGCTCTCGCGAAGGTCGCGAAAGCCCTCCCGGAAAGCGCCATCTGGGCGTTCCTCGGCTTCCACCAATCGCACGTCGAGTGGATCGGCTGCTCGTTGCACGATCTCATCCAGCCATCGTTTTCCTTCATCGTCGGAGTCGCGCTGCCATTTTCCATCGCGGCGCGACTGGCTCGCGGTCAGACGCGCGGACGCCTCGCTGTCCACGCCTTCGGCCGGGCGCTGATCCTCATCGCGCTCGGCGTTTTCCTGCGCAGCGTGAACAAGCCACAGACCGTCTTCACCTTCGAAGACACCCTCTCGCAGATCGGCCTCGGCTACGGCTTCCTCTTCCTGCTCGGTTTCCGCCCGGTGCGCGATCAGTGGATCGCCTTCGGCCTCCTGCTTGCCGGCTACTGGACCGCCTTCGCGCTCTACCCGGTGCCCGGCGCCGGCTTCGACTACGCCCGCGTCGGCGTGCCGCCCGACTGGTTCGCGCAGCATGGCCTCAGCGGCTTCGCCGCGCACTGGAACAAAAACAGCCACCTTGCCCGTGCCTTCGATTTGCAGTTCCTCAATCTCTTCCCTCGCGAGAAGCCATACCTGTTTCATCCCGGCGGCTACGCCACGCTCAGCTTCATCCCTACTCTCGCGACCATGATCCTCGGCCTGATCGCGGGTGAAACCCTCCGCAGCGAGCGCACGCCGGCGCAGAAAATCCGCTGGCTCATCGTCGCCGGAGCCGTGGCCCTCGCAAGCGGCTGGTTGCTTGGCGCGCTCGGCGTCTGCCCGGTGGTGAAGCGCATCTGGACGCCGAGCTGGACGCTTTTCAGCGGCGGTTGGTGTCTGCTCCTCATGGCCGCGTTTTACCTCGTCGTCGATGTCTGGGAGCGGCGCGCGTGGGCGTTTCCGTTGATCGTCATCGGTCTGAACTCCATCGCGGCCTACTGCATGGATCACCTCTTCGCCGGCTTCATCCGCTCGACGCTGACGACGCATTTTGGAAAGGACACCTTCCTCGTTTTGGGAAAACTCTATGAGCCGCTCCTGCTCGGAAGCGCCACGCTGCTCGTGCTCTGGCTATTCCTTTTCTGGATGCACCGGCGGAAAATTTTCCTGCGGATCTGATGAACGCGATCACCCGCCGCAAAGCGCTGCAAACCGCGGGCACCCTGCTGCTCGCGGGTGGGATCTCCGCGGCACCGCCGACGCGCAAACGCGTGATCGTCGCCGGCGGTGGCATCGGCGGACTTTGCTGCGCTTACGAACTGATGGAACGCGGGCACGAAGTCACCGTGCTCGAAGCCTCGCGCCGCACCGGCGGACACGTGAAAACGATCCGCGATCCGCTGCCCGATGGGCTCTATGCTGACGTTGGCGCCGAGCACTTCACCAAACCGGGCTACGAGCAGTATTGGAAATACGTCGCGAAGTTCGACCTGCCCGCGATGCCTTGGAAGCGGCGGCAGGACATGCTTCGGAAGATCGACGGTCAGTGGTTCACCGAGGCCCAACTCGCCGATCGCGCGGTGGTGAAGGCCTTCGGCTTCAACGAGCGCGAGACCGCCCACATCGCCGAGCACGGGTGGACTGCCCTGAGCACGCTCTACTTCGCGCCCTACGTCGAAAAATTCACCGACGAACATCAACCTTTTGGCCTCGGCCTCGATCATCTCGACGACGTGCTGCTCGGCGATCTGCTCGCGCAGGATGGCGCGTCCGCGGCGGCGCTCCGCTTCATCGGCGGAAGGCGCAGCACGCCCGAAAAGCCGGCGACGAGCAGCGATGTCTCCGCGCTCTTCCGGCTCTGGCAGGATGCAATCCGCAAGCTGCGCGGACTGCCGACATTCTCCCGCAACGTCTTCCACCTCAAAGGCGGCAACCAACTCCTGCCCGACACCTTCGCGGCAAAGCTCGGCGAGCGCGTGCGGAAGAACTGCCCCGTCACCGCGATCGAGCATGGCGACTGGGGCGTGCGCGTGACTTTCACCGAAGCCGGCAAGCCGCAGCAACTCAGCGCCGACTACCTCGTCGTCTGCTTGTCGCCGCTCCTTCTCGCGGGCGTCGCCGTAGCGCCCGCATGGCCGGAGGCAAAAGCGTACGCGCTCCGCCACGTGAACATCGGCATGCAATCGCGCGTGCTCCTGCAAGCGCGCACGCCATTCTGGAAAGGCGACGTGCCGAGCATCAACCTCGAGACCGGCGACCGGAACATGGTGCTCGTCTATGAGACCGCGGACGATGTGCCGGGCGAAAGCTGCGTGCTGATGGGCAGCGGCCAGGCGGTGCAGAACGAAGAGGACGCGCTGGCCGCGTTCCGCAAATTCTATCCCGGCAAAGCAGAGGACACGATCGAACGCTGCATCGTCCATCAGTGGTGGAAGGAGGAGCCCACCTGCTTTGGCTGCGAGCGGCTCGCGTTCGCATTTGGCGATCTGCGCAAGATGTGGCCGCACCTCGGCGCACCCGTGGGACGCATTCATTTCGCCGGCGCGGCCTACGACAACATGCCCCACGGCATGGACGCCGCCACACGTACGGCGAACCGCGTCGCGGAAGCCATCCACTCGGCATGAATCCCTGTCCCCCATGAAGATCCCGACTCCCCTGCATCTGCTCGTCGCGGCGCTCTGCGCGTTTGCCGCCGGTCGCGCTTCCGCCGCCGACGCGAAGCCAAACATCATCTACCTCATGGCGGACGACCTGGGCTGGGGAGACGCCGGCTGTTACGGCCAGAAGCACATTCAGACGCCAAACATCGACCGGCTCGCGCGGGAAGGGACGCGCTTCACCGATGTCTATGCGGGCGCCTCGGTCTGCGCGCCCTCGCGCAGCGTCTTGATGACCGGCCAGCATCTCGGCCACACCCGCGTGAGGGGCAATGCGGGCATGGTCGGCGGAGTCGGCAAGGAACGCCGCGTGCCGCTGGAGCCGGAGGACGTGACCGTGGCGATGCTGCTCAAACGGGCCGGTTACGTCACCGGCATGACCGGCAAATGGGGCCTCGGCGAGCCGGACTCGACGGGGATCCCAAACGCGAAGGGCTTCGACGAATGGTTCGGCTACCTCAACCAGAACCACGCGCATACTTATTACACCGACTACCTCTGGAAGAACACGGAGCGCGTGACGCTCAAGGGCAACTTGAACGGACAGACCAACGAGTATTCGCACGACCTGATCGCGGAGTTCTCCCTCGACTTTGTGCGGCGGCACCGGGAACAGCGCTTCTTCCTCTACCTGCCGTGGACCCTGCCGCACGGCAAATATGTCGTGCCGAGCCTCGAATCCTACGCGGACAAGGACTGGCCGCAGGATTTCAAAGTGCACGCCGCGATGGTGACGCGCCTCGACCGCGATCTCGGCCGCCTGATGGCTTTGCTGAAGGAACTCGGCCTCGATGAAAAGACGGCCGTGTTTTTCTGCTCGGACAATGGTGGAGTGGAACGCCGCGACGGCGTGCTCGACAGCGTCGGCCCATTCCGCGGGAAAAAGGGCGCGCAAACCGAAGGCGGCTTGCGCGTGCCGATGATCGTCCGCTGGCCGGGCCAAGTCGCCGCGGGAAAGGTCAGCGATGCGCCTTGGTATTTCGCCGACGTTCTGCCGACGCTTTGCGAGATCGGCGGGGCGAAGGTCACGAGCAAGGTGGATGGCATCAGCGTCCTGCCGACCCTCCTCGGGCAGACGCAGAGCGAGTTGAGGATGCGCATGATGTACTGGGAGCAATACAGCGGCGGATTTCAGCAGGCCGTTCGCTGGGGAAAGTGGAAGGGGCACTACCTCGCCGCCCGGGACACCTTCGAACTCTACGATCTGAGAGCAGACCAAATGGAGGCGAACAATTTCGCCGCGCAACAGCCCGAAGTCGTGCGGCAGATGCGGGACTTCATGACCGCTTCGCATGTGCCCTCGCCGAACTGGAGCGTGAATGCACCGATGAAAAAGGCCGGGAACAAGTGATCGCCCGCCACCTTATCTGTCCGTGAAAATCGCGCCGCGATGAAACCACTGCTGACGGTCTCCGATCTCGAAGAGCAACTCAGCCAGCCGACGCAAGGCGTGCGCGATACTCTGGGCGCGATCGAGGGCGATGTGATGGTGCTCGGGGCGGGAGGCAAGATGGGCCCGACGCTGGCGCGCATGACCCGGCGAGCACTGGACGAGATCGGACAGCACGCGCGCCGGGTCTTTGCGGTGTCGCGCTTTTCCGCTTCGGCGACGGCGGCAGAATTGCGGCAGCATCGCGTGGAAACGACCGCCTGTGATTTGATGGATCGAGCGGCGGTCCAGGCTTTGCCGGATGCGCCCAATGTCATCTTCATGGCGGGGCAGAAGTTCGGAACGAGCGACGCGCCGGAACTGACGTGGGTGATGAATACGCTGGTCCCGGCGATCGTGGCCGAACGTTTTGCCCACTCGCGCATCGTCGTATTTTCTACCGGCTGCGTCTATCCGCTCATGCCTTTGGAGGGTCCGGGCGCGAAGGAAGGCGACCCCCTCGGGCCGCCGGGCGAGTATGCGAATTCCTGCGTCGGTCGCGAGCGGGTGTTCACACATTTCGCGAAGCAGCATGGCACTCCGACGCTGCTCTTCCGACTCTGCTACGCGATCGACCTGCGCTATGGCGTGCTCCTCGATGTCGCGACGAAGGTGGCCCGGGGGCAGCCCGTGGATGTCACCATGGGTGCGGCCCGTGTCATCTGGCAGGGCGATGCAAACGCACGCGCGATTCAATGCCTCGCGCACACCGCTTCGCCGCCGATCGCGCTGAACGTCACGGGCATGGAGCGCGTGTCGATTCGCCCGCTGGCGCAGCGGTTTGGAGAGTTGCTCGACCGGGCGCCGATCTTCACCGGCCAGGAAGGCGCAACCGCGTGGATCTGGGATGCATCGCGTTCCCACGAGTGGTTCGGACCGCCCGCCGTTTCGCTGGAGGAAATGATTGCCGCGACCGCGCATTGGGTGCGGCTCGGTGGTGTCACGGCGGGCAAGCCCACGCATTTTGAAACCACCGACGGACGCTTTTGACCATGACCATCCGGCCTTGCCAACTCAGTGACCTCGACGAACTCCGGCGCATGACGATCGAGGCCTTCGACGGCATCGCCATCGACCAGAATGTCGAAAAGCAATTCGGTCCGATGGCGGGACACGACTGGCGCTGGCGCAAGGCGCGGCACGTGGACGAAGACTGCGAGGCGAACCCCAGCGGCATTTTTGTCGCGGAGGAAAATGGGAAAGTGGTCGGCTATATTTCCACCCGCCTCGATCGCGAAGCGGGCAAGGGACGAATCCCGAACCTCGCCGTGGCCAGGGCCGCGCGTGGCCGCGGCCTCGGCCGCCAGCTCATCGAGTTCGCCCTCGATTACTTCCGGCGCGAAGGCATGAGCTTCGCCATGATCGAAACCATGGACAACAATCCGGTCGGCCAGCACCTCTACCCGTCCTGCGGCTTTGTCGAAGTGGGACGGCAGATCCATTACGCGATGAAGCTGTGAGCACTGACCTCCTCGCCCGCCTCCTCGGCGGCCTCGCCATTCCCGCCCATCCGCTCGCGCTCACCGCGCAGCGCCGTCTCGATGAACGCCGCCAGCGCGCGCTCACCCGCTACTACCTCGCCGCCGGAGTCGGCGGGATCGCCGTGGGCGTCCATACCACGCAGTTCGCCATTCGCGATCCGGAGATCGGCCTCTTCGCACCCGTCCTCACCCTCGCCGCGGAGGAGATGGATCGCGCTCCCGAGCCACTCGTGCGCATCGCCGGGATTTGCGGCGAGACGAAGCAGGCCGTCGCTGAGGCGCACCTCATCCGTGGCCTGCGCTACCACGCCGCGCTGCTCAGTCTCGGAGCCATGCGCGAGGCGGATGACGATGCCCTGATCAGCCACTGCCGCGCCGTGGCCGAGGTCATCCCTGTCATCGGATTCTATCTCCAGCCCAGCGTTGGCGGGCGCGCGCTGCCGTATTCGTTCTGGCGCCGTTTTGCGGAGATCGAAAATGTCGTCGCGATCAAGATCGCACCGTTCAATCGCTACCAGACGCTCGACGTCGTGCGCGCTGTGATCGCCGCCGGCCGCGAGGACATCGCGCTCTACACGGGCAACGACGACAACATCGTCGCCGATCTCCTCACGCCCTTCCGCTTCGATGGACGCGAGCGCCGCATCGTCGGCGGCCTGCTCGGCCATTGGGCCGTGTGGACGAAACGCGCCGTGGAACTCCAGGTGCGCTGCCGCGACGCCGCTGCCAGCGCCGACCTCCTGCGCCTCGGCGTCGAGATCACCGATGCCAACGCCGCTTTCTTCGACGCCGCCCATCGCTTCCGCGGCTGCATCGCCGGCCTCCACGAAATCCTCCGCCGCCAGGGCCTGCTCGAAGGCCTCTGGTGTCTCGACGAAGACGAGACCCTCAGCCCCGGCCAGCTCGCCGAGATCGACCGCGTCCATCGCGCCTACCCGCATCTTCACGACGACGGCTTCGTCGCCCAGCATCGCGATGCCTGGCTGCGCGGCTGATTCCGATTTACATAGGACACCCGTGACCCCCGTCTCCCGTCTCGCGATCATCGCCGCTCTCGGCATCTCCACGGCCGCTGCCGCTCCCGTCGATTTTGCGCGCGAGGTGCGGCCCATTTTCCAAAAGCACTGCTACGAGTGCCACGGCGAGAAGAAGCAGAAGTCCGGGCTGCGGTTGGATGTGAAGGCGGCGGCCCTCAAGGGCGGCGACGAACACCCGGCCATCTTCGTCGCAGGGAAACCCGCCGACAGTCCGCTGCTGCAAATGGTGAAGAGCGAAGACAAGGACGAGCGGATGCCTCCGAAGGGCAAAGGCTTGTCGGCGGCGGAAATCGCCACGCTCACCGCGTGGATCGAACAAGGTGCGGTGTGGCCGGATGGCGTGGATCTCGTGAAGATCGAGGACAAGCGCGATCACTGGTCCTTCAGGCCGGTGACAAATCCCACACCGCCGGAAACGAAGGACCACGCGTGGCCGCGCAACGAAGTGGACCGCTTCATCCTCGCGCGGCTGGAAGCGGAAGGCTTGCAACCCGCGCCGGAAGCGGATCGCGTGACGTGGCTGCGGCGCGTGTCATTCGATCTCACGGGACTGCCACCGACGCCGGAGCAAGTGGCGGCGTTCATTGAATCCGCAATCCACAATCCGCAGCCGAGCGGAGCGAGACAGATCGCCGAAGGCGACCCGAAGGGTGAAGGCGGAAGCCTGAATCAATCCGCATTGGCCGCGGCGGTGGACGAGCTGTTGAAGGCCCCGCGTTACGGCGAACGCTGGGCGCAGCACTGGCTCGATGTGGTGCGGTATGCGGACACGCATGGCTTTGAGGTGAACACCGAGCGGCCAAATGCGTGGCCGTATCGCGACTACGTGATCCGCGCTTTCAACAACGACACGCCTTACGACCGCTTCATCCGCGAACAGATCGCCGGCGATGCGCTGGGGGAAGAAACGGCAACGGGCTTTCTCATTACTGCCTCCGTGCTGCTGCCGGGGCAGATCGGGAAGGATGAGCCCTCGAAGCGTCTCGCGCGGCAGGACGCGCTCGATGAGATCGTGATGAACATCGGGCAGACCTTCCTCGGACTCAGCGTGGGCTGCGCGCGCTGCCACGATCACAAGTTCGATCCCATCTCGCAGCACGACTACTACGCGATGCAGGCGTTCGTCGCCGGCGTGGAATATCAGGACCGCGACCTGCACACGCCGGAAGCCGAGGCCCTGCGGCTGGAGGCGAAGAAGCTCACTTCCCAGCTCGCGAAGATCGACCAGCAACTCGCGCGTTTCGTCCCGCTGGCGAAGGCAGGCGCCGCGCGCCCGGTGGTTAATGCCCGCATGAACACGGATCGGTTTTCGCCGGCGAAGGCGAAGCGCGTGCGCTTCACCATCCGCGAAACGAACAACCGGGAACCGTGCATCGACGAGCTGGAAATCTTCGACACGGCGGGCCGCAGCGTCGGGCTCGCCAGCGAAGGCGCCATCGCCACGTCTTCCGGCGACACCCTCGTCGCCGACCGACACGAGTTGCGGCACATCAACGACGGGCAATACGGCAACTCGCGAAGTTGGATGTCGAATGAGAAGGGCAGGGGTTGGGTGGTGCTGGAACTGCCTGCGGAGCTAACGATCGATCGCGTGGTATGGGGACGCGATCGCGAGGGCAAATTCACCGATCGTCTCGCCACGGATTACCTGATCGAAGTCGCCGATGCCTCCGGCGAATGGCGTGCGGTGGCGGACTCGACGGATCGCGCGCCAGCCGGAAGCAAGGACAAGCCCGTGGCGTTCTCCACCAAGGGACTGAGCAAGGACGAGGCAAAGGAAGCGACTGCGTCGATGCGGGAGAAAGCGGCGGTGGAGGCAAAACTGAAAGCCGCGGAGAACGGGCAGAAGGCCTTCGCGGGCAAGTTCCGCATGCCCGATGAAATCCACCTCCTGAATCGGGGCGATCCCGAACAACCGAAAGCCGAAGTCGTCCCGGCCGTGCTCAGCACCTTCGGCACGTTGACCCTTTCCAAGGAATCCGCGGAACAAGAGCGGCGCAAGGCGCTCGCCGACTGGATCGCGAGCGCGGCGAATCCGCTCACCGCGCGCGTAATCGTGAACCGCATCTGGCAGGGGCACTTCGGCGCCGGCCTCGTGGACACGCCGAGCGATTTCGGCCGCAGCGGCGTGAAGCCCACCCACCCCGAATTGCTCGACTGGCTCGCGCAGGAATTCGTCCGCTCCGGCTGGTCGATCAAGCGCCTGCACCGGCTCATTGTACTTTCCGCGACGTATCGGCAGAGCGCGGCCATTGCGGATCGCGGATTTCGGATTGCGAATTCGAAGACGCCCCCGACGGACGCTTCCGCCAACCCGCAATTCGCAATCCGCGATCCGCAATTGACCGACGCCGATGTGCGCCTGCTGTGGCGATTCCCGTCACGCCGATTGGAAGCTGAAACCATCCGCGACTCCATGCTCGCGGTGAGCGGGCGGCTCGACCTGAAGATGTATGGGCGCGGCTTCGATCTCTTCGACAAACGCGGCGGGCTGAGCGGCTTCACGCCCGTCGAATCCTTCACGGGCGACGGGCTGCGCCGGATGATCTACGCGCACAAAGTGCGCCGCGAGCGCGAGGCGGTGTTCGGCGCGTTCGATTGCCCCGACGCCGGCCAGAGTACCGCGCGCCGCCGCGAATCCACCACGCCGATCCAGGCTCTGAACCTTTTCAACAGTCGCTTCACGATCGACGAGTCCAACGCGTTTGCGGCCCGCGTGAAGGCGGAGGCCGGAGGCGACGCGGCCGCTCAGATCCGCCGGGCCTGGCAGCTCGCTTTCAACCGCAACCCAAACGCCGACGAACTCCGCGATGCCGATCCCGTCGTGCGCGAGCACGGTCTGGCGACGCTTTGCCGCGCGCTCTTTAACAGCAACGAGTTCCTTTTTGTGCCGTGAATTTCGCCGCCATGTTCGCGAATCCCTTCAGGAATGCCGGTGCGTGCCTCGCGTTCAGCGGGCTGCTCCTTCCGAGTCTCTCCACGTCGCGCGCCGCGGAGCTTTTCGATGAGGCGAGCAGCACCACGGTGTTCGCGTTCGATGATGTCTCGATCCCGCATACGCAGAATCTCCGGCTCGAGATGCGGTCCCCCGCGAAGCATCCCGCCAATCCGGTGGTGCCCCGCGGCCAGCCCGGAACGCCCGACGCCATGGGGGTGCAATTCTACGGATCGGTGATTCGTGAGGGCGGCCGTTTCCGCATGTGGTATGTCGCCTTCGACGACACCGCCAACAAGGTGGCCTCCGCGCGGTGGCGCGCAGCGTACGCGGAGAGCGAGGATGGCATTCACTGGATCAAGCCCAACCTGGGACTCGTTGAGTTTCGCGGAAACAAGAACAACAACCTCATCCTCATCGAACCCGCGCCGCTGGGTTTCGTGAATGTGAAGGTGCTCGCGGACCCGGAGGATCCCAACGCGGAGCACCGCTACAAGATCTCCACCCACGTTTACTTTCGCCACCACACGCGCCTCGGCACCCTCGCGCCGTTTGCGAGCGCGGATGGATTGCGATGGAAGCTGCTCACCGACGCGAAGCCGCAGAAGGCGGAGTTAAAGAAGGAGGATCTCGTGCTGCCCGCCGTTCACTTCGAGCCCTGCGGCGGGCTGTATCGGTGGGACGGCATGTATTACATCTGCGGTCAGAATGCGATGAACGCCACGCGCCCTTACCACGGGCGCGTGGTGCGAACGTATCGCTCGCCGGATTTCATCCACTGGTCGCCGACGAGCAGCCTCGCCTTCGTCCGCACCGCGCAGCACACGCTGCTGGGCGCGGGCCGCAGTCTCGAGGGCGAGCAAAATCACGAGGGCATCAGCGTGTGGAATCGCCGCAACGTGCTGCTCGGCATCCATGGCCAATGGCACGGCGCAAAGGAGTGGAAGGACATCACCGTCGATCTCGGCTTCGTGGTCAGCAATGACGGGCTGCACTTCCGCGAACCAGCCCACGAGTGGACTTTCCTTCACCACGGCGAGGACGGCGCATGGGATGAAGGAGGTGTCCTGCAGGGGCAGGGTTTTGAAAACATCGGCGAACAAACGGTCATCTACTACGGCGCATGGGACCCGCGGCATCGCGGCGCACCGCGCGGTGGAGTCGGGATCGCCACGCTGCCGCGCGACCGCTTCGGCGAACTGGTCGCGGAGGAAGCCGGCAAGGGTCCCGGCGACTACCAGCTTCCCGTCATCACGAGCGAGTTCGTCACCGCGGCCCTTCCGGTGAAGCCCGGCACTCCGCATCGCCTTTACCTGAATGCCACTGGCCTCGGCGACGAGGCATCCTTGAAGGTCGAACTCCTGGGCGCCAGCGAAACTCCGCTTCCCGGCTTCTCGGGAAAGGACGCGGCGATCGTGCGCCAGAGCGGCTTCCAAACACCCGTCGCCTGGAGCGGGAAGGAGGAACTCCGCGAGCTGCCCGAGCGAATCCGCGTTCGCGTCACCTTCGAAGGGAAATCGAGCCATCAAATCCGCTTCAGCGCTCTCTACCTGCGCCCCGCTTCTTACTGATGAGACTGTGACTTGGACGACATACCCAATTCTCCCGCCTCCCCGCCTCGTTCCCAAACTCCGTTTGGGAACGCACTTGGGAGGGCAACTTCGTTGCCCAGGCGGGGGTGTCTGCGGGCGGCGCACCGCTCCCACCCGCGGACACCCCTCCCACGCGAAACAGAGTTTCGCCCACAAGCGCATTCCCAA
>JANOAZ010000225.1:0-16878 GCA_031411395.1 Chthoniobacteraceae bacterium
CTTCAACGTGACGTTGAGCGCTCCGATCAACGCGACGATCACCGATGCGCTCGGCATCGGCACGATCCTCGACGACGGCACCGGCGGCGGCGGCACGGACGACGACACGCCGACGCTGAGCGTGTCGAATGTGAGCGTGACCGAGGGCACGGACGCGCATGCGGTGTTTGCGGTCACCTTGTCCAACGCCTCGACGACACCGGTGACGGTGAGCCTGGCGCTCGCCGACGGTTCGGCGCTGGGCGCTGGCACGGACTACGGGGCCGCGCTGGAAGTCTCGACCGATGGCGGGACGACGTGGCTGGCCGCCGGCAGCGCGACGATCGCCGCGGGCCAGACGAGCGTGCTGGTGCGCACGCCGATCACGGATGATCTGCTGGATGAGAACGCGGAAGACTTCACGCTGATCGCGACGGTGACGGGTGGGATCACGACGAATGCCTCAGCGAACGGACTGGCGACAATCGCCGATGACGACGCGACGCCGACGCTGTCGATCAACGATGTGACGCGGAACGAAGCGGCGGGGACGATGACCTTCACGGTGACGCTGAGCGCGGCGAGCGGATTGCCGGTGGACGTGACCTACGTGACGAGCAACGGCACGGCGGTGGCGGGCGCGGACTTCACGACGGCGAGCGGCACGCTGAACTTTGCGCCGGGAATCACGAGTCAGACGATCACGGTCTCAATCCTGGACGACGCGATCTTCGAGCAGAGCGAGAGCTTCAACGTGCTGCTGAGCGCGCCGGTGAATGCGACACTCGCGGACGGCGCGGGCGTAGGGACCATCCTCGACGATGGCACCGGCGGCGGCGGGACGGACAACGACACGCCGACGCTGAGCGTAAGCAACCCGAGTGTGACCGAAGGGACCGATCCGTTTGCGATCTTCACGGTGAGCCTGAGCAACGCCTCGACGACGCCGGTGAACGTGAACCTCGCGCTGGCGAATGGCACGGCGACGGGCGCCGACTACGGCCCCGGCCTGGAAGTCTCGACGGACGGCGGCACGACGTGGACGCCGGCGGCGGGCGCGACCTTTGCACCGGGCAGCACGAGCGTGCTGGCGCGAACGCCGGTCACGAACGATCTGCTCGATGAGAACGCGGAAGACTTCACGCTGACGGCGACGGTCACGGGCGGGACGACGGTGAACGCGAGCGCGAGCGGGCTCGCGACGATCACCGATGACGATGCGACGCCGACGCTGTCGATCGATGATGTGACGCGGAACGAAGCGGCTGGGACGATGACCTTCACGGTGACACTGAGCGCGGCGAGCGGGCTGCCGGTGAGCGTGGGCTACGCGACGAGCAACGGGACGGCCGTGGCGGGCGCGGACTTCACCGGGACGAGCGGCACGCTGAACTTCGCCGCGGGCGTGAGCAGCCAAACGATCACGGTCTCGATCGCGAACGATGCGCTCTTCGAACAGAGCGAGAGCTTCAACGTGCTGCTGAGCGCGCCGGTGAATGCGACGATCGCGGACGGCGCGGGCGTGGGGACGATCCTCGACGATGGCACGGGCGGTGGCAGCACGGACAACGACACGCCGACGCTGAGCGTGGCGAATGTGACGGTGACCGAGGGAACGGACGCGCATGCCATCTTCACGCTGAGCCTGTCGAATCCCTCGACCACACCGGTGACGGTGAGCCTGGCGCTGGGGAACGGAACGGCCACGGGCGGCCTCGACTTCGGCGCGGTGCTCGAAGTCTCGACGGACGGCGGCACGACCTGGGCGCCTGCGGCGACCGCGAGTTTCGCGCCGGGCAGCACGAGCGTCCTGGTGCGGACGGCGATCAGCGATGACGCGATCACCGAAGGCGCCGAGACCTTCACGCTGAATGCCACGGTGACCGCCGGAACGACGACGAACGCGTCGGCGGCGGGGACCGGGACGATCATCGATGATGAGACGCCTCCCAGTTTTTCGATCGATGATCTGATCGTCAATGAGTCGGCCGGAACGGCGACTTTCACCGTGACGTTGAGTTCGCTCAGCAGCTTCCCGGTGAGCGTGAATTTCACGACGAGCAATGGCTCGGCGATCGCGGGAGCGGATTACACCGCGACAAGCGGGGTGCTGAACTTTGCGCCCGGGGTGACGAGTCAGACGGTGACGGTGACGATTCTCAACGACGCTTTCCTGGAGAATGGCGAGAGCCTGAGCGTGGTGCTCAGCGGTGCGGTGAACGCGACGATCGCAGATCCCACGGGGACGGCGGCGATCCTCGATGACGATGTGCGCCAGGCGAGTCTGTCGCTGCTTGCCACCTCCGACAGCGGGTCGCTGGGGAGCAGCGTGGTGGTGGGTGAAGTGGTGACGTATGAACTGCGTCTCGAGCTGGCCGAAGGGGCGAATCCCGGCGTGACGCTGGAAAATCTGCTGCCCGCGGGCATGCAGTTCCTGGCGAACTCACCGGTCCAGGTGGCGTATCTGAATGCGGGCGCGGGCGTGACCGGCTTCGCGGCCGGGAGCTACGACAACACGACCGCGGATGCTTTCATTTCGGCATCGCTGACCGCGGACAATGACACCTTCGGCGATGGCACCGACATTTTCTTCAAACTCGGCGGACTGACCAACAACGACAGCGACCTGGACCGCGAGTTCGTGACGATTCGCTTCAGTGCGGTGGTGACGAACACCGCACCGAACCAATCCGGGGCTTTGCTGGATGACACCTTCGCGGCCTTGCTCGACACGGATCTCAACGGGACCTCGGGCTACGTGAGCGTGGATCGCGATGGAGACAACGCGGCGACGGGCACGGAAGTCGCGAACGATGCGCTCAACGATGGGACCGGGGTGGCGGGGCTGGCGAATACCGTGACGGCGCAGGCGGCGGAGCCGATCCTCGTGCTCGACAAACAAATCACCAGCGCGCCCCCGGCGATCAAGGCGGGTGACACGATCATCTATACGATCACGCTCTCGCATGCGGTGGGCAGCGGCGGCACGGCGTGGGAGGCGACCCTCGCGGATGCAGTGCCGGTGGGCTTGCAGCTCATGGCGATCGACAGCGTGACGCTCGCGGGCGGGGCGCAGGAGCAGAGTGCGGCGGCGATCGGCGGCGGCGGTGCGACGCTCGCGGGCGTGTGGGACATCCCGGTCGGCGGCAGCGTGACGGTGGTCTATCGCGCGACGGTGACGAGCAATGCGGTGCTCGGCTCGACGCTGAACAACATGGCCGACCTCACCTGGTCGAGTCTCGACGGCGTGAATGTGAACGAGCGAGGGAGCGGCAATGGCCTGCTCGGCGGCGGCGGGCTGAACGACTACCAGCTCCAGCAATCGGTGAGCGCGAATATCGATGCCGGCGCGAGTGCTTTCTCCCTCGGCAAGCAGGTGCTCGGGGACAGCAATGCGGAGATCGGCGAGCGGCTCACTTACCGGCTCACGCTGAATGTCGCCGATGGCATCATCAACAGCATCTCGCTGAACGATCTGATCCCGGCGGGCTTCAACCTGGTGAACGGCTCAGCCGTGCTTTCCTCGGGAGCGGGGATGACCTTGAGCGGCGCGGCCTTCACCTACGCGAGCAACCAGCTCACGCTCGACATCGCCCAGTTGCAAAGCGCGGCCGATGGCATCGGGAATACGATCACCATCACCTATGAGGTGGACGTGCTCGACACCGCGGCGAACAGCAATGGCAACGTGAAGACCAACTTCGCGGACGCGACCTATCCGGCGCTCGGCGCGACGGTGAGCACGTCGGTGAATGTGTCCATCGCCGAACCGGTGCTCGGCCTCGTGAAATCCGTGAATGACGATACGCCGCATCTCGGACAGACGATCACCTACACGCTGGTCCTCTCGCACAACCCGGCGAGCACTGCGGGCGCCTTCGATCTCACCCTGTCCGATCCGCTGCCGCCCGGAGTTTCCTTGAATGCGGCGAGCATCCAGCTCGTGAGCGCGCCCGCGGGAACGTCGATCGTCTCGAATACGTCGGTGGATGGCGGAGCCTTGCAGCTCGCGCTGAATCAACTCGCTCTCGGGGAAAGTGTGACCATCACCTTCACCGCGGTGGTGAGCGCGGACCCGGCGATCATCGGCGGGACGTTTGGTGGTGGCGACGATGCGCTTTCGAGCACGCTGGCGTTGAGCTACGACACCCAGCCCGGGCTCAATCCGGGACAGCGCGCGACCAATGGTTCGCTCGTCCACACCGTGACAGTGGTCGGGGCCGATCTCGCGGTGACGAAGGATGACGGGCAGGCGACGGCGACGGCTGGGAATCAACTCACCTACACGATCTCGGTGACCAACAATGGCACCGATGCGGCGGCCAATGTGATCGTGACCGACACGCTGCCGGCGAGTGGCGTGACCTTCAACAGCGCGGCGAGCACGCCGGGCGCGACGCTGGCCGCGGGCCGGGTGACTTACAATCTCGCGACGCTGGCCGCCGGGCAGACGGCGACCTTCACGGTGGTGGTCGAGGTCAACGATCCGACGCCGGCGGGGCTGGAATCGATCGCGAATCTGGTGGACGTGCAGCACGCAGACGTCGAGCCCACGCCAGCGGATAACTCGGCGACGGATACGGACACGCTGGTGAGTGTGCCGGATTACACCATCACGGTGACCGACAATCGCACTTCGGCGAAGCCGGGCGAGACGGTGACCTACACGATCACGGTGACGAACGTGGGCAACCAGGACGGCACCGGAGTGGTGGTGAGCGATGTG
Organism: Chthoniobacteraceae bacterium; assembly: GCA_031411395.1. GTDB lineage: Bacteria > Verrucomicrobiota > Verrucomicrobiia > Chthoniobacterales > Chthoniobacteraceae > Chthoniobacter. The sequence continues at coordinate 4,706 of JANOAZ010000225.1, forward strand.
TTCAGCACGGGAATCTTTTCCTCGGTCGTGGCCAACAACGGCGGGGTGGTCGATCTCAATGCCGGCTCCGTGGTCTGGAATGTGGGCGCGCTCGCGGGCGGCGACAGCATCACGCTGACTTTGACCGGCACGGTGAACGCGACCTTCACAACGATCCCCGTGCCGATGGGAACGCTGCCCGGCGCGGTGCCGGACAACGACCTGATCGCACACGCGCTCGAGGTGGCTGACGACGGAGTGGGCGGAGCGGACCCGACGCCGGCGAACAACCTGGCGAGCGACATCGACGATTTGCAGCCTTTGCCGGAATTGAGGGTGACCCTGACGGACACGGTGACGATCGTACAACCGGGGCAGGTTCTCACTTACCGGATCGTGGCGACCAATGCGGGATTGCAGGATTCCAACGGCATGGTGGTGACGGACACGCTGCCCGCGGGAGTCACGCTGGTGGGCATTTCCAGCAGCGATCCGGCGATGGCGGGTGCGCCCGTGATCTCGGGCGGAACGATCACGTGGAACTTCACCGGGACGATGGCGGCAGGCGACTCGGTCACCTTCACCGTGGTGGTGCGGGTGAAAGCGAGTGTCGCCCCCGGCTCGGAACTGGTGAACCGGGTGACCATCGCGGACGACGGCTTCTACGGCCCGGATGCGGCGACGATGGGCGACAACCAGGCGACGGATACGAACACCGCCCCAGTGCCTGAACCCACGCCACCGGTGAAACCCGCGCCTCGCCCCACGCCCGCGCCGGCGCCGTTCGTTTACGCTTTCGACAGCTTCCACGATTTTGCGAACGAAGGGCGGGCCCAGTTCGGCGGCCCGCTGCCGACGACGAAGTCGATCGACCTCGCGCCGAATGCGATCCTGCCGCTCATGCCGATCTACAGCGGCGAGGCGGACCCCGGCGCCACGCTGGTCATTTCGCTCTACAATGCGCGCGGTGAGCGGATCGGCTCGCAGACGGTGATGGTGGACGCGGGCGGCAACTGGCTGGCCACCTTCCCGAGCACGAACGCCCGCGACATTCCGAACTCGGTCGAGATCACGATGGTGTCCGCGCCCTACAGCCTGGGCGAGTCGAGCGGTCACAATCTGCGCACCTACTTCTCGCCGGCGATCAATCCGGGCCACTTCTTCCTCGGAGTCGTCTCCGGCGGCTCGCTCGACGATGAGGAAGCGCCGCTGCTCGGCGGCTTGAATCTAGAGAACCCCTTGCAACTCGGAGCCGTGAAATACGGCCTGGAGCTGCTCGGATCGCAGGCGACCGCGAGCGGTTACTGAGGCGCGTTCGCCTTGGCCGTGGCCGCTGCGGGGTCGGCCCCAAGATCGGTGGAACTGGCCGGAATGGTCACGACATGTTCCAGATACTGCACGGTGAGGGAGGCGCCATTTTGCGACACGAGCTTCACAGACGTGCCGGCGGGGACATTGATCTTGCCGAACGGGAGCGTGATCGGGATCGGCTTGGTGAGAACGACCGAGGTGCGGGCCGCCGTGGCCGGCGCCGGTTCGGGGGTGGACAGAAAGCCGGTCATCTCGGTCTTGGCTGGAGGTTCCGCGCTGGCAGGCGCGGCTTTCGGTTCGGTTGCCGCCATCGCGGGTTCGGCACTGGCAGGTGTCGGGGCCGGCGCGGCTTCGGCGGCGGGCGCTGCGGCGATCGGTTTCGGCGCTTCCGCTGGGGGCGCTTCTTTTGCCGGAGTGTCCGTCGATGTGGGAGCGGGTGCTGCCGATTCCGTTTCGACCGGGGCTTCGCTGGTGGCGGCCACCGCGGCCTTTTTTGCCGGGGGCGTTTTCTTCACAAAGAAGCCGCGCCCCACCCACAGCAGGCCCAGAATGATCAGGCCGATGAAGACGCCGCGAGCGAGGGCGTAAATGATTCTCCCGACCCCCGGGCTCGATGAAGGACGCGTCCGAACCGCCACCGGCGTGCTCTTCACCTGTTTCGGAGCGGCGGCTGGCTGATCGGCAAACTTGAACTTTCCCCGGCCCTCATCGGTGACGAGTTGCGGAAACTTCTCCGCGAGCGCCGGAAAGAAATACTTCCACGTCGCGTCGTGTTCGTTCGCATCCCAGTGCGGCGACCGGACGTCGAGATGGCCGACGAGCACCTGGCAATGCGCCTTGGTTACCTTGTCGAAAAATGGCGCGCCTTCCGCATGGCAGATCTCGAGAAAACGGTGGGGACGATTCTCTTTCCGCGCCTGAATTTCCGGGGCGAACAGCTCCGGATGCAGTTGCAGCCGGGCCTCGTTCCAGCGGGCGAGGCGCGCCGGATCCCTGGGATTCTCCATGGTGTTGTTGACGAGGAGGGAGGCGTCTTCGCGCGAGATGTCCGGGGCAAAAGCGATACTCATGTAGGAGAGAAACGCTTTTTGCTTGGCCGTCGCCGGTTCGCGCGGCTCGGACGCAGGAGTCTCACTCGCGGCCGGCGCGGCCGGTGGCGCGGGAGTGGCGGCGGCGGGATAGAGGACATTCATCAGCGGCACCCAATCGGCAAGGCCCGGCCTCCACGCGAGATCGTTCACGAGCACGCTGCCCGATTTCAGCATCGCGTGGACGGTCTCCTCAGTGAAAGGGCCCATCTGCACTCCGTTATGTACTATTTGAATATCCATTTTCGTATCCTTGAATGAATAACCGCTTCGAGCGGAAGTTCCTGCCAAAAAGTACGTTCGCGCAGGCGATGCCCGCTCATCAAACCGCCTGCTCAGCCCTCCGCCTGGGCCGTTGCTTCATCCGAATAAACCTGGAAGACCTGATCGAGCCGCGCGACCTCGAAGATATTGCGGACACTCTCCTGGAGTCCGAAGAGGCTCAGTTTTCCGCCGTACCCTAGCACGCGCTGGAGCGCTTCGATGAAAACCGCGAGCCCGGAACTGTCGATGTAAGCGACGCCCGACAGGTCGATGAGAATGTGCGGAGTTTTGCGTTCGAGAATGGGGAGCAGGAGTGCCTTGATCTCCGGGGAGCGGTGAAGATCGATTTCTCCTTCGAGCACGAGAGTTTCCGTCTTGGGGAGCGCAGCAGGCATGGCGAACTCGTTTCAGTAGCAGCAAAGGCAAATCGCGGCAAACATTGTCCCCGGTCGTCTCAAACCTGGAAGGCGGAAGCAAAGTGACCGCGGATTACGCGGATTACGCGGATGTACGCGGATTATGCGAATGCTCCGAAATAACCATCTGCGTAATCCGCGCAAATCCGCGTCATCCGCGGCTCCTTCGTCCCACCCTCTTGAGCGTCGGTGCGTTCCCTCAGAGGGCGTCTAAAATTTCGGGTGCGGGCCGTCTTACTCTTTGTCTTGCTCCTGCTCCTACTCCTCCGAGCTTCATGGGAGCAAGAGCAAGAGCATGACAAAGAGAATGAGCAGGGTGCCCACTCGGAATTTTTAGGACGCCCCCTCAGAGCTTCTCCAGGAAACGCTCGATCTCCACGTGGGTCTCAACGAGCGACTGGATCCTGTCGATTTTCTCGGTATCGCCCGGAAGCGTCTTGACCGTCATGGAATGGATCGCGCTCGCGACGCTGTAGCTGTCCATCGGCGAGGCGATCGTGGGCAACTCCGAGTGCTGGAGCAGGTCGAGCACGGGCTGGCTCGGCGTGAGATCGCCGGCGAGCACGAGGCCCGCGATCGTCTGCCCGTCGAGTTCGCTCAAGGCGGTGGCGGAGAGCGCGGCGAGGATCACGTCGTCGCGGTCCCCGGGAGTGATGATCAGCGTCCCGGGCTTGAAGTACTCCATGGCGTGCGACGAACTCATGGCTCCAATCACCACTTTTTGCACACGGCGGCGCGACCGGGTTTTGCCGTTGATGAAGGTGCCGCGGGTGGTCTTGGCGATCTGGCTGAGCGTGGCATTGGCGAGCATCGCCTCCTCGGGAATGGCGCCGATGAGATCGATCCCGAGCCGCTCCAGACCGCGCCGGGCGAAGTCGCGAACGTATTCAAATTTGTCCGGCAGAATCTTATTCAAGATGACGCCGACTACTTCGACGCCTTCCTGGTCGAAGAGCGCTTTGTTGAGCGCGACTTCGTCGATCGGCTTCCCGATCCCGCCCTTCGTCACGAGGATCACCTTGCTCTTGAGCAGGCTGGCGACGCGCGCATTCGAGAGGTCGAACACCGAGCCGACACCCGCGTGGCCGGTGCCTTCGATGATCACGAAATCCTTCTCCCACGCCGCGCGATCGAAGGAATTCTGGATGCGGTGGATCAGGAACTCGTTGTTCTGGTGTTCGATGTAGCGGCGGGTGAAATCCGGCTCGACGGCGATCGGGCTCATGTCCTGGAGCGGCGTCTGCACGCCGTAGGTCTGGTCGATCAATACCGAGTCTTCGTCGATCCGCAGCCCATCCACTTCGACGAAACGCTGCCCCACTGGCTTGATAAAACCGATGCGGCCCCGCGTCTTGAGCAGCGCGGCGAAAAGGCCGAGTGCGGTGGTAGTCTTGCCGTCGTTCTGCTGGGTCGCGGCGACGAAAACGCGAGGGGTGCTGGAATTCATCCCGCCACTTCCGCCGGATACAGCTTGCGATACTCGATCGCCTGCAAGCCGAGGATCGCCGCCACCCCGAGGATGTCGTCTTCGGATGCGCCGCGCGACATATCCGCGCAGGGTTTCGAAAGGCCGAGCAGGATCTGGCCGTAGGTCTCCGCGCCGGCGAGATGCTGCACGAGCTTGAGCCCGATGTTGCCCGCGTCGAGGTCGGGGAAGATCAGCACGTTGGCTTTCCCGGCGACGAGACTGCCGGCGGCTTTCTTTTCCGCCAGGTCGGAGAGCAGCGCGGTGTCGGCCTGCATCTCGCCGTCGATCTCCATCTCGAGTCCCGCGTGCAGCGCCTTTTGTTTCGCGAGCGCTGTGGCGGCCTCGACCTTCGCCGGCGAAGCGAGCCGGCCTCCGCTCTTGGTGGCAAAGCTGAGCATCGCCACGCGTGGTTTGTTCCCCGTGAGCTGACGGCAAATCGTGCCCGTCTGCACCGCGATCGTCGCGAGTTGCTCCACGGTCGGTTCCGGGATCACCGCGCAATCCGCGAAGAGCATGACGCCGCGTTCGCCGAAGCGCTTGTTGGAAAGATCGAGCATCGTGCAGCTCGAAATGTTGGTGGTGTCGGGGAGCGGCTTGATGAGCTGAATGAGCGGCCGCAGCGTGCTGCTCGCGGTGTCCGCGGCGCCGGTGACGAGGCCATCCACGAGGCCGTATTGCACCATCATCGCGCCAAAATAATTCGGGTTCTCGAGAAGCTCCCGCGCCTGCTTCGGGCCGAGGTCGCGATAGCGTTTCAACTTCTCCAGCCTCGGGATGAAGGTGGCCATCTCCGATGACAGCGCCGGATCGACGACGCCGATGTGATCGAGGCTGACTTCGGCGGCGCTGGCGGCCTTTTCGATCTCCTCGCGGCGGCCCAGCACCACGGGTGCGCCGAGCCGCAGCTTCACGTAACGCGCGGCCGCGCGGAGCACTCGCGGCTCGGCGCCCTCGGGGAAGACGATCCGCTTCGGGTGCCGTTTCAATTTCTGAAAGACGGTCTCGATGAAAGTCATGGTCGCGGAGTGTCGGGGTGTGGAGTGTGAAGTGTCTAGTGAAGAGTGGATGGCGATGGAGGGATGGTGATTAGTGATTGGTGAATGGTGGCGCGCACTGATTCCCTTTCACCCATCACCCATCACCCATCACCATCCCTGCATGTTCGCCGCCCTCGCCGATTACCACGTCCACACCCCGCTCTGCCACCACGCGGCGGGCTGGCCCGTCGACTACGCCGCACGTGCCGTGGCGCTCGGACTCGGGGAGCTGGGCTTTGCGGATCACAACCCGATGCCCGAGCAGTTCGATAACTGGCGCATGGCGATCGGCGAGCTGCCGCGTTACCTCGACGAGGTGGAAAAGGCGCGGGCGCAATTTCCCCAGCTCACCATTCGGCTCGGGCTGGAGTGCGACTACCTGCCCGGGCGCGAGGCGTGGATCGGGGAGCTGCGCGGGATGGCGCCTTGGGATTTTTTTATCGGCAGCGTGCACTATCTGCCCGATGGCACCGAGGTGGATGCGCCCACTGCGATGAAGCGCTACCAGAACGGCGACGGCGACGCGATCTGGACGCAGTATTGGAAGACCTACGAACGCGCGATCCGCAGCCGGCTCTTCGATTTCGTCGCGCATCCCGACCTGCCGAAGAAGTTTGGCTTCCGTCCCGCGGGCGATCTGCGCGGCTTCTTTGAGCCGGTCATCGCGGCGCTGGCGGAGACGCGCACGCCGTTCGAGATCAATACCGCGGGCTGGCGGAAGGATTGCGCCGAGCAATATCCCGCGCGGGAATTTCTCGAACTCGCGCACGCCGCGCAGGTGCCGCTGCTGATCAATTCCGACGCGCACGCGGTGGCCGACCTCACCGCCGGATTCGCCGAGGCGGTCGCGCTGGCAAAGAGCGTGGGCTACACCCGCACGGTGCGTTTCCATCGCCGGGAGATTTCGTTCGTCGATCTGCCATGAAGCTCGTCGCGCGGGGTGTGACGCTCACCTGGCCGCGGCGTCCGCTGATCATGGGCATCGTGAACCTGGGCGCGGATTCCTTTTCCGGCGACGGCATCATCGAGATCGACCGGGCGATCGAGCATGCACGCGGCCTGGTGCGCGATGGCGCCGATATCATCGACATCGGCGCGGAGAGCGCGCGAACGAATCGCGAAGCGATCTCCGAGGAGGAGGAAGCGGCGCAACTGATCCGCTTCATCGAAAAATGGGAGACGAAAATCCGAAATCCGAAATCCGAAATCCGAAACAAGCGAGAGCCTGAAATGGAACGAAGGAGTGAAAACGTGGAAAACGCGGTCCCGTCCGTTTCACCTCCTTCCGATTTTTCCTCCGATTGTTTCGGATTTCGGATTTCGGATTTCGAATGTCTCCCTCTGCTTTCGATCAATACCTGGCGGCCCGCCGTCGCCCGCGCGGCGCTCGCCGTCGGCGGGCACTTGCTCAACGACATCGGCGCCCTGCCCACCGACGAGAACGCCCGAATCTGCGCCGAGACCGGCGCTGCGCTGCTCATCATGCACAGCGTCGGTGAGCCGAAGGTGCCGCACACCCACGTCGGGTACGACGACATCATGGTGCGGCTCGATGAGTTTTTTGCGGAGAAACTCGCGCTCGCCGAGGCCGCGGGTCTGCCGCGCGACGCGATCGTGCTCGATCCAGGAATCGACTTCGCCAAACAGCGCGCGGACAACTTGCGCATCTATCGCGGACTCGACCGGCTCGCGAAGTTCGAGCGTCCGATCCTCCTGCCCGTCTCGCGCAAGACCGTGATCGGCGACGTGCTCGGGATCGAAACGCCGGCCGAGCGCGATGCCGGCACCGTCGCCTGCATCGTGCACGGGATGCTGCGCGGCGCGGCGATCTTCCGGGTGCACAATGTCCGCGCGGCCGCGCAGGCCGTGCGCATCATCGAGGCCGTCGAAGCTTCGTAGCAGCCGACGTGAGGAGGCCCTCGCGCAAAGCGGCCGGAGATAGAAAGAGCCTCCTCACGTCGGCTGCTACGGGGCTCTACTGCGCCTGATCGAGCTTGAACTGCACGTTCACCTCGTAGGACGCGCCGTCTCCCAGACCCGCCGGGAGCGGATCGATCTGGAGCACCTTCGCCGCCGCGGCCATCACCGATTCATCCATTTGCGGATAGCCCGACGGCTGCACGATCTCGCGGTGTGAGATGGTGCCGTCGTTGTTGATTCGGACTTTCAAGGTCACCGCGATCTCCGCGCCATTGCGCTCGATCGTCATGGGCTGAGCCCAGCGCGACTTGAAACGATCCTGGATCATCCCGAGATACCAGCCGAACTCCGAAGTCCCTTCGCCGTTGCCCGACTTGGCGAGACCCTTGCCATTGCCCGTGCCGGGTCCGTTGCCCCCAGCCTTTGCACTGGCCAGCTTGGTGGTCGCGGTACCGGCGCCACCCGTTTTCGCCGCGGTGGGCGTGCCCTTCGGTTTGTCGGAAGGGGTGGCCTTGGGCTTCGGCGCGTCGCTGTCTTCGGCAGCGGTCGGTTTGGGAGACGCTTTGGGTTTGGGAGTGGTGGCGGGAGTGGCCTTCGGGGTGGCGGGTTTCGGCGTCGCCGGCTTGGGCGTCGTCGGTTTCGGCGTCGCCGGTTTTGGCGTGGCTGGTTTCGGCGTCGTGGGCGGGGGCGTGGCCGTGGCGATTTCGCTCGGCGGCTTCGACTCGACGGGCGGCGGCAGCGGCTCCGGTTCCGGTTCGATCTTCGGTGGCTGGAAAAGTTCCGGCGCCTCGGGCGGCGGGGTGGTCTCGATATTCACCGGACGGATATCCGCGTCGCCGGAGGCATCGCCGCCGCCGATCGATCCGTCGATCCAGACGACGATCTCCTTTTTGACGCTCTTCTTTTCCCACCGGCCGGCCACGAAAAAACCGGCCACGAGCAGCACGTGCAGCAGCGCGATCACCACGAGGCTTCGTTTGAATCGAGGTTCCTCAGGCATCGGGGCGCGCCGGCTAGGGATTCTCCTGGGTCGTCACCACGCCCACCTTCGCGATCTTCGCCCGCTGCACCACGTCCATCACGTCGATGAGTTTTTGCACCGGCAATTCCTTGTGGGACCGAATGACCACGGCCACTTCGCTGCGCTCGGCCTTGATCGCGATCAATTCATTCTCCATCGCTTCCAGCGTCGTCGGCGCGCCGTTCAGTTTCATGACCGCGTCGCGATTGATCGACACCGTCTGTACCGCGCTCGGGTCCACGGCCTTTTCCGTCGCCTCGCTCGATGGCACGATCAGGTCCACGCTGTTGTCCATCAGCGGCGTGGTGATCATGAAGATGATCAGCAGCACGAAGGCGAGATCGAGCAGCGGCGTCACATTCAGTTCGCTGAGCGTCTGCAGGGCGTGCCGGTCGGAGAAGCGCTTCATGGGACAGGAGACAGGAGGCAAACTCCGAGGAGCGCACGAGCATTCCGACCCCTGACTCCTGACTTCTGACTCCTGACTCCTTTCGTCCTCATACGATCTTCGCCCACGCGCGGCTGCGGTCGCTGTGATCCACAAATTTGTGCTCAAACTCGCTCGCCAGTTCCGCCGCGAAGTTATCGAGTTCCACGATCATTCCGCGAATCGTGGTGACGAGAAAATTGTAGCCGAACATCGCCGGGATCGCGACGAGCAGTCCGGTGACGGTGGTGATCAACGCGGCGCTCACCCCGGGGGCCATCGCCGCGAGACTCGCCGAACCCGCCATGGCCACGTCGGAAAACGTATCCATCACCCCCCAGACCGTGCCGAGCAGCCCGAGAAACGGCGCGCCGCTCACCGCGGTGGCGAGCAGGATCATCTGCGACTCGAGCCGCAGCGCCGTCTCGCCGACCGCGCGTTCCATCGCCGTGGTCACGACGCGCATCTGGGCGGGCGAAATCTTCTGCGCGCTCTCGAGCCGCGCGCGAAAGGTCTCATCCACCTCGGAGGCGCCGAGGAGTTGGAAAGTGAGTTCGCGGCAGCCCGCCTTATAGATGGAGAAGACCGGCGCGCCTTCGAACCGCAGGCGGTCGGTGTAGATGCGCAAGGGCTGGCGGTCGGTGCGGAAGAGATCGAGGAACTGATCGCGCCGGCGCTGCGCCCGGTGGATCATCCGCCACTTCGTCCACATCACCGTCCAGCTAAAGATCGAGGCGACGAAAAGCGAGAGCAGGACCAGCCGGCCGGACAGCGTCGAGTTCTCGAAGGCGAAGAGGATTCCCCCCGAAGCGAAGATGGGTAAAAGCGTTACCGCCATTGAGAAAGGATTCGTCTATTGCAAGATGCCCTGCGTTCAAAGGCAAACTGTGAAATTCCTCCACCTCATCCTCGCCGCCGCGCTGCTCGCCGCCCCTCCCGCCGATGCCGAGGAACATCGTTACGATGTCGTCGCCAAGCTGCTCTCCCCGTTCATCAACGTGCTCGCCAGGAACACAAAAAATCCGAACCGCGCCATGGCGCTCACGGCGCGATTGGAGCGGCTCACCGATGTGCCTTCCGAACTCATCGGCACGCAGGCTGAGCTGTCGCTGCAGTATCCCGACCGCCTCTTCATCCACGGCCCCATCCTCGGCGAACAACTCACCGTGTGCCGCAATGGCCAGCAGGTCTGGGTCACGCCCGGCGCGAAGGTGCAGGCGATTTTCGAACTCGCCTCGACGCAAAAAAAACTGCCGAAGCTGGACCCCGCCGCGCAGATCGAACCCTTCCGCCTTCCCATCCCGGAAAAGCAGCTCGTCTTCCTCCCCGCGCTCCTTCAGGTGAAGGACGCGGGCAGCGAAACCGTGGACGGGGAAAACTGCCGCGTGCTCGACCTCGCGCTGATGCCCGAGCTGGAGCGATCCTTCAAAGACAAAGGGTGGTCCGCCCGGGTCTGGGTGCGCCCAAACTACCGCCCCGCCCGTCTCGTCCTCACCCGGCCCGGCTGGGAGCTCGCGGTGAAATTCGACCGCGTCGAGTTTTCGGCGAAGCTGCCGGACGCGACGTGGCAGCCGCCTCTGGAGGATGTGCTCACGCTCGATGCGCCGCGGTTTCGGCAATTGCTGCAGGCCGTCGTGAAGTGACTTTCCCTCCGCCGCACGGCGCTTTATACGGGCCGCATGTCTTCCTCCACTGACTCCATCGGCTTCGCGATCATCGGCACCGGCATGATCGCCGAGTTTCACGCCAATGCCATCGCGCTCGTCCCCGGCGCCAGGCTCCTCGGCGCCTACGGCAACATCCCCGAGCAGCGCCACGCCTTTTGCGAAAAGCACGGCATCCACGAATACGAATCGCTCGAAGCAGTGATCGCCGATCCGCAGATCCACGCGGCCACCATCGCCACGCCGAGCGGCCTGCACGCCGCCGTCGCCGTGCCGGTGCTCGAGGCGGGAAAAGCAGTCCTCTGCGAGAAGCCGATCGACGTCACTATCGAAGCTGTGGATGCGATCCTCGCCGCGGAGAAGAAGGGCAACGGCCGGCTCGCGTGCGTCTTCCAGGCGCGCTTCGGCAGCGGCGCGCAAAAGCTCAAGGCGGCGATCGACGCGGGCCGCTTCGGACGGCTTACGCTGTGCAGCGCCTACATCAAATGGTGGCGCGACCAGGCCTACTACGGCACCTCGGGCTGGAAGGGCACATGGAAGATCGACGGCGGCGGCGCGCTCATGAACCAAGGCGTGCATGCGGTCGATCTCCTCCAGTGGCTCGTCGGTCTGCCGGAGGAAGTATCCGCCTTTCACGCCACCCTCGCGCATTCCATGGAAGCGGAGGACACGCTCACCGCGATGCTGCGCTGGGAGCACGGCGCGCTCGGCGTCATCGAAGCCGCCACGAGTGCCTGGCCCGGCGATGATCTGCAGATCGAAATCGCCGGCGACAAAGGCAGCGCCACGATCGTCAACGACAAGGTCACGCGCTGGGAATTTGCCGAGCCGCAGCCCGGCGACGCCGACGTTTTGAAAAACGAAAACGCCGGCAAGATCGGCGGCGGCGCCGCGGACCCGAAAGCCATCCCGGTCGAAGGCCACCGCCGGCTGATCGAGGACCTGGTCGCCGCGATCCGCGAAGGCCGCCCGCCCGTCATCCCCGGCACCGACGCCCGCCGCGCCATCGCCCTCATCCGCGCCTGCTACGAGAGCGCGGCCACACGCTCGGTCGTGAAGGTCTCGCGCTGAGCGAAACCGCGCCTTGCAGACTCCGCCCTCCCGTTTCGTCGCCACTGGTCCCGGGCGCGTTGGTGGGCTGCATACCCGAGCACTTGTCTTCGCCTGCTCCGTGGGGGATTGATCCGTCGTGCATTTATCGTTCTCCAACCTTCTCCCCTTCGTCCTCGCGTGCCTTCTGGCTTCGAGGGCACCGGTGTCTGCCGATACACCGATTTCCCCCAGCATCCTCCGCCCGGTGGGCGCGGCGGAATGCTGGAATGTGATTCGGCTCGCCACGAACAACGTCGAACTCCTTCTCAAAGAGAACCGACTCTCCGAGATCCCGGTCCAAATCTCCTACTGCAGCCCGGCGCTGCGCACCTTGCCACCCTTGGCGGCGCCCCCTGAGGCGTTCGCGAAAATGGAGCCCCTCGTCCAGCGATCGTTCACTTCGGTGAATGCGATCGCGTCCGCCGCACAACAGGGGAATCCCGGAGGCGTCACTGGCGCTCTGGCCGGCTTACGCGCCGTCCTGCA
>JANOAZ010000226.1:0-2179 GCA_031411395.1 Chthoniobacteraceae bacterium
TCTTACCGAACAGCCACCAGATGTCGGCGTATTCCAGCGAGTCAATCGTTGCGCCGCGTTTTGTTACGCGCTCCGGTTTCACGCGATCGTGGAGCCAAAGGAAGGCGTCGGGATAGCGGTCGCGCAGATCGTCGTGCGTGAGGCCGAAGGTGTCCAAGACGTATTGCTCGCGCATCTCCTGCGTAACATCGCGGCCCGTGATGTAGCGACGCAGCAAGCGCTCTTTCGTGGCGGAGGTGAAGCGGCTCACTTCTTCCACGGCGACGATGAAGCCTTGGCCGGAGAGCTGCACGCCGGGACACGCGAGGCCGGCGTTGGCGGCCAGCGGCACGAGCTTCGCGGTATCCACGCCGGTGCTGAGGTCGGAGAAGATCGTGCCGTGCGTGACGGCGAAGGTAACGGCGGATGCACCGTCGCTTTCGGGCGTCTCGCTCTCGCTCGTGCAGAGCGTGCCGGCATCGCTTTGGCGGTCGAAGACACTCATGGCCACGCGCACTTGCGCGCCGTCGGCGCTGTCCACCCACGGGTGATCAGGAACGGCGAAGGTGATGCGCGTGCCGGCGTCGAGCGCGCTTTGCAAGACGGGCCGATTGAAGGTCTGCGTGATCGAGTTGGTGGTGATGAATCCGAGGCGGGAGACTTTCCCTTTCGCCACCAACTCCGTGGCGTGGCTGGCCCAATACATCACGAAGTCCACGGTCTCGGGCACGCGCGGCCACGCTTCGCGCACGGCTTTCACGTAGCCGTCACCGAGCGCGAGGCGCATCCGTTTGTTGCCGATGAATGGTGGATTGCCGACAACGAAATCGGCCTCCGGCCACTCGGCGGGGCGCGGGTTTTCGTAGTGGAGCGCAGGGACGCGCGCGGCTTCATCGGGCACGTCCTCGCCGGTGACGGGATGCTTTTTCATCGTGCGTCCGTCCCAGCGGGTGACGGGCTGGCCGTGGGCGTCGAGCACGGGCTCGGTGCGCTCCCACGCGAGCACGGCGTCGCGGCACTGGATGTTGTGGAAGGCTTTGATGATGGGCTCGGGCGGGGTGACGCGGCCGCGCGTGCGGAAGTGCCACTGGAGGTAGCCGATCCACAGGACCAGCTCGGCGATGGCGGCGGCGCGCGGGTTCACCTCGAGGCCGAGGAGCTGGTGCGGATCGACGGTGAAGCCGGCCATTTCGAGCGCGGCCTGTTCGTGGCCGAGCTGGTCGAGGGCGATGAGGACTTCGCCTTCGAGGCGCTTGAGGTGCTCCAGCGTGACGTAGAGGAAATTGCCGGTGCCGCAGGCGGGATCGAGGACGCGGATTTCGCAGAGGCGGCGGTGAAATTTTTGCACTTCGGCGATGGCCTCCTTGCGTTTGCCCTGGCGGTCGAGGGTGAGGGCGGCGGCTTTGACGGCGTCCCATTCCGCGCGCAGCGGCGCGAAGATGGTGGGCAGGACGAGGCGGTCGACGTAGGCGCGCGGGGTATAGTGCGCGCCGAGCCGGTGGCGCTCGATGGGATCGAGGGCGCGCACGAGCAGCGTGCCGAAGATGGCGGGCTCGACATCGCGCCAGTCGGCGCGCGAGGCCTCGATGAGCAGCTCAAATTGATCGGCGGTGAGTGGGAGCGCGGTGGCGTCCTCGAAGAGGCCGCCATTGAAGCGCAGCACTTTTTCGCGGAGCACGGTGGAGAAGCCGCCGGTCTGCATGCGGCTCCACAGTTCCTCGATCATGGGCACGAATTGCTCGGTGCGGCCGTGGAGGCTTTTGAGCAGCCCGATGAAGCTCTCTTTCGGCAGCAGTTCCACGTCTTCGGCAAACATGGTGAAGAGCGCCCGCATGAGGAAGGTGGCGACGGCTTCGGCGCGGTGGCCGCTCTTTTCCAAGGACTGCGCGAGGCGGCCAAGGCTCTGCGCGATCTCGCGGGTGACGCGGGCGCTGCGCCGCGAGGGATCGAGCGCCTGGGGATCGGTCCACGCGAGGCGCAGGGTGTCGCGCACGGCGGGGTCGTTGAGATCGGCGAGCACGAGCCGATGGCTGCGCGGGTCGGGGAACGGGACGTAGGTGCCGCCGGTGCGGGTGAACTCGGAGTAGAGTTCGATGCTGTGGCCGACATCGACGATGATGAGCAACGGCGGGCGGCCTTCGCTGGCCGGGAGCGCGCGGGCGTATTGCTCGGCCTGGCCGCGGGCCTTGAGCATGGCCTC
>JANOAZ010000227.1:0-1917 GCA_031411395.1 Chthoniobacteraceae bacterium
GCTTGGCCATGAACGTCACGGCGCGCCCCGCATCCGCGACGATTTCCTTCACGCCTTGCTTGAAGACGACGTGCATGTCGGCAATCGGCGCGGGCTGCGCGTAGGCGAAGTTGATCTCGTGCTGGCCGCGGCCCCACTCGCCTTTGCTCGACTCGATTTCGATCCCAGCGCCGAGCATCTGATTGCGCACGCTGCGGAAGATGGGCTCGTCGCGTGCCGGCTGCATCGTGTGGTAGTCGATGCGGTAGTCGCTGGAGGCGGGGAGGTTTTTGTAATCGGCGGCGAAGGCGTCGTGGTAGCTCGTATTGAAGAGGAAGAACTCGAGCTCGCTCGCGATGTTGCAGATCAGCTTCTTTTTCGCGAGCTGCCCGACCTGTTTGCCGAGAACCGTCCTCGGCGCTTCGCCCACGGGGCGGCCGTCGTGTTGATGGAGATCGCACAGGACAAGCGCCGCTCCCGGCTGCCACGGGATCGCGCGAAGCGTGGACAAATCCGGCCGCCATTCGAAGTCGCCGAAGCCCTTCTCCCAATTCGCCAGCTTGAAGCCATCCATCGGCTCCATCTCGATGTTCACCGTCAGGAGATAATCGCAGCCGTGGGTGCCGTGCTTCGCGACGCTCTTCACGAAGAAATCGCCGGTGAAACGCTTGCCGATCAGCCGTCCGAAGACATCGGGAAATGCAACGATCACCGTGTCGATTTCGCGGCTCTTAATCTTGTCAGTGAGTTGCTTGAGGTTCATCGGGATCAATCCTCGGAAATAAACACGTTCTTCAATTCGGTATAACCCTCGATCGCGCTTTTGCCGAGATCGCGGCCGAGACCGCTCTGCTTGAATCCGCCGAACGGCGCTTCGACGTGGACGCTCGAATGCGAGTTGATGCTGATGACTCCGCTCTCGACGCGGCGCGCCACGCGCAGCGCGCGGCGCAGGTCGTTCGTCCACACCGAGCCGCTCAGGCCGTAGGGCGAGTCGTTCACTTCGCGCAGCATCGTGGCCTCATCGTCGAACGGCCGGATGCAGACGACCGGCCCGAAGATTTCCTCGCGCCACACGGCGTCGCCCGGCTCGCAGCCGAGCACGATCGCGGGCCGCAGGTACGCTCCACGCCCGGCGGGCCGATCGCCGCCGATGATCTCGCGGCCCTTCGCAGTCGCGAGATACGCCTCCACTTTCCCGCGTTGCTGGAGCGAAACGAGCGGGCCGATCTGCGTCCCGGGCTGGCTGGGATCCCCGATCTTCAGGGCGCTCGTGGTCTCCACGAACTTTTCCACGAAGCGCTCGAAGACCGGACGCTCGACGAATACGCGGCTGCGGGCGCAGCAATCCTGGCCCGTGTTGGCGAAGACGCTCATCGGTGACGCGGCCGCCGCTTTCTCCACATCGGCGTCGGCGAAGATGATGTTCGGCGATTTTCCCCCGAGCTCGAGCGACACGCGTTTGATGCCGCGCGCGGCGAGTTGCATGATGTGCGAGCCGATTTCGGTCGAGCCGGTGAAGGAGATTTTTCGCACGAGCGGATGTTGCACCAGCGCGTCGCCGATCGCGCCGCCGGCGCCGGGGATGACTTGCAGGACGCCCGCGGGGAGGCCGGCTTCGTGCGCGAGTTCGCCGAGGCGGATCGCGGTCAGCGGCGAAAGCGACGCGGGCTTGAGCACGACGCAGTTTCCCGCCGCGAGTGCGGGCGCGACTTTCCAGCATGCGATGGCGAACGGAAAGTTCCAGGGCACGATCGCGGCGACCACGCCCATCGGCTGGCGCAGCGTGAAGTCGAAGCCGCCGCGCGCGACGGGAATCGTGTCGCCGAAGAACGTCGAGATCGCGCCGGCGTAATACTCGAAGACGCGGGCGCCCAGCGCCGCTTCGTCCCGCGCGTCGGTGATCGGCTTGCCGATGTTGCGCGACTCGATCGCGGC
>JANOAZ010000228.1:0-33088 GCA_031411395.1 Chthoniobacteraceae bacterium
CGCGGTGTCCGGCTCCGCGTAGGGACGAAACACCCGGCTGTCGAAGCCCGTGTAGAAAACCTGCCAGACCGCGAGCGATGGCTCATCGAGGGCGAGCTGCCCCTGATGCGCCGCGCTGGTCATTTGCACAAAAACATTTGCTTTGATCCCCGAGAAATCCGCCGCGCCCGTCCTCCGCGATTCGAGTTGCGCTCCCTTTTCCGTGAGGCGCACGCGCAGTTGCGTGAGTTCGGCCGAGCCGGGCTCGGCGCGGTCGGCGACCGTCTCCAGCCACGTGCGCCACTCCTCGACGCGCTGCGTCCTTTCCCATGATGCCGTCAAGGCCTCCACCTCCGCCCAATCGGTGACCTGGAGCAACGTGGGCGGGCAGGCGTTTTTGTTTCGCCGCAGATAGGCCGCGATGTAGAGCCAGGTTTCCCAGGGTGTTTGCGGCTCGGTGGGCCAGACCTCCACGAGGTTGTAGTCCCACGACGACCGCGCCTGCGTGATCGGCGCCAGTAGCAGATCACTGATGAAACGCGCCTCGCGGTGCCATTGGAAAAGATTGTCCACGGCATTGGCCGCGCGCTTTTCGTCCGCGTTGAGTTTCCGGCCGAGCCGGTCGGCGAAGATCACCGCGACCTTCGCATCCGCGCCTCGCTTCGGAGTCTCATGCGGCGCGGCCGTCGGAGGCTCGTCGTCGGCGAGGGCGGTCGGCTCGACGGACTCCGCGAGCGCCTGCAGGGCGGCCGCGCAGCAGTGTTTGCAATCGAAACCCACCGGACACGAGCACTCCCCGTCCCACTCGCCTTCGGTGAAGCGCAGTTTCACCCGATACAAATTTGTCCCCGTGACGTCGGCACGAAAGCCGACCCCGCGCTTGTAGGGATCGAGGTTCTTCACCCGGTCCTTTTCGAAATACCCCAGGCCGCGCTGGCGTGCGCCTTTGTCGAGCGAGTCGAGGTATTGTTGCAGCGCGTCGAGGTGCTCTTGGGTAAGATCGGTCACTGGAGAGAAAATGGGCGCGCAAGGTCGGTGGTTTTGTGCTGGCACACAAGGGACAAAGGTTTGACGGCGGAACGTAGCGCGGACTTTCAATCCGCCGGTGGAGACCCGGGGACGTCCACGGGATCAGGCGCTGCCAAAGACGGATTGAAAATCCGTCCTATGTTCCGGCTGGCTCGGTAACGTCGCGATGCGTGGGCTGCGGTTTGCCGGGGCGGAAATATTCGAGGTGGTCGAGCTGCGCAGTGAGCGCGGGGAATTGCGCGGGCAGCTCGGCGACGGCGGTGCGGATGGCATCGCGCAGGGTCTCGGGGGCGGCTTCAGCGCGGCAATTGATGATGAGCTGACCGGCGTTGACGGGCGCCTCGAGGCGCAGGGAGAGCTCGGGGACGAAGTCGCTGCGGACGAGGTTGATCGCGGCGATGTCGCCGAGGCCGCCGTCGGGGCTGAGTGTCATTTTCAAGTGCGCGATCTCGCTGCCGTCGAGGCACGACTGGATGCCGCGGGCGAGTGCGGTGAGCACGGTGTCGGAATCGAAGCCGGTGGTGCTGTCGAGGTGCACGGTGGCATTGAGCCAGCCGAGGAGGGCTTCGCCTTCGGCGTAAAGTTCGTAGTCCACTTCCATCGTCGCGCGGGCGTGCTGCTCGGTGTCGGTGAGGCGGGCGAACCACGGGTCGAGGCCGCGATTTTCGCGGACGGAGGCGGTGAGGATTTCGGCCTGTGAAAAATCCTCGGACAGTCGCGCGATCAAGCGCTGGAGCCGATCGGCGGGCAGCAATTCGTCTTTGGTGATGACGATGAGGTCGGCTTCTTCGAGCTGCTTGCGGTAGATGTAGAGGACTTTCTCGGAGAACTTTTTCCCTTCCACCAAACCGAAGACGCGCTCGGCGCGGACGGGATCGACGAGGACGCTGAGCGGCGCGATGGCAAACTCTTCGCCATACATGCGGCGCAGTGGGTAGGTGACGGTGGCGACGAGGTCGGTGCAACTGCCGACCGGCTCGGCGATGAAGACGTCGGGCAGGGTCGTCTCGGTGAGTTTCGCCGCTGCATCGACGAGCGAGCTGAAGCGGCAGCAAAAGCAGCCGCCGGGGATTTCCTCGGTGGCGAATCCTTTCGAGCGCAGCATGGCCGTGTCCACGAGTTCGCTGCCCTGGTCATTGGTGATGAGCCCGATGCGCAGGCCCTGCGCGGCGAGACGCTGCGCGAGGGCGGCGACGGCGGTCGTTTTCCCGGCGCCGAGGAAGCCGCCGATCATAATGTAGCGGGCCTGGCCGGATTGCGGATTGCGGATTGCGGATTGCGGATTGGTCATGCGTCTCCTTCGGATGATTGTTTTTCGAGGATGTGGTCGATGGTGGTGTCGAGCAGGGTGCGGTAGGTGGCGAGATCGACGCATTTCGCATCGGGGATGCCATCTACGGCATAGAGCCAGCCGGTGCCATAAGGGTCTTCGCCGACGGACTCGATATTCTCGGGAAGTCCGGCATTCCCCCCGGCAAAGTTGCCGTTCACCGCGCAGTAGATGTCGCTGATGGCCTTGAAGCCTTCGATCGAGCCGATGATCTCGCCGCTGGCGACCGGGACGCCCTCACTTTTCACCCACTGTACCTCGACGAACTCGCCGAGCAAGCGGGTGGCAAATTTCGTGAAGCCGACGCGCCAGCGGCCGGGCTCGATCTCGCGCAGCCAGAAGTGGGACGGGCTGTACAGGCAGTCGGTGGGCAGGTGGGTGACGAAGTTGGAGCGCTTGTAGAAGGAGGTGGGCGGCATCGGGGAATTGCGAATTGAGAATGGCTAAATGCAAATTGCAGATGGTCGCCGCGGCGCCGGACGGTCAATTTGCATTGAACAATTAGCAATTAGCAATTTCCCCCTCGTGCTTTACTTCGATCATAACGCCACCCACCCGCTTTCCCGCGCCGCACGTGAGGCATGGCTGGAGGCGACGGAGCGCTACATCGGCAATCCTTCCAGTCCCCATCGGCTCGGCGCGCGGGCAGATGCAGCGCTCGCCGAGGCGCGGGAGAAGCTGGCCGGCTGGCTGGGGTGTGCGCCAGCGCAGATCGTATGGACGAGCGGAGCGACGGAGGCGAACAATGCGGCGCTGCATCACGCGGCGCTGATGAGTGAAGGTGAGGCATGGGTCTCGGGGATCGAGCATCCGTGCGTGATTGAGGCGACGCGCCTTCATTTTGCGGATCGCCATACATTCATCCCGGTGAGCCGCGAAGGCGTGGTGGATGTGGGATGGCTGGCGAATGGGCTGAGGAACAAGCGCCCCGCGCTGATCGGCGTGATGGCGGCGAACAATGAAACCGGTGTGTTGCAGCCCTGGCAGGAGGTGCTGACGCTTTGCCGGGAGCGCGGCGTTCCGTACGTTTGCGACGCGGCGCAGTGGATTGGGAAGCTGCCGGCGGGCGGCCTTGGCGAATGTGATTTTATGAGCGGGTCCGCGCATAAAGTGGGCGGGCCGCAGGGCGTCGGATTCCTGAAGGTGCCGCCGAAGTTTCGGCCGTTGATCGTGGGCGGGCCGCAGGAGGAGGGCCGGCGGGCGGGGACGGAAAATGTGGCCGGGGTGCTCGCGATGGTGGCGGCTCTGGAGGAACGGGTAGCGACGGTGACCCCGCAGGGGATCGCCGAGCGCCTGGCGCTGCGCACGGATTTTGAGGCGAGCTTGCGCCGGGTGCTGCCGGGCGCTGAGATCGTCGGGGGGCTCGCAGAGCGCCTTTGGAACACGGTCTCCGCGGTAATGCCGGAGGTGGCGGACTGCCGCCAGCGGTGGGTGGTGAAGCTGGACAAGCTCGGGTTCGCGGTTTCGACCGGATCGGCATGCGCGAGCGGGAAGGAGCAGACATCTCATGTGTTGGCGGCCATGGGGATGGCGTCTGCGCAAGCGGCGCGCGTGCTGCGATTCAGCAGCGGCTGGGAGACGCGACCGGCGGATTGGCAGGAGTTGCTCGATGGATTGGAGCGGGCTCGGCGCGAGTTGGCCGCGTGAGAGTTCAGCCCCGCGACGAACGCTGGATGACGATCGAAAGCAGCGCCAGATCGGCGGGGGTGACGCCGCTAATCCGGGACGCCTGTCCGAGGGTTTCGGGGCGGACTTTTGCGAGCTTCTGGCGTGTTTCGAGCCGGAGGCTGGGGATGCTCTCGTAGTTGAAGGCGGCGGGGATGCGCTTGTCTTCGCTGGCCCGAAGACGCTCGACGGCGGTTTCCTGACGGGCGATGTAGCCCTCGTATTTCAGATCGATCTCCAGCGCGGCCCAATGCACGGGGTCGAACTGGGAGTGGAGGTCGAGCGGCAGGGCGGTGTGGAAATTCGCCGGGCGGCGCAGCCATTGATTGAGCGAGACACCGTCGTGCCGGGTGGCCCGGGCAAATTCCTGAAGGCGATCGAGGTCCTGGCGGCGCTGGCAGACCTTGGACCAGCGATCTGCATCCACGAGTCCGTGGGCGTGAGCCAGCGGCGTGAGGCGAAGGTCGGCGTTGTCCTGCCGCAGCAGGAGGCGATGCTCGGCACGACTGGTAAACATCCGGTAGGGTTCGGGCGTCCCTTTGGTCACGAGGTCGTCGATCAGCACACCGATGTAGGCGTCAGCTCGGGAGAGGACAAATGGGGGTTGCCCCAATACCTTGAGGGCGGCATTGGCACCGGCCACAAGCCCTTGTGCTCCGGCTTCTTCGTAGCCTGAAGTGCCGTTAATCTGACCGGCGAAGTAGAGGCCGGGGATTCGCTGGGTTTCGAGGGTGTGAGCGAGCTGCGTCGGCGGGCAGTAGTCGT
The DNA here is from genome assembly GCA_031411395.1 of Chthoniobacteraceae bacterium. Lineage (GTDB taxonomy): Bacteria > Verrucomicrobiota > Verrucomicrobiia > Chthoniobacterales > Chthoniobacteraceae > Chthoniobacter. Next base: position 4,769 of record JANOAZ010000228.1, read on the forward strand.
ACTCGACGGCGTATCCGGGGCGCATGATCTCGGCCTGCTCCAGGCCGGAGATGGTGCGGATGAAGGCATACTGCACCTCCATCGGTAGGCTCGTGGAGACGCCGTTGACGTAATACTCCTCCGTGTGCCGGCCTTCGGGTTCGAGAAAGATCTGGTGGGCGGTCTTGTCGGCAAACTTGACGACCTTGTCTTCGATGGAAGGACAATAGCGGGGGCCGACCCCTTTGATGCGTCCCGCGTAGAGAGGTGATTTATCGAGGTTGGCTCGGATCAGATCGTGGGTCCGGGGATTGGTGTAGCTGCTCCAGCAAGGCAGTTGTTCCACATGGAACACGCAATCGGCCCAGTGATTCAAGGTGAAGATGTCGTCACGCTGACGGACGAGTCGCTCCGGAACAAACGAAAAGGGGAGGGCGGGATCGTCACCGGGTTGCGCGGTGCATTTGCTGAAATCAATTGTCCGACCGTGCAATCGGCAGGGCGTGCCGGTCTTGAAGCGGCCAACCTCAAACCCAAGTTCCTTGAGGCTATCGCTGAGCGAAGACACCGCGTCCCCCATGCGTCCCCCGACCTGATTTTGCAGCCCGACATGCATCAGGCCGCGCATGAAAGTGCCGGTCGTGATAACGATCGAGCGACCATGGATGCGGAGCCCGAGATTCGTTTCGATGCCGCACGCACCGTCTCCATTGGCCAGAATCCGGACCACGTTGCCCTGCTTGAGATCGAGATTGGGGGTGCGCTCAAGGATTGCCTTGGCGCGAAACTGGTAGGCCTTCTTGTCGCACTGGGCTCGTGGGGATCGGACGCTCGGGCCTTTATTCGCATTGAGCATCCGAAACTGAATGCTCGTGGCGTCGGTGTTCAGTCCCATAACTCCGCCGAGGGCATCGATCTCCCGCACCATCTGGCCCTTGGCTTGACCTCCGATTGCCGGGTTGCAGGACATTTGACCGACCGAATCGAGATTCTGCGTGAGCATCAGGGTGGCACAACCAAGCCGGGCGGCGGCAGTGGCGGCTTCGATGCCGGCATGCCCAGCACCGATCACGATCACATCGTAGGTTTTCGGGTAAACAAACATGGGCTGTTCCATGTGGAACACTCAAGTACCCAAGATTCCTTCCGTCGCTCGCGGGAGCAATTGCCCGAGGTCCGAGGTGAAAACCTTGCCCTCCAGGTTCACGCAGCAGATCTCCAACCGGGGGGCAAACTCGGCGAGGACCTGTCGGCACGCGCCGCACGGGGACACCGGTTCCTTCGATTCCGCGATGATCGCGATCGCATCGAACTCTCGTTCCCCAGCGGCCACCGCCGCGAAGAGGGCGTTTCGCTCCGCACAAATCGTCAGCCCGAACGAAAGGTTTTCGACATTGCAGCCGGTGAACACCCGTCCGCTCCTGGCCCGCAAAGCCGCGCCGACCGCAAAGCGGGAATAGGGCGCGTAAGCTTGGTCCCGCGCGGCGCGGGCTTGTTCTACGAGTGCTTCATTATCCATAAGTTATTTTCGATCAACGCTTTATGTTCACTCCATGATACCATGGAAAGGTTTCGCGTTGCATTCATGGAGGAAATAGGGACGATCGGCACCGTGGTTTCCCCGCCGCGTAATTATTCAGGAAAATTGATCGCTGTCGAGGGGCTGGATGGTTCCGGGAAATCGACCCAGATTTATCTCGTGAAACGCTGGCTCGAACTCGAGGGCTATCGCGTCTTCTTCACCGAATGGAACTCGTCCGTCTTGGTCAAGAAATCGACGACGAAGGGCAAGAAGCGGCAAATGCTCACGCCAACGACCTTTTCGTTGATTCACGCGACCGACTTCGCAGACCGGTACGAACGGCAGATCCTCCCTCTCCTGCGGGCTGGCTACATCGTTCTGGCCGATCGCTACATTTTCACGGCTCTGGCCCGCGACGCGGTGCGCGGGGTGGATCGCCAATGGATCGAATCGCTCTACAACTTTGCGGTGCATCCCGATATCACGTTTTACTTCCGGGTGCCGCTGGAGGTCTCCTTGAATCGTATCCTCGAAGGACGCCCTGCGCTGAAGTACCACGAAGCTGGACTCGACATGGGCTGGAGCACGGATCCCTACGAGAGCTTTCGCATCTTCCAGGGCAAGGTCTTCGAGGAGTACGAAGGCATGCGCGAGCGGTTCGACTTCACCGTGATCGACGCGGCGGAGGAAATTCACATCCAACAAGCAAAGGTGCGCCAGTTGATCAGCGAGCGGCTTGATCTTCCCGCATTTCGCCGCCACCCATGCCGTTAGTCGAAAAACAATTCTTTGGCTGTCAGCTTCCGGAGCTGCGCGACACGAAATTTTCCGGAAAGCTCTTTGCCATCGAGGGCGCGGACGGCTCGGGACGCTCGACGCAGATCGCTCAACTCAGTGCCTGGCTGGAGGCCAATGGCTACGCCGTGCGGCACATCGGGCTGCGACGTTCGAACCTCGTGGGGGAGGAGCTCGAGAATGCAAAGCAGGGCAATGTCCTGACCCACACGACGCTGTCGCTCTTCTATGCGACGGACTTTTTCGATCAGCTTGTTCACGAGATGATCCCTGCCTTGCGGGCCGGCTTGGTCGTGCTGGCCGATCGTTATATCTATACATTGATGGCTCGGGACATCGTCCGCGGGGCGGACCCTGCCTGGGCGCGGAATCTTTATAGTCCAGCCCTGGTTCCCGATGCGGTGTTTTACTTCCGGGTCAGCGCCCGGCAGTTGGTGGAACGAAATTTTCAGAAGAACGCGACGCTCGACTACTGGGAGAGCGGCATGGATCTCGGACTTTCCCGGGACATGTTCGACAGCTTCATCAAGTACCAGCGCATGCTCCAGGCTCAGCTCCAGATCATGCAGGAGGAGTATGGCTTCCAGATCGTGAATGCGAACCAGCGGATCAATGGCATCCAGCGCGAACTGCGCAATCGGATCGGCGGTTTGCTCGGGATCAGTGGTGTGGGCGCGGTGTGAAGGGTTAGGCAAACCGTTATACCGGGCTCGGCGTCGCTCGGGTCGCCAGTTTGGTCCGAAATCGACCCTCACCGGGACATGTGCGCCGCTTTTGAGTCGCGGCGGTGTTGGAGGTTGCACAATTCACGACACCCGCTTAAATCAAACAGCCCGTACCGCGCCTTCACTTTATGGAAACAGCCGTCAAAGCCAAAGACCCCTCATCCTCGCCGATCAACGCGAAGCTCAGCAAGGACGAGAAAACTGGCTTTCTCCGCGAAATGCTGCGCATCCGGCGCTTCGAGCAGCTCGCGCTCAAGCAATATCAGTCGGGAAAGATGGGCGGCTTCATGCATCTCTACATCGGACAGGAGAGCATCGCGATCGGCACCTGCTCGCTGATGGGGGATCACGATCACGTCATCACCGCTTATCGCTGCCACGGGCACGCGCTCGCGGTGGGGATGAGCATGAACGAATGCATGGCCGAGCTGTATGGCAAATCGACCGGTTGCTCGAAGGGCAAGGGTGGTTCGATGCACTTCTTTGCGCCGGACAAGAACTACTGGGGCGGACACGGCATCGTCGGCGGGCAGACGCCGCTCGGACTCGGGCTCGCTTACGGGATCAAATACAAGGGGCTGAAAGGCGCGGCGCTCTGCTTCCTCGGCGACGGCGCGGTGAATCAAGGTTGCTTCTACGAGTCGCTGAACATGGCGTCGCTCTTCAATCTGCCCGTGATCTACATCATCGAGAACAACAAGTATTCGATGGGCACGAGCCTTGAGCGTTCCTCCGTGGTGAAGACCTGCCTCGCCGAACGCGGCGCCGCTTTCTCGATCGAATGGGCGCAGGCCAATGGCGAGGATCTTTACGAAGTGCGGGCCGCCACCCAGATCGCGATCGAGCGCGCGCATAATGAGTCGCGCCCGACCATCCTCGAGTTCGATACCTACCGTTATTACGGCCACTCCGTCGCGGACTCGAAGCATAAGGGCGGCTATCGGCCCGAGGAGGAGATCGAGAAATACAAACGTGAGCACGACCCGATACAGCTCTACAAGCGGCGGCTGATTGAGGAAGGCGTGATCACCGACGAGCAGTTTGAAGCGATCAGTGCGACCGCCAAGGAAGAGGCGGAGACCAGCGCGCAGTTCGCGGAGGAGAGCCCGCTACCGACCGATGCGAACATTTTCGAGGACGTCTATTTCGAGGTCGATCGGCAGACGGAAGCTGGCCGGACGGGCAAGCATTTCTTCCACGATTAACCGCCCGGTCAGCCGTTCCCCGCTCGTCATGCGTTCCGCGTTCGTGTTCCTCTTTCTATTGGCCGGCCTGCTCGCGGCCCCCTCCAGGATGTCGGCAAAAGAGCCCGACTTCATGGAGAATCGCTACGTCGTCATCCTCTCCGTTTACAAATCCTTCGCCGAAGCGCGTGAGGATGCCGAGAAGGTCGGAAAGGCCACGAAGGTCCCCTTTTCAATGGAAGGACGCGTCTTCGACAAGAAGCGTGGCTTGATTTACCCGGACAATTTCGACGACGAAGTCTTCCGCGGACAGTACGTCGCGCGCCGCTACCACCAGACTGTCCTGAAAGGCAGCGACAACGAACGCGAGTATCTTTCCGTGGAGCGTTCGGACGGCTACGACGGCTTCAAGAAAGGCTACTACATCGTGGTCGCCGGCGTGCATGACAACTCCGCGGGCGCCACGGCGCAGACCAAGCGATTTACCACTTGGGCTCCCACCGCCTACGCAAAAAAGACCCGCATCTACATGGGCTGCATGCACTGACCTGCGGCGCCTCTCAACCATCAACTCTCAACTCTCAACTTCTTCCCGTGGCCCTCATCGAATACCGCGAAGCTCTCAACCAAGCCTTTGCCGAAGAAATCGAACGCGACCCGAACGTCGTCCTGATGGGCGAGGAAGTCGCCCAATACGACGGCGCCTACAAAGTCACCAAAGGTCTCTGGCAGAAATTCGGCGACAAGCGCGTCGTCGATACGCCGATCAGCGAAGCTGCCTTCATCGGCATGGGCATCGGCGCCAGCATGCTCGGCGTGCGACCCGTCATGGAACTCATGTTCTGGAGTTTCGCCACCGTCGCCTACGACCAGATCATCAATAACGCCGCGCAGATCCGCTACATGTCGGGCGGACTCATCAACTGCCCGATCGTCATCCGCGGCCCCGCCAATGGCGGCACCAACGTCGGCGCCACCCACAGCCACTGCCCCGAGGGATGGTTCGCCGCCATTCCCGGCCTCAAGGTCGTCAATGCCGCCACGGCCTACGACGCCAAGGGCCTGATGAAGACTGCGATCCGTGACAACGACCCCGTCCTGTTCATGGAGAACACGCTGCTCTACGGCGAGAAAGGCGAGGTCCCCGAAGAGGAATATCTCATCCCGCTCGGCAAGGCCGACGTGAAGAAAACCGGCACCGACATCACCCTGATCGCCCACGGCCGCGCCGTCCTGACCGCGCTCAAAGCCGCCGAACTCCTCGCCGCCGAGCACGACATCGACGCCGAAGTCATCGACCTGCGCAGCATTCGCCCGCTCGACGAGGAAGCCATCCTCGCCAGCGTCCACAAGACGCACCGCGCCATTTACATCGAGGAAAACAAACCCTTCTGCGGCATCGGCGCCCAGATTTCCTCCATGCTCATGGAGAAAGCGTTCGACGACCTCGACGCCCCGGTCCTGCGCATCACTTCGCTCGACGCGCCCGCGATCTACTCGCCGAAGCTCGAACCCCGCCAGCTCCCGCGCCCGACCGACATCGTCGAGAAAGTGCTGAGCATTTGCTGAGCGCCTTCGCGTCGATGTACTACCGGGTCCGGTTCGCTGCTTGCCGCCGCGATATTCGGGTGGCATCCTCCGCGCAAACGTAGCTCCCGCAACGATGCGCTCACCCACTCTCCTCGCCATCGCGACAGCCGGGACGGTCTGGCTGGGAGCGGCGGGGAGAATGGCGGATTCGCAGGCGGCCATCGTCGCTAATAAGAAGGACGAGTCAGCGATGCCGTCGGAGCTCGAGGCGCTCGGGGCGTTGCGTGACGAATTGGTGATGTGGCTAAACTTCGATTCGACCGAGAAGGGAGGCTTGGGATGGACGCGCGGCACGGTGAGACCCACGGCGAGCAGCGAGGTGCAGGTGGGGGAAGCGGATGGGCGGCGCTGGTTGGATTTCAGCCATAAAGGAGCGCTGGTGAAATTTGAACCGGCGCTGCAGCTCGGGACGAACTACACCCTGTGCTCGTGGATGCTGCTGCCCCCGCCGCACGGGCACGCCTTACTCTGGCAGGGCGCGAAGGGGCAAGGCGCGCCACTTTACGTGACTCCCTCCGGGCTCCACGGGTGGAAGGAACCGGCTCGCGAACCGGTGCTCTATGCGCCGCTGCCGAGCGGATTCGGGGGCTGGCATCACTTTGCCGTGAGCTGTGACGGCACGACGACCACCGTGTTTCTCGATGGCCGAAAGTGCGCGGCGGTGCCGCAGGTCCTGAGCACGAACGTGTTCTCGACGGGCAATCATTGGAACCGGGCCCATCAGCACTGGATGATGTGCGCGGGCCTGGACGATCAGTTCATTTTCCATCGCGCGCTGGACGAAGCTGAAGTCCGCGCGGTGATGAATTTCCCCACGAAGTCGCCGAGACGGTAACGCGGGTCACGTGGGCGGGTGCCAGCATCCCGGTTCGCGCTTTTTGTTTCCCTCGCGCGGCTTTTGGTTTAATTCCCGACGCTTTCCGCGCACAGGACGCAGCCGCAGATACCGACTCTTTCATTCCCATGGCCAAATACATCGAAATGCCCAAGCTCAGCGACACGATGACGGAGGGCACGCTCCTCAAGTGGCGCAAGAAAGAGGGGGACAAAGTGGAGACCGGCGACATCATCGCGGATGTGGAAACGGACAAGGCGACGATGGAACTGGAGGCATTTGACGATGGCATCCTGCATAAGTTTCTCGTCGCCGAAGGAGCGAAAGTTCCGACCGGGGAAAAGGTTGCGCTGCTCCTGGAAAAGGGCGAAGCGCCACCGAAAGACGGCGAGACCCCCCCGACCGAATCGAAGAAATCTGCCTCCGCGAAAGCGGACACCATCGCCCCTGAAGCGCAGCCCGAGCGCGGGAAGGCCGGCGCGGGCAAGAGCGCCGCAGCCCCGACGGGCGGACGTGTGAAGGCTTCGCCGCTCGCGAAGAAAGTCGCGACCGCGAAAGGCGTGGAGCTTTCCGGCCTCGCCGGCACCGGCCCAGGCGGGCGGATTGTAGCCCGGGACGTGGAAGGTGCCGGAGCGGCTGCCCCAGCCGGGAAGGGCGCAGCGCCAGCGCCGATCGCGGCGACGCCCGCGGGTGCCGGCGATCAACGCATCGCACTGAGCGGGATGCGGCGTGTCATCGCCGAGCGGCTGCTCACGAGCAAGACCACGATCCCTCATTTTTACCTGAACATCGAAGTGGATGCCGGGCCGCTCATGAAATTCCGCGCCGAAGCGAACGCCGCGAGCGAAGCCGCGGGCGCCGCGAAGCTCACGGTCAACGACTTCATCCTCAAGGCCGTCGTCGCCGCCGCGGTGAAAGTACCCGCGGTGAACGCGAGCTTCGCGGGCGACGCGATTATCCAATACGGGAGCATCAACCTGAGCGTCGCCGTTGCCGTGGATGAGGGCCTGGTCACGCCCGTGATCCGCGATGCGCAGAAGCGTTCGCTCCGCGAAATCAGCGAAGCGGTGAAGGACCTCGCCGGCCGCGCGCGTGGCAAGAAACTCAAGCCGGAGGAATACCAGGGCGGCACGATCACCGTCTCAAATTTGGGCAGCTACGGGATCGAATCCTTCAGCGCGATCATCAACCCGCCGCAGGCCATGATCATCGCCGTCGGCGCGATCGTGAAGAAGCCTGTGGTCAACGCGAAAGACGAAATCGTCGTCGGCCAGCGTCTCGCCATCGGCCTGAGCGCCGATCACCGCGTCGTCGATGGCGCCGTCGGCGCGCAATACCTCGCCGAGCTGCGCAAGCTCATCGAAAGCCCGACGCTGATGCTGCTGTAGCGCCAACTGGAAAACCCCAGTGCCGCGCAGTGCGCGCCGCCGCCGGCGCCTGCTTTGTAGGTTGTATTTGTCACCTCGGGTTCTACTCTCGCGTACTGAAGCGATGCGCATGATCCCGGCATTCTCCAAACGTTTTAGAGGAGGCGGATTGTGACTTATCGCAGCAAGGTGCTCGTCCTCCTCACGGGCATGGCTGTGATCACCACGGGAGCCCCACTCGCCTTGCTGTCGTGGTATTTCAGCGGGTTGCTCCGGGAACAACTCGGACAGCAGGCGCTCACGGTCGCGGCGACCACCGCCATGTTCGTCGATGGCGATTTGCATAGGCAGGTCCTGGAGAGCGGCGATGAAAGTCATCCGGCCTACGTCACGCTCCGCGATGTCATCCGGCGCGGTCGTGATGCTAATCGCACCGAGAACTTCTACGTCAAATACGCCTACACCCTGACGGCTTCCAACGTAGCGCCGTCCCTTCGTTTCGGGCTCGATGTGGAGGAGGATCGCTCCAGCGCCGCCGGCATTGGCGAACCTTACCGCACAAAGCTGACCAATCCTTTCGACGTGTCGAAACACCAGTACGACAAAGTATTTACGAAAGACGACTGGGGTGAATTTCTCTCCGCGAATGCGCCGATCAAGGACAGCAAAGGCACGGTGGTCGCGGCGCTGGGGGTGGATATCGACAGCAGCCTGGTCAAACGCAAAATCGCCCGCGTGTGGGAAATGGCGGGACTGGCCTTCGCCGGCACGCTGGTCGTGGCCGTCGGGATTGCCACGTGGCTCTCGCGGAGGGTGACCCGGCCGCTGAATGAGATCCGCCGGGCAGCAAATGCCATCGGCCTCGGCGACTTCGGCACGCGCGCGCTGGTGGATTCAAAGGACGAATTTGGAGTGGTCGCCGAAACGATCAACTCGATGGCGGAGGGGCTGGAGGAGAAGGCCGTCCTACGTTCGGCATTCGAACGCTACGTCCCGTATCAAGTCGCTGATTCGCTGGTCCGCTCGGGCGACACGCCTTTGGTAAAAGGAGAACGCCGAAAGGTGACTGTGCTTTTCTCCGACATCCGCGGCTTCAGCAAGATGGCCGAAGGGAGAAGGCCGGAAGAGGTGGTTTCCTTTCTCAACCGATGCTGCGAAGTCATGAGCGAAGTGATCGAACGCAACGGCGGCATCCTCGACAAGTTCGTCGGTGACGGAATGATGGCGACCTTTGGCGCGCCGCAGGAAGACGCCTTTCAGGAAGAGCACGCGGTGGAGGCAGCGCTGGAATTGCGCGAGCGATTGGGCGCCCTCTCGGAGGTCGCCGCCGTGGACAATTGGGGCCCGATTCGCATGGGCTTCGGAATCAATTCCGGCAATGCGGTGGTCGGCAGCGTGGGATCGAGCAGGCACATGGAATTCACGGCCATCGGCGACACGGTGAACTGCGCGGCTTTTCTTCAGGATGCCACGAAAGAATTCGGCGTGGACATTCTGATCAGCGAATACACCTACAACGCAGTGCGCGGCCTCTTTCGCACCAAAAAACTCGGCCCCCTAAACCTGAAGGGGCGCGCGGACGAAATGACCGTCTATGCGGTGGAGGGCCGGGCCGATCGGGAGGGATCGAAAAGCGCGCCGCTGTGAGCGAGGGGATTTACGTCGGCTCGAGCAGGTTTGGCAGGGGCGTTTTTGCACGTTGAAATGAAGGCGGTCCTTCTCGCAGCTATGAGACCGTCGTGCGAAGGACGCCCGTGCCTTCCGCGAGCGGCTTGATTTCCGCACCGGAGAGCACCGCGGGCACGAGGAAGAAATCGCCGCGCTGGAACTGGCGGCCGTTGCATTCCACCGAGCCGTCGGTGACGCAGAAGATGGCGAAGCGGGCGCTTTCGGAGCGGCGCGGATGCGGGAGCGCCCATTTTTCCACGTGGAAAAACTCGCAGTCGGCGAGCAGCTCGCGGCCCAGCGGGGTGACCGCGGGCTCGAAGTCGTTGAAGTCGATGGATTGCAGCGATTCGTCGATGTGGAGGGCGCGCGGCTGGCCGTCGAGACCGAGGCGGTTCCAGTCGAAGACGCGGTAGGTGGTGTCGCTGTTTTGCTGCACTTCGAAGATCACGTTGCCCGTGCCGATGGCGTGAATGCGGCCGCTGGGGATGAAGATGGAATCGCCGGCCTTGATCGGGAAGTGATGGATCAACTCGGCGGCGCGGCCTTCCCGGAGCGCGAGCTCGAAGTCGGCACGGGTGACGCCGCGTTTCAGCCCGGCGTAGAGGTCGCTGTCGAGCAGAGCGTCGAGGATGTACCACATCTCGGTTTTCGGTTCGCCGCCGAGCAGGGCGGCGTTGTCGGGACGCGGGTGGACCTGCACGGAGAGGCGGTCCTGGGCGTCGAGCAGTTTGAAGAGCAGGGGAAAGCGCGGGGCGTCGGGAACGTCGGGGCCGAAGATCGCGGCGCGGTGGTCGGTCCAAAGTTCGTGCAGGGTGAGCCCTTGCAGCGGCCCCTCGTGGACGACGCTCTGCGCATCTTCGCGGTCCACGACCTCCCAGGATTCCCCGATGCGCGCCGTGGCCGGAAGATGTTTGCCGAAGAGCGTCTCCAGGCGCCGTCCGCCCCACAGGCGTTCCATGAAGAGCGGTTCGAAGACGATCGGTTGTGTAAGGTCCATGCGGGGATCGGCGGGTGTCTTCATCGATTTGAAATCGAAACTCGGCAGGGTGCCAGCGGTATCCCTGGGAATTCACGGAGCGCGGCAAACGCAGGTGGCGGAACGGGACGGGAAATGGCGGCATCGCGTTCAGCGGCGGATTGCATGGGTCTGATTGGTCGTGGGTTAGTGGTTGGCGGCCGCCCAGACTTGTTTCCCATCCAGCCAGGTCTCGCGGACCTGTGTGGTCTTGAGGTCGTCGAGCGGACAGGCCAGCACGTCGCGATCGAGGATGATGAAGTCGGCGCGCTTACCGGCTTCCAGTGAGCCGGTCTCTTTTTCAAGGAACAGGATCTTCGCGTTGTTGATCGTGTAGAGCCGGATCGCTTCCTCGCGGGTGAGGCCGCCTTCGGGGTGCAGCGGTTCATCCAGATAGCGGCATTTTCTCGCCACGGCGATCCACATGCCGAGCCACGGGTTGTAGGGATTGATCGCGCGCAGGCTGCCGATCTTTTGCATGTGATCGCTGCCGCCGCCGACGGGGACTTTTGCATCGAACAACGCGCGCAGCGGCTGGAAGCGGCTCATGCGCTCATTGCCGAACTGCTTCAGCAGCGTCGCTCCGTCGAGGTGAAACCAGATCGGTTGCATATCGATCACGGCACCGAGCCGCGCGGCCTTCGCGATGCTGTCGGGGGTCATGAAGTTGCAGTGCGTGATGCACGGCCGCGACTCGCGGAGGGGCGTGTCTTTGTTCACCTCGTCATACGTGTCGAGCAGGAGCTTCACCGCGCCGTCGCCGACGCTGTGGGCGGTGAATTGCATCCCCGCGCCGGCGACCTTGCGCACCATCTTCGCGAGATGCTCGGTCGGGGTGCGCTGCACGCCGCGATAGTCCTTGTCGGTGATGCCGTAGATGGTGCTCACGCCCCACGGCTCCTGCATCAGCGCGCTGCCGGTGAGCATGCCGCCGTCGAGCCAGATCTTCGTGCCGATGATCTGGAGCATCGGGTCCGGCTTGGTCAGCGGATGCTGGATGATTTCATCCAGCGCCAGCTCCGTGGTGCGCCAGACGCTGCCGGTGGAAAAGGTGTGCGACAGGCGCAGGCGCACGGTGAGGGCCTGCGAGTCGCGCAGAGCTTGATACACATCGATGTTTCCCTTGCTCGCGCCGCGATCCGCGATCGTGGTGAAGCCCACGCGGTTGTAGTCGGCGAACAACTTTTTAACGAGGTCGAGCGTCTGCGCCGCGTCCGGACTTCTGCTGATCGCCTTCGCGTTGATCTTCGGACTGAAGGCGTGCATCAGGCCGGTGGGCTCGCCCTTCGCATCGAAGACGACGACGCCCGTGGAGCCCGCGGGCACCTGGAAAGTCCGGTCGATGCCCGCGAGCTGGAGCGCCAGCGAGTTCAGCATGGAATCCGGCCCGGTGCTGAACTGCACGGGATGCCTCGGCGCCACGCGATCCAGCTCTTCGCGCGTGGGATAACGCTGCTCCTTCAGCCGCGTGATGAAGACCTGCCGGATCCCGATGAGCGAACCCTCCGGCAAGCTCTTCGCGCGGCCGGCGATATAATCGAGGAGCTGCGGGATGTCCTCGATGTCCGGCACCGGATGATCGAACTCCATCGTCGCCGCGCCGACCGGATGCGCATGCGAATCCATCAGGCCCGGCAGGACCATGCGCCCGCCGAGATCCACGCGCTTTGCATCCGCGTGTTCCGCCGCCAGCGTCTTCGCCTTGTCGCCGAGCGCGACGATCCGGCCGCCGTCCACCGCCATCGCGTCGGTGATGGAGAACGCATCGTCCACGGTGACGATCCTGCCATTCGTGAATACCGTGAGAGGCGCGGCAACGAGTGAGGCACTGAGCGCGAGGAGGAACAGGAGAGATTTCATGAGGTCTTCTTCATTCACCCGCCGGCCAGTGTCTCCTTTGCCCGCGCGATGGGCCGGCCGGGCGCCTCCTTCATCTGGTCTTCAGCTTCGCGGGCCCCGATGCTTCGCTGAAATCATGCGTCTGCTCATTGTCGAAGATGAACCCGACCTGCTCAGCAGTCTCTCCGAGGCGCTGCGCGAGGATGGCTATGCGGTGGATGAAGCGAGCGATGGGGAGGACGGCCTCGCGAAGGCGCTGCGCTGCGACTACGACGCCATCGTGCTGGATGTAATGCTGCCGGGAATGAGCGGCTTTGCGGCGCTGGAGCGGCTGCGGGTGCGGAAGAAGCCTTTTGAACTGCCGGAACTGCTCGCCCGCATCCGCGCGCTCATCCGCCGCGCCGCGGGCAAGGCGACGCGATGAAGCTGACCGCTGAGACCGCGGAAAACGCGGACGACGCGGGGGCGGAACCGCTTCAATTTCAAACCGACGTGTTCCTTCCACTGGGCGACGATGAAGCGCCTTTGCCACCGACATCCTTCCTCATCCGCGTTTTCCGCGTCGTCCGCGGTCATACCCATCGCCGGATTTAGGTTTAGACAGTTCATCCCGCACCGAAAATCACACCCCGTGTCTGGTTCCTCAGGATGACACGCGGATTTGGAAATGATTTTTGCCAGACGCGCTATGTCGGCGGCAAAGTCACCACGGCAAACCAAAAATTTTCAATGGACGCGACCGCCTCGGTGAATGCATCGAAACCGACGGGCTTGGTGATGTAGGCGTTGGCGTGCAGCTTGTAGCTCTTGATCACGTCCTCCTCGGCGGCGGATGTCGTCAGGACGATGACGGGGATGATCTTGAGGTTGTCATCGGCTTTGAGTTCGGCGAGCACTTCGCGCCCGTCCATCCTCGGCATGTTCAGATCGAGCAGGATGAGCTGCGGCCGCGGCGCATCGGCGTACGGCTCCTGCCGGCGGAGGAAGGCGATGGCCTCCACGCCGTCTTTGACGATGTGCAGGCGGTTGATGAGCCTGGCTTTGGAGAGCGCGTGCTGGGTCAGGAGCGCATCGGTCGGGCTGTCTTCGACGAGGAGGATGTCGATCGGTTTGCTGGGCGCGGGTGTGTTCATGAGACGTGGTCTGCTTTCTCGGGAATGGTGAAGCGGAAGGTGGAGCCGATGCCGGGCTCGGATTCCACCGAAATCTCGCCACCGTGCCGCTCGACGATGCGTTTGCAGATCGCGAGGCCGATGCCGGTGCCCGGATATTCCGTGCGCGTGTGCAGCCGCTGGAAGATGACGAAAATGCGGTCGCAATATTGCGGCTCGATGCCGATGCCGTTGTCCCGAACGGAGAAGCGCCAGCCGCCATCCCGCCGCTCCGCGCCGATGTGAATTTCCGGCCGCCGCCCGTCGCAGAACTTGATGGCGTTGGCGATGAGGTTTTGGAAAAGGAGTGGCAACTGCGTCGGATCGGCCACCAGCGTCGGCAGCGGGTCTTGCGTGATCGCCGCGCCGCGTTCGCGGATGGCGGCGCTGAGGTTTGCCTTCGCCAGGGTGAGGGCCGCGTTGCAGTCCGTCGGCTGGAACGGCTCGCCGCGCCTGGCGATCCGCGAATACGCGAGCAGATCGTTGATCAAAGTCTGCATGCGCCGCGTGCCTTCCATCGTGTGCCGGATCAACTCGGCTGCACGGCTGTCGAGCTTGTCGCCGTATTCCAGCTGCAAGATCTCGACGCAACCGGCGACGGCCCGGAGCGGCTCCTGCAAATCGTGGGACGACACGTAGGAGAATTGCTCCAGTTCCTTCACTGCCGCCTCGAGTTCCTTCACCGTCTTCGCGAGTTCCGCAGTGCGCTCATGCACGCGCTGCTCCAGCGAGTCGTTCCACTCGTGGACGGCGTCCTCCGCCCGCTTGCGCGCGATGTTTTCCTCATGCAGGGCTTCGTTGGCGGTGTGCAAGGCGTGGTCGCGTTCGTCGATGGCCGCGAGCATCTGGTTAAAGCTGTCGGTAAGCGTGCCGATTTCGTCCTGACCGTGCTTCTCGGCCCGCACGGAATAGTCCTTCCGTTCCCGCACGGCCTGCGCGGTGCCGGCCAGGACCAGGATCGGTCCGGAGATCACCTGCTGGAGCTCGCGGGAAAGCCAGTAGGCCACGAAAACCAACACGGCGAGCACCCCGAGTACGATCCAGCCCTCCTCCATTAGCCGGTCGTAGTACACGTCCATGTCCGAGCGCAGATAGACGTGCCCCACCGTGTCTTCCCCGCTGCGGATGGGATGAAAAAACTCCAGATCGCCGCCGAGGAACTGCGGGGTGCCTGAGACTCCCGAGGGCTGTCTGGGGAAGAGAAAGGACCCCGCATCCGCCCGGCGGTAGCTGGCGAAGACCCGGCCGTCCGGCAAATAAAGCGCCGCCGCGAACATCTCCGGCCGCGCCCGCAGCGTCGCCAGCGTCTCCACGGCGCGTTCCCGGTCATCGAACTCGAGCGTGGACCGCGTGCTCACCGCGAGCAATTCCGCCCGGGCTTCCAGGTCCTGCACCGCGCGAGCGCGCAGGTTGGCCTGCTCGTAGCCGAAGACCAGTGCCGCCGCGAGCACGAGCGGGATGAAGCTCGCGGCCATGATGCCCAGCGTGAGCTTCCGCCGGATCGGGATGTTACGAAAGGGGGTCATGCCCATGGCTCCTTATTTCGGCCAGATCCGTTTGGCGGCGCTTAACATTCCCGAGCCGAACTTGAGTCCCGCCCGTTCCGCGGGGGCCAGCCTCACTTCAAAACGCACCGTCTCCCCGGCCAGTGACAGCTTGATCATCACGCCCTGCTCGAAGAGCGCATCTGCGTCGCAGACCGTGACCACCGGGGCTTGGCCGAGCGTGGCGAGGATGGCCGGCAGCCGGGCCTGCTCCGAGCGGCTGATGAAGACCACGTGGCAATCCAGCAACGCCTGCGCGCCGCGCGCCCGGCGGATGACCACCTTCCGCCCCTGGCTGCTGCGACCCGCGAGGGTCGCGTCGAGCACTCCGCCGAACGGGTCCTCCCCCAGCACGCCGATCACGATGGGCGCGGTGCTGCTGGCGAACGCGCCCGCCGGCCATTGGGTGTACTTGGCGAAGTTCAGCAGGTAGCCGGCCTTCACCCCCGCCTCGACCGGCGGGTAGCCCGACTGCGCGCGGAGGTCGCCCGCCCAAAGCACGGTCACGCCGAGCAGCGCGAACCAAACGGTCCCCCGCCATGCGGGCGGGATTCCTCTTTGGTTCAGAAGTGCCATGTGACCATCCCGTACACGCTGCGCCGGATTTCGATCAGGGGGCTTCGGATGAACGGGTTCGTTCCGAATTCCGGGTGATGATTGTCGAGCAGGTTTTGGCCGACGAGCGACAACTCCACGTTCGCACAGGGCCGCCACGCCAGGCGGGCATCGAGCGAGACGTAATCCGCCACCGTGTCCGAGACGCCCGGTATTCCGCCTGGGTTGAATCCGCCGAGCCGGTCCACGTAGCGACCGGTGAGGTCGAACTCCACGTTGCGGGGCAGGTTCCACGAGGACCGCACGTAAACCTGCTGCTGGGGATTTTGCCCCTCGATCCCCTCAGCGCCAGAACCGCGCTGCGCGGCGAGCGGGAGCGAGGGGTCGGCGTGCAGGTTCGACTTCAGCACCGAATAGCTGCCGTAGAGCCGCCACCATGTCGCGACCCGCCAGTTGGCGGCGACTTCCAAGCCGTAGGTTTCGCCGTCCATGCCGTTGTAGAACTGCGAAGCCACGAACAGGGGGGCGGGCAGATTCGCCGCGAGCGAGGGGTTGGACCGATTGATCCGGATGCCGTTGTAAACATTGTAGAACAGGGCTGCGTCCACCGAGAAGGCATCCGTGGCCTGGATGCGGTAACCGAGTTCATAGGCCCAGACTTCCTCGGACTCCAATTCACGGTTCGCCACGACCCGCGCCACCGGGGGCCGCGTGGGATCGGCCTGCGGGACCGTGAACTGCGCGTCGTCTTCCGTGAAGCTGGGCGTCCGCACCGCGCGGGAGACCGCGGCCCAGACCGATTGCCGCTTGCTCGGCGTCCATAGCACGCGGCCGGTGGGTTGGACCTCGAATCCGGTGAAGCTGTTATGCTCGAGCTTCGTGCCGAGCGTCAGGCTCAGGCGATCTTCCACGAGCGTGATCTGGTCCTGCACGAAGCCGCTGAACAACTGGGAATGCGGGCGATTGTCGAGCCAGTCGAGCGAGAAGCCGCCGTCGTTGGCGCTGTTGTCGAGGTGAGCGTCCACGTAGCGATATTCGAGGCCCCAGACGATCTTCTGCCGCTGGCCGAGCCGGAACTGGTGCTGGAAATCCAGGTCGAAGGTATCAAAGGCCGTGTTCCGGAAGTCATTAGTATCCGTGCGCCGCCAGAAGTCCCAATACGCCTGTACACTCATACTCGAGTCGGGGTCGATCTGACGGGTCCAGCGGGCGAGGATGTGCGCGACATCCGTGGTGTCGTCTTCCGGCACGTTCGGCGCGAAGAGCGGCCCTTGCCTCCGCGCAAAGCGGTCGTTCGTGCCCGTCACGCTGCGGCCGGCGGCGGCGTCGAAGGTAAGTGTGTCCTGGGCGTTTGGCCGCCAGTCCACCCGCAGGCCCGAGTGGTATTCCCGCCATTGGTCGTTCGTGTTCCCCTCGAGGCTGAACTGCCGGGCGTGGTCGGCCCACTGGCCATACAGGCGATACGTCACGTTCTCGCCGATCTTCCCGCCAAACCGGAAATCCGCGAATCCCCGCTCCGTGCTTCCCCCGCCCGCAGCGAGCATTCCGCCCTGCGTGTCTTTGGAGGATTTGGTGATGATGTTGATGACGCCGTTGACCGCGTTGGCGCCCCACACGCTGGCGCCGGGTCCGCGGATCACCTCGATGCGTTCGATGTCCTCCAGCGGGTAGGCGACCGCGTCCCAAAACACCCCCGCGGTCTGGGGGCTGAACACCGAGCGCCCGTCCACCTGCACGAGCAGAAAGTGCTGGAAGCGATTATTGAATCCGCGTGAGCCAATGGCCCACTTGTTCCCGTCGATGCGCGCGACGTCCAGGCCCGGCACCATGCGCAGCAGTTCGGGGATCTCCCTCGCACCCGACCGGCGGATCATCTCCTGCGTGATGACCGACACCGCCGCCGGCGTCTGCCCGACGGTGCTCGCCTCGCGCGAGACGGTGGTGACTCTGATGTTCGCCAGCTCCTCGAATCCCATCCGGGCGAGGTCCGCCGGCTTCGGCGCGGTCTCGGCCATCGCCTCCGCCGCCCGCCCCGCGCCGCCGGACACTGCCAGGGCGCTCATAAAAAAAATCAGGACACGAACGTGCGCCTGTCCGGCTCTGCTCAAGAGGGAATGTTTCATGGGGATTGGTTTTGTTGCGGTCCTCGTTCGCTGCCGAACGACGCCATCGCGAACACCGCAAGCCACTGGGGGGGTGATGTTGTTTCATGGCAACTCCGCCGCCGAGGCAGCACTGAATCACGTCCCTGTGTAAAGAGCCGCGCCTTCTGCCACAAACTCCATTTTGCCACCGCCCCCTCGCACGCTCTCAGCCGACTGCTTCAGGTCACACTGATCGAATCATCGAACGGCCCAGGGTCACTGACCCCGAAGCCAAGCGCTTCCGGATTACCTCGGGCTCCACGCGGAAGTTCACCAACATCCGCCTTCTGATGATTCCTTCGATGTTCGGGATTTTTAGGAGTGCCTGGAAGTTGCAGGTTATCCGCGACGAATCTGCGAGCCTTTGAATCGGATGTTGAAACAGAAGACCTTCTTTAGGCGGCAGTGAATGTCGCCCGTTGCCAGGTCGAATCGCCTCGGAACTTCGACCCGGTGCAGATCGACCGTCGCGTGGAAGCCGCGCTCGGAAAAAATGTCGATGAGCATGACCAGGGCGTCAGGATCATGAAAAAGTGGGTCCTCGGAATTGATGTCAGCCCGGCCGGAAATCGCGTGCCGGACGATGATCGGCATCATCTTCTGCTCGATGAATTCAACCACGGCGTGCAGCAACTCGGCGCGCTCCACCTTGTAGCTATCAAGACGCCGCACGAGGTCCTGCCGGGCGTAACGAACAATCTCACTCGCCAGTGGCAGCTTCCGGAGCAGGTCAAAAGTCCGCGGATCGAGCTCCAGGGAGCTCTGATACTCCAGTTCACGGACGATATTCTCCCGCACCAGGTCCAGCGGAGCCTGAGCGTTGATGAAATGGTAGTGGAAGATTTGCTTGAGCGAGACGAGTGCGTCATAGGTCTTCTCCTTGAAGACCTGATAGCGGTTGCGGGCGAGGGCCGCGTCGAAGTCGGTCACCCTTTCCTCCCACAGTTCGCCGAGCCCTGAGCGCTTTACTTCGTTATTGTGCGCGAGGACTTCGCGCCCCCGTTTCAATTGCCGGGCGATGCTCTCGGCCTCGTCCACGAAGAGCACCATGATATGAAAGATTGGCTGCTTGAAATGCGCGGCGTCCGGTGTCCCTGAGAAATCGCGGCGCAGAGCGATCATCTCGTCAAACAGCATCTTCAGACACTCGACCTGCACCTTCGTGCGCGGGAAGCCATCGAGGATCGCACCATTCTGCTGCTCGGGTTCGAGCAGTTTGCGGAAGAGTATCCCCACCACTTCGCGGTCGCCCACCATTCCACCTTGGGCTTTGAGTTTCCTCGCCTCCGGACTGTCGAGAAGCTGGCTTACCACGATCGGTTGGGCGGTGATGCCTCGCAGTTCGCGAATGAAGTCCGTGTTAGTTCCTTTTCCGGCGCCGGGCGCGCCACCGAGGAGGATCAGCTCCTTCGGAAACCTCAGCCGTTCACGCCCGCAGTCGCCTTCGAGCTGCTTCCAGACGTGGTTGAAGATGAGGTGCGCATCCTTGATTTCCAGATCAGCGGGAGCGGCAGTCTTGGCGGCGGGATCTTGGGTGACAGGCGACATCCTGGTGAAAAATGTATCGAACGGCCCATCGATTCGTCGAGCCGCAACGCCCGATCCGGCCCCATCAAATTCCGGAAGGATTTCCGGGCCGAATACGCTGCCGTCCACCGATCCGCGAATCGTTGGAGGACAAAACAGCGCGGCGACCCGTGGGAGCAGAGATGAACATCCGGCGGCGGGGGGATTTCACCCGAGCGGCTCAACCTTCAGCGTGCAGTGCCTTGCCGGAAATAATCTGCGGCCATGACGAGGCCCATGACCATGAGGCTTAGGCACACGAGAAGCGCGACGAACAAACCGATGACGAAAAGCCAGTCCTGGAAAGTTGAAGACCGAGGTTTACCCGCATGTTGCTTGAGCAGTTCGTAGTTCTTCGCGTTCGATTTGAAGAAGACTGAGAACACATCACCCAAAATCGGAAGCGCGCCCACAGCGGTATTGATGAAGACGTTGCCGGCCATTCGAGCAACAATGATCTTCGGCACACCCTGGCGCGCGGCTTGAGCAATGAGCATGCTCGCAATCAAGGCACCTATGGCATCGCCCACTCCAGGGAATAGACCAATAAGCGCGTCCAAGCCAAAGCGGATGTTCGTTCCTGGAATGATGAACATTGAGTCCATCAATCGCGCTATGAGTGCGCTCATCGGATCTCTTTCGACACGTTCAAGTCGAATGGGCCTCACTACCTCAGTTCTCCTAACACTCGGGAGGCGAGTCATCGTCAGTCTTTCTCCAATGCTCGCGATGACTAGCTACGAGGCGCCTTGGAATCACCCCCCTGGGACGCTCGGGGCGCAGTCACATTCCCAACCTTGCGAACTTCTTCCCGGTTTGCCTTGCCTCGGGAATCCCGGGCCAGCGGATCCTCGCGAGGATTGAGAGGTTTCTTATCACCGTCTTTATTTGGGATGGGAGGAGTTTTCATTACAAAGCTAATTCGAACTGGCATGCATCTTCGGCTGTGTATCATCGACAAACGAAGAGATGGCTCGGTCTCGGTTCGCCCTCAGAAAGATTTTGGTTTTGGATGACACTGGCAAGGGGGTTGGGTGGTCAATTTCCCTGTCATCGGATCTACGTCCATGCTGATGCACAGCTCACCAGTATCCGAAAAACGCAAAGTGAAATGCACGAGCCCTTCCTTTGAGACCGCGCTGCTTAATTTCAAACCGAACCGTTTTAATTTTTGCGCCTCCAAGCGTGAAAGACCCAAACGATATTGCTCAGGGCTCAAACCGCCGCCTGAGAGCCAGCGCGCCATATCCTGCAACTCGTCGGATATTTCGTGGCAGACTTCCTCGTGATCTATCTTCACAGGCGCATCGAGGTGACTCCCAGGGAACAGAAATGGGAGACGAGCTTTTGGGGTCTTCGAATCGTCATATTGGAGAATCGGGCGTGCTGAGCTAGGCGCGTGGGTCAGCTACCTCGCTTGCTTGGTAATATCGGGATCCGCTGGATCCTTCTTTCCTGGCTGCGTCGTTCGGTCCTTGTCGATACGCGCCTTCACACCCGGATTGGTCGTAATGTCCCCGTCATTGGCCGCCTTGCTATCCAGCGCCCTGCTTTCAGCGGAAGTTAGCGGAGACACCGGGACAGTGAGGTTTGCGTCAGGAATCAAGATTCGCTGAGGAAACAAATAGCCTTCAAACGAGGTGTAATAGACCGCCACAGTCGTCCCAGGACGGAGATCCGCGACGGTCCCCAACTGACCACGGGGCAATTGAATCTGCGCATGCTCCAAGCCGTAAAAATCCACGGGGGTCCCTCCGGGCTCAACGAGAACCGTCAGCACTTTCGATTGAGGACTCGCCAAGACGACTTTTCCTCTCGCCACCGGTTCATTCACCACGACCGTCGTCTGGGCGAAAAGGCCATCGATCAGGACGAAAGCGGCGCATATGGACGTAATTAAGGTTTTCATAAAATCATTCACCCATCTCACTGAATCGTCCGTGAGCCTCGCGCTGCGGCTATGTGGTGTTGTCCTTCACCGCGTGCTTCTCGAGGGCGAGCGTCGGAAGCAACCAGATCAACGAGCTGATCGCGGAGGATGTGACGGAGCCGCGGTGTCCAGGCCGGCCGCCAGGGATTCGACGAATGCAGGAGCGTTCCTCCGTTCGTTCCCGTGAAGGTATCGCCGATGCCGGTCAGGGAGATTCGATCGCCCACTCCGACCGCCGGGTCATTCGGGAAGTCGTCGGCGAAGTCGCGCGAGCTGCCCTTCGAGGCGGGAGCGCGAGGCGGTGTTTTCAGCGGAAATGGGCGCGGTCTTTTCTGTGGAGGGAGCGCCAGCCGGTTTCACGATCGTCGTGCCGGAGCCACCGTAGCTCGTGATGCCCGAGGTGAGTTGCTGGTCGTCTTCGAGTTTTCGCAAAGGCGTGATGCCCGATGCTTGCAACACGCCGTGGTAGGCGCGCACGGCTTCCTCGGGCGAAATCTCGTGCTCGACGATGCGGCGGAGCATTTCGATGAAGGCGAGGGGGTGCTCGGCGTTGTTAATCTTGCGACCGAAGAGGGCGACGCGCGCGCCGTGTTTCTGGGCTTCGGCGAGGAGCTTGAATGCGTCGTAAGTCGTGCCCGCGCCGCCGCCGAGGATGCCGACGACGAGATTCGGGTCGTAGGCGGCGAGTTCCTCCATCGCCTTCGGGCCGCGATAGACGATTTTCAAAAACACCGGACGCCCGCGACCGGTCACGCCCGCGAGGCTGCGGATGATGTGGTCGTTGATGAAGCCATCGACCATCTCGGCGGAGATGCCGGGATCGACGTTCGGGTCGAAGACTTCGAGGAAATAACGGAAGTTTTTCCGCTCCGCCTCTTCGCGGAATTCCTTGAAAGCGTGCAGCGTCTCGTAGTCGCGGTCGAGGTCGTTGGTGAAAGTAACCGAGTAAAGGCCAAGGTCGGCGCCGATGTGCGGGGCCGCGGGATCGCAGTCGATCTGGCCGCATTTGATGTGGTCGATCGTCGCGCTGCGAAAGGGGCGCGAGGGCTGCTGGATGTATTCCGCGCCGCGGATGACCCAGATGTCGGTGGCGTCGTTCGCGCGCGCGGCGGGCGTGATGTGCGAGTTATCGAAGAGCCCTTCGTTGATCGCGAGTTGCTCCACGTTCGACGCCGAGCAGAGCATGATGTCGATGAGCCCCTGCTGCACCACGTCGCGGATCTGCTGCCGGTATTCCGCGAGCGTCTTCCAGCGGATCTCCGATTTGAGCACGCGCTCGGGATTGAGCGGACGCTTTTGTCCCGGCGCGGTGATGCCGAAAGCCATGTCGGCGTCCTTCGCATCGGCGATAATGAACGCCTTGCTCCCCGATGGGTTCGCCCGGATGTCGGCGATCTTCTGGTCGAGCGACTTCTGCATGCGTGAAAGGCGTCAGCCTTGCACCTTGGCGAGCGTATCCTTGAGCGCCTTGGCAGAGGATTGCAGGCCGTTGAGTTCCTTCGGCCAAAGCTCGATCTCGATCTGCTGCACGACGCCCGCGCGACCGACGACTGTCGGCACGCTGATCGACACGTCGCGGATGCCGTAGGTGCCTTTCACCAAGGCCGAGACGGGCAGGATGCGGCGGCGATCGAGTGCGATGCAGTCGATCACTTCGCGAATCGCGACACCGACGGCCCAGCCTGCGCCGCCTTTGCGTGAAATAACTTCCGCACCGCTCTTCTGCGTGCGTTCGAAGATCTGTGTTTGGAACGTCGCCGTGACTCCTGCGAATTTCGTGAGCGGGAAACCATCGACGGTCGCGGAGGACCAGATCGGCACCATGGAGTCGCCATGTTCGCCGAGGATCATCGCGCGGACCTGCGTGGGCGGGAGTTTGATCGAGTCGGCGATGAGCGAGCAGAAGCGCGAGGTATCGAGCATCGTGCCGAGGCCGATGACCTGAGCTTCGGGCAGGCCCGTTTCCTTCCAAGCGAGGTAGGTGAGAATATCGACGGGGTTCGAGACGACGAAAATGATCGCGTCCTTCTTGATCCCGGCCGTCTTCAAGCTCGCGATGATGCCGCGGAAAAGCGTGACGTTGCGGTTGATCAGGTCGAGGCGGGATTCGTCCGGCTTCCGGCGCAGGCCGGCGGTGATGCAGATGATGTCGGCATCGGCACAGTCGGCATAGTTACCCGCGCGGATGACCTGGTCGCTGCAAAACGCCGCACCGTGCAAAAGGTCGAGCGCCTCGCCTTCCGCGGTCGCCTGGTTGGCGTCGAGGATGATGAGTTCGCGGACGACGCCGCTGCATTGCAGCGCAAACGCCGCACACGAACCGACGCGGCCGCCGCCGCCGATGATGGCTACTTTCATGTTACTTGGAGAGGTTGGCGACGATTTCGTCGGTGAGCTTTTGCACGAGCGCTTCGAGATCGGCGTCGCTGGTGGGCGCGTCGTTGGTCATCGGGTTGAAGGGCGTAACCGGGGACGAACAACCGTGCGAGCCGCACATCTGGGTCCACGGATCGACGTCGCACAGGCCCGCGGGCTTGAGGTCGTAGCGATCGTCGGGCAGACCCAGGCTCTTCTTGATGTTCAGCAGTTCAGGCAACTTATCGCAGGGGATCGAAGCGGCGCCGGGGATCGCCTGAGCGAGGATGACCGTGCGGCAATACGCGTCGGTGATCTCCATTTTGAAATACGCGTCCTCGACCGATTTACCCCAGCAGATAACTCCGTGGTTGCCCATGAGGATGGACTGATGCTTTGGCGCGAGCGGGAAAATTTCCGCGGCGATCTCCGGGCTGCCCGGAGTCTTGTAAGGCGTATAGGCCACGGTGCCGACGAAAACTTCCAACTCAGGAATGAGCCGGGGCGGCGGCTGCATGCCCTTGATCGCGAATGCTCCCGCGTGACACGGATGCGCGTGGCAGACGCTCTTGGCTTCCGGCGTGGAATGGAAGATCGCCATGTGCGTGGTGATCTCGCTCGAGCGCTTCCACGTGCCGCCGAGTTGGGTGCCTTTGCCGTCCACCATGCACATCATGTCGGGCTTCATGAAGCCTTTACTGACGCCGGTCGGCGTGCAGATGAAACGATCAGGGCCGAGGCGCGCGGAGATGTTGCCACCGTTGCCATCGCAGTATTCACGCATCCAGATGCGGCGGCCGATATCACAGAGCTGTTCTTTGATTTCATTCGCTTCCTTCGAGGCAAAGAGGCGCACGTCATCGGCACTGTAGCCGCCCTGCGCGCCGCTCGCGGCAGGTGCGGGCGCAGTTGCGAGAGCCGGGGCGCCGGAGTCGAAGACGACCTTGATTCCAGCTTCGGTGAAGATGTCTTTCGCGCCGGGCGTGAGGCGGATTTCGCTGTTCTGGCGAAACTCTTTCGCGCCGGTTTTGACAAAGTCGGCGGCTTCCTTTTGGGAGATTAGTTGCATAGGTTATTCCTTGTAGAAAAATTCATCGACGAGCGCGGCGCAGTAAGCGTCCACGGGGGTTGGTTTCTCAAATGGGCAGGCGGCTTCGCGCCCTTCACTAATGGCAATTTGCTGTCCGATACCCGCGCCGAGTTGGTCATAGACCACGATGGCTGGGTCATACTTATCAACGCCCGAAAAAGTGTCCGTCTTCCAAGGGAGTGTAACTAACAGCCGCTCGCCGGCGTATTTCGGCGAACGCACGGAAAGCGTCACGCGACCGATCACGGTGCCCATTCTCATAGCGCGAGCGTCCTCTCCGGATCGATGATGCCGAGCACGGTCCAACGTGCGGGACTTAGTTCATCGCCAACGATCTTGCGCGCTTCGCTGCCATCGCTGGAAATCATGACTTTTTGCCCAATGCCCGCGCCGAGCGCATCGAGGACGATTTGCGGAGCTAGATCGGGACTGTCAGGAATCGCGATGAGCAGCCGCCAGCCATCGAGGCTTTTGTGCTTCATCGTCGCGGTGACGTGACCCTTGATCGTGGCGAGGCGCATTTAGAATAGGTTCAAGTTTTCCACCATCACGCACCGCCGTGAGCGCGTGAAAGTCATGGGTGTCGTCACGCCTTCGCCCGTCGGCGTGGCGACGCTGAAGCTCAGGAAACCTTCGCCGCCGAGACCGAGGCCGGTCATGCATGGGCCGTTCTTGATGAAGAGCGTGGTGTCCACGATCTGCGCCATCTTGGTGAGGTTGCGGATGTTCTGCGAATGCATGACCGCGGTGTGCTTGTAGCCGTGCTCGGCCTTGATCGCTTCCTCAATGGCAACGTCCACATTGGGCACGCGCACGACGGGAATGAAGGGCATCATCTGCTCTTCATCGACGAAGATGTGATCGGCCTTGGTTTCGCCAAAGAGAAGTTGTGTCGCGGGCGGCACATCGAGGCCGATGGCCTTGGCGAGCACCGCGGCGTCGCGTCCGACGAGGTCGCGATTGACGACCGGATGCGGGCATCCCGCGCCTTTGCCTTGTGGGAAAACGAAGGCTTTGTCTGCGAGCGCCTCGACTTGCTTCGCGTCGAGTTGCACGGCGCCGGCACGCTTGAGTGCGGCGATGAGTTTGTCCGCGACCGCTTCCACGACGAACACTTCCTTCTCGCCGATGCAGAGCAGGTTGTTGTCGTAGCTCGCGCCCTGGATAATGGACTTCGCCGCGACGTCGAGGTCGGCGGTTTCATCGACAACGACAGGCGGATTGCCAGGGCCGGCACACACGGCACGCTTGCCTGTCTTCATCGCAGCGGCGACGACCGCGGGGCCGCCAGTGACGCAGAGAAGCTTTACCTTCGGGTGCTTGCACATCACGTCGAAGGTATCGAGCGTCGGCTTCACCACGGTAGTTAGTAAGTCGGAGATGCCTATCTCCTGAAAGATAGCTTCGTTGTAAGCACGGATCGCGATCGCGGCGCACTTGGCGGCAGCGGGATGCGTATTGTAAACAACCGAGTTACCCGCCGCGATCATGTTGATCGCGTTGCCCGTGAGGGTCGGGACGCTGTGGGTCGAAGGAGTAACCGCACCGATCACACCCCACGGCGCGAAGTCGATGATGGTCAGGCCGAAGTCGCCGCTGAAGGCCATTCGCTCGAGAAATTCCACGCCGGGCACGAGGTCGCCGCAGATCTTGAGCTTTTCGATCTTGTGATCGAGCCGGCCGATCTTCGTTTCAGCGTACTCGATGGAACCCCACTCCTGCGCCTTCGCCACGACCAGTTTGCGGATGACCTGGATGGCTTTGCGTCGCGCCGAGACGCCGAGGTCGCGCAGTTTTTCAAACCCGCGATGGGCCGCTTCACATGCGGCGTCCATGTCTTCATACACGCCGAAGCTGCTTGGTCCCGACGACGCGACCTTCGTCTGCGTCTGCAATCGGGCGAGCACTTCACTCACCACTTTGGATACCAGTCTTTCGTCAATCGTTGCCATTTACGGAGTCTTGTTACTGCGCCTTGTAGAGGATTCGTTTTGCCACATCGACCGTGTCCACGATGCCGATTACGACGGCGTCCACGGGGGCGTTTTTGTCATCTGCAGCGAGTCGGGCGGAACTGCCTTGCACGACGAGCACGATCTCGCCTTCACCCGCGCCGAGGGTATCCACGGCGACCAGCGTGCTGGTGCCGGGCTTCCATTCGGTGGCCGTCGGCGAATCAATCACGAGGGGACGGACGAGCAGAAATTTCTGCCCGGTCATCTTCGCGTTCTTCTTCGTCGCGACGACGCTGCCTTCGACTCGCGCAAGAATCATGGTTGAAAAACCGTGACGCTTACTTGGCTTTCGGGAGGACGGCGACGAGGTCGCCGTGCGGGCGGGCGATGACGCTGACGCTGACGATTTCGCCGAGTGATTGCGCGGCGGTCTTGCCGGCTTCAGTCGCAGCTTTGACGGCGGCGACGTCGCCGGTGACGCAGACCGTCACCATTGCGTTACCGACCTGGGTGATGGGACCGACGAGTTCGACGTTGGCCGATTTGAGCATCGCGTCAGTCGCCTCGACGAGTGCGACGAGTCCGCGGGTTTCGATCATTCCGATTGCTTGTTGTGCCATATAGTTGGTTGGGTTGTTTAGTTGAGAGTTGAAAGTTTGGCCCACGCATTGCGGGCGATGATGATTTCTTCGTTGGTCGGGATCACGCGCACTTCGATCTTCGAGGTGGGTGTGGAGATCACGGTTTCCGTGGCGCGGGTGGTTCGGTTCAGTTCCCGGTCGATTTCGAGTCCACAGAAGTCGAGGTGAGCGCACACTTTTTGCCGGATTTCCCAGTCATTCTCCCCAATGCCTGCGGTGAAGATGAGCACGTCGGCACCGTTTAGCTCGACGAGGAACTGGCCGATGTATTTGCGGATCGCGCCGACGAAAACGTCGAGCGCAATCTTGGCGTCTTCGGAGCCTTTCGCGACAGCTTCCCACACGTCGCGGATGTCGCCGGTGGCGAGGCCGGACATTCCTTTGAGGCCGGATTGGGAAACGAGCACCTTTTCCACGGCGTCGATACCGAGGCCGAGGTCGCGGGCGAGGTAGATGAGAGCGAAGACATCGAAGTCGCCCACACGATTGTTCTGCGGCAGGCCGCTCTGCGGGGTCATGCCCCAGCTTGAGTCAATGGCTTTGCCGTTCCACACCGCGGCGATGGAGCTGCTCCCACCGAGATGGCAGGAGATGATTCGCAGTTGGTCCGTGCCACGCAATTCGGAACAGCGCTGCGAGACGAAGCGATGGCTCGCGCCATGGAATCCGTAGCGGCGGATGCCATGCTTCGTTTCCCATTCGCGCGGGACCGGGTAGCGGGTGTTTTCCACCGGCACCTCGTCGTAGAAAGCCGTTTCGAAGGTGCCGATGCACGGCAGGTTGGGGTGCGACCTATGGAAACTGCGGACGGCGGCGACGTAGGGTGGATTGTGTGCTGGCAGGAGGGTGTTGATTTCCTCCATCGCGCGC
>JANOAZ010000229.1:0-10475 GCA_031411395.1 Chthoniobacteraceae bacterium
CGCCTCACCGAACTCGTCGCAAAATACCGCTCTTGCGCCCCAATGCTCTCCGCATGGATGGAGCAAAACATCCCCGAGGGCCTCACCGTCTTCGCCCTGCCGGAACACGCACGCAAGCGCCTGCGCACTTCCAACTCCTCCAAGCGCCTCAACCGCGAAATCAAGCGCCGCACCCGCGTCGCCGGCCTCTTCCCAAACGAAAACTCCATCCTCCGCTTGGTCACCGCCATCCTCATGGAAATCTCGGAGGAGTGGGGAAACTGGACGCGCCTACTTCTCTCTCCAAACCCAACCCTGACCTTCACAAACCAACCTCACGCTTTTACAGAAAAAAAGTTGCGCCGCCTTGCCCAGTTGCACCACCTGTAATCGTTGGCGCTGCCGGCCTTCAAGATCTTTGATTATGAGCCGCAGCCGGACGGCCTTGGCGTCCGCGGTGAGCGTCGAGTGGTACTCTTAATCTGTCCATACTCGCGAACTATCGCAAGCTGCTGGCAGTGTGCCTGCATACATCGTATCAGATCGTTAAAGAAACCCACCACGGGGAGCGTGCGGCTACGCTGCAGGAAAGAAGATTCGGGGTTGCAAGCGACGCCTTCTGGTGGACGGGCTCGGCTTGATCGTGGTGGTCGTTGTGCATTATGCCGTTATCCAAGACCGCACTGGCGAGCTAAGCTTGCCCTGCCAGTGCTCTTGATCCGCTGCGCTGCTTGCTCAGCATCTAAGCCGGAACGATTCAGTTGAAGAAGAGTCGACCGTTTGGTGTGGGTAGAGTTGATGAAGACTTCAGCCCAACAGCCCTCACACGAGGAGACTCACCAAACGGTGCCGCTTAAAGTGAGCACGGCGACCGGCACCCAGTCGATCCAAATTGGCTTTACCGACCAGCGGATCTCGGCCCATGCGGGGCTGGCGTTGATGAGCGGTTTTCTCCACCGCATCGGCTTGCGCGAGCAACTGGCGGCGGCTCTGCCACACGCGCCGCGCAGCCCCAATGCCTTTGCTCCGGTCGATGTGGCCCTCGGGTTCATGGCTGGGGTCTGGTGCGGGGCGGACAAGTTTTCGCGGGTGGGCCATCTGGCCGCCGATCCGCTCCTGCCCGAGGTGCTCGGCACCGAGGCGCTGCCCAGCCAGCCGACCTTGACCCGCTTCTTCCGCGGCTTCTGCCAGCGCAGCAACGCCGAGGGTTTCGGGCGCTTGAGCCGCTGGCTGTGCGGGCGGCTGCCGAGCCAGCGCGGCGGCTATACGCTCGATCTGGATTCGACGGCGATCGTCCATGAAGACGGCCATCAGGAAGGGGTGCGTGTCGGCTACACGCCACGCGGCTTGAAGCCTTGCCATCACCCGCTGCTGGCGGCGCTGGCCGAGGTGAAGATGGTCTGCGGATTCTGGCTGCGCAGCGGACACGCGGCCACGCTCAACAACGCCGCGGCCTTTCTGGATCATACCCTCGATCATCTGCCGGCGCAGGTCCGCGTGGGGCTGGTCCGCGCCGACGCCGGCTTTTGCAGCGCGGAGTTTTTGCGCCATCTGGCGGCGCGCGGGCTCGATTACATCGTGGTCACCCCGCTCCATGCGCGGCTGCGCCAGCGCTGCCGGCACGAAGATGCGGCGTGGGCGCCGACGGGCGTGCCGGGGCTGGAAGCGCAGGAAGTCGAAGGGGCCGAACTCGACGCCCCCGGACGCCGTGTGATCCTGCTGCGCCAGCGCGTGGCCGAGCGGCCCGAGGCCGGCGGCAAACGCCTGCTGGAGGTGCCCGGCTACCGCTTCCAGGCGCTGGTCACTTCGCTGCCGCGTTCCTGGAGCCCGGTCGCCGTCTGGCGCCGCTACAACGGTCGCGCTGAGATCGAAAACCGGATCAAGGAACTGGCCGGTCAGTTTGGCCTCAAGAGCTTTTGCTGCCGGAAGTTTTGGGCCACCGAAGCGGCCTGCCAACTCGCCATTGCCGCCTACAACCTTTGTGTGCTCTTCCAACGCCACCTCGGCCAGACCCAAAAGGTCGAGTTGCAAACCTTGCGCTTCCGAATCTTCAGTCGTGCGGCCGTTTTCAGCCACGCCCAAGGCCGCCCCACGCTGAAGTTCGCCATCCCCCCGCCGCACCGCGCCTGGTGGCAAAGTCTCCTCGAAAAACTCCAGTCCCCGCTCCCACCTTGGAACTGCAATTCAGTTGGCTCCCTCGCCGCATGAAGCCGTTTCCAACTGAATCGTTCCGGCTAAGAGGGTTTACCGGAATTCGATTTAGCCACAGATGGACGGGGATTTCCGCAGATGAAGGACTCGCATTTCTCTGAATCTGCGTTTCATCCGCGTTCATCCGAGGCTAAATCGAATTCCGGTAAACCCTCTAAGAAATTGTTTACACAGCCACCCGTGCATTCCGGCGGCGGAGCCACAACATGCCGAGTGCAGCCACGAGCGGCATCGCGAACGTTGCGGGTTCAGGAACGGCGATCAAGACGAGCGTCGAGCCCTGAATATCGAGGTAGCTGGCAGGGGTAAGTCCCGCGGGCAGTGGCCCAAGCACGAAGTCGGCAAGGTCAACTCCCGGAGCCGCAAATCCCGTCCAATCGATCAAGACATAGGTTCCTTGGGTGATCGTCCCGGGGCTCACGAGGTCTGAGAGGCCGATGTTCACTTCGCCGGTGCCCGCTCCGGTGAATGCCCCGCCCGTGATCAAGATCGTTCCGGACGTGCCCGGGGTGTTCAATTCGAAGTCGAGCAAGTTCCCAGGAAATGCGCCGAGCGTCAGTCCACCCGACAGTATTAGTTGGGTGTCTCCCAGAACCACCCCACCTGAAGAACCGCCGGACGAATTGGTCAGCGAACCAAGCGTCACGGTGCCAGAGGTATTGAGCGAAATGTCGAAGAATCCACCATTGGTCACCGTTGCAGCGGTGCTGCTGGCGGATCCGCTGAACTCGAGGATGCCCTGATTGTCGATGAATGCACTACCGGCCGACGAAGCTCCCTGGAAGGACACCGTACCGGAATTGATGGCAAGCGACGCCGTGCCGGCGCTCGAGGTGTCCTGAAAGGTCAGATCGCCCGCGTTCGTCACCGTGATCTGCGAATTTCCAGCACTGGAAGAGTTCTTAAAGTTGATCGCCCCGACGCTGGTGATCACTTGCCCCGGTGAACCCGTAGCGGTGATGCCCGTTCCAGTAAAATCGATGGTCGAGCCAGTATTATTGTCCAAGGTGTAAGGGCCGGCGCCAATAAAGTTCAAGGAACCGATCGTCAGGTTCGTCCCGATCGTGACAGTCTCCCCGGCGCCGGTAAAATCAGCGGCGCCACCCTGGACCCAGTCCACATTGCCGGGAAGCCAGTTGTTATTGGCGGGAATGCCGAAGCTCCAAACATTGGTGGGGCCTGCATCATTCCAAATCAGCGCCTGGGCGGTGCTGGGTGCGCCAGCCAGAAGGCCGATGGCGAGAATGCTGGAAATGCTCGTAGTGAGGAGTTTAGAGGACGAATTCATTTTTTATCGAGGCGTAGATGGTGTGTGAAGGGAGGATGCTGGGGGCTAAACTGGAACCTTTTCTGCGGTGCTCGCGTTTGTAGGGTCCCTCGACCGCGATGTCAATACTGCTTTTTAACTTTTTTAGTGGCTCAACAGTATTCGCTAGGATTTCACCGCACTTTAGCCGCATTTCTTTGCTTGCCGCGGGAAAGCCGGCCTCATAAGAGGACAAATATTTCAACCCTCCTGCGTACCCGGAATGCCGCCCCCCTACCCTTTCGTAAGCTCTCCGCCTGATGCGGGCGACGCGCCGCAAGCAGGCGGGACGTGGGATGCCAGAAAATTTTCGCTGCTTGCATTGGGATTGGCGCTGCTCGGAGTCCAACTGGTCTTTTGCGACAGAATCTCCGCTGACGACCTGCGCTTTTCGACACTCTGTGCCGCGGCTCTCGGAGTCCTTGTTTGGTCAAGGCGTGAGTCGCTCGCGTTGGAATGCGACGCGGCCTCGGCGACGTTGGGCGTCGCGCTGATTGCCTCCTTTCTCCTCCGAAGCGCCGGACAACCGGGGACCCTATTCGTCACGATCAGCCCCGTACTTTGGGGAACGGGGCTTGCCCTCCTTGCCTCGGGAGTTCGAGGATTGGGGCAGTATTGGCGGGAAGGGATGGTCGTGGCGGCGGCGGTGGTCACACCTTTCATCGAAACCCTCGCTCTGGATCTGGCCGGGGTGGACCTGGCTCCTTCGACCGCACAGGCCACGGCCTTTCTCCTCCGGTTGGGCGGCTGGGATGCATCTGCGCGCGACGTACTCGTCGGCCTGCCTACGGGGTGGGTTTTAGTTTCGCAAGGGTGTTCCGGGCTAAAAACGATGTACTTCCTCGCCGGCTTTGCAGTCCTCGTCCTTGTGATGTTCCCGGTGCCCGGCTTGGTTCGGAAAATCGCACTTCTCCTCGGAGCCGTTGCGATCGCATTCCTGATCAACGCACTCCGCGTCGCGCTGCTCGCTTCCCCTGAGCATCAACGCGCGTTCAAATTCTGGCATATCAATCAGGGCGCAATGTTTGTGGAGGCGGTCGCCGTCGTGGTGTTCCTCGCCTTTTACTACGTGGTCGTACCCGCCAAGCCCGCGGGACCCAGAACTCCGAGAGTGTCCGGGCGATGAGGCCGCTACTGGATTTCCGAGGCATCGCAACTCTCGTGATGCTGGGAGCGACCGTGACTGTTCTGTGCAGGATTCTCCTCGTGCCGTCTCCGATCGAGCGTCCCCCGATCCCTGTGATCCTCCCAAGCGAGTCTCCGCTGCCCGGCTGGGATGTGACTGCCATCGATCCCAGCCCTGCTCTGCCCAATACGCGGCGCTTCCACCAATCGAAACGCAATCCCGCCATCGATCTGGAATTGCAATTCATCCCGAATCTTCCGGAGCACTACGTGCGCAATCCACGGCTCGCGTTGCGCTTCCTGCCGCATGGCCACCTGCCGCTCGACGCGGGCATGCACTATTACGTCAACAGCCGCACCATGGTGATCACCAATCTCGACTCGAACATCCCAATCCGCGAAACGGTGGCGGCGCGGGAAACGTCACCGCGGTCCGCCTACGGAATCTGGTCTGCGGGAGAACGCATCCACCTCAGCACCATTATCACGGCCGATGGCGATAGCTCGATGGCCACCCGCCGCGTCGCTCGCAGCATGTATCTCGATCACCTAACCGCAGGCCGCCTCTGGGGTTGGCTGCGTGGCCTTACCACGATCCCGGATCGGCGCTGCGTGCTGGTCCATTTCTCATCACCTACGGCTGCGTCGCCACCCGATGCGAACCGGAGCCGGCTCGAGGAAGCATGGTCGGAATGGCAGCGGGCGTTCAGGCCGGTTTTTCTGGAGTAAGGCACGCCCAATATCGCCACGGTCAACCGTGCTGACCGCGGCGAGCGAGCAGGGCCCGCCATTTATTCAGCAGACGCCGGAGTCCACGGTCGAGCGGCAGCGCGAGCAGTTCATCGGGCGAAAACCAGCGCAGTTCATGGCTCTCCTGGCTCAGGGTGGGCACCGCGTCCTCCGGTGCGATCAGAACGAAACGCACGTCGTAGTGCTCATGGGCCGGTTCGCTGCGCCGCGGGTTTTCCGGGATGGCGTGAATATCGAGGTCGAACGGACGGCGGGACGTGACGATCAGGCCCTCGATGCCGGATTCCTCCGCCGCCTCCCGCTGCGCCACGCGGAGCACGTCCTCGTCGCCGTCGCAGTGACCGCCGAATTGCAGCCAGCGATCCAGGAATCGGTGATGGTGCAGCAGCGCGCGGGATCCATCCGCGCTCACCACCAGCGCGCTGCCGGTGAAGTGTCCCGGAAAGCACGAACGCTGAAAGCAATCCGGCGCGCTATCGAGCAACGCGAGCATCCGGTCGCGGTCGGTCGCTTCCTCCGCGGAGGCAGCGAGGTCGAGGGCGGCGAGTTGCTGGCGGAGATCGAGGCGCGACATGGACGCGCGACCCTATCAGGCGAGGCTAAATTTTCGCACTCGAATACTCCCAGCCCTTGCGGTAGGCCGCGCGCTTGATGAACTTCGCGGCCTCGGGCAGCCCGACGACTTGCAGCTTCTTCGAGTCCCACTCCAGCCGCTTGCCGGCGTAGCGCATGCCCAATCCCCCGACCAGCGTCAGCTCCGTGAGCGGCACCGAGTAGTCGAACTGCGACATGAACGGAAACGGCTTTCCGTTCTTGATCGCCAGCGTCCACTCCTCCTGCGGCGCGCCGGCTTTTGGGCTGCGTTCCAGCGTCTTGGCCGGCGGGTTCGCCATCACCGCTTCGCGGCGCGCCTTCGGCCAGATCTGCGGGTTCTTCGCTTGATCACCCGGGTTGAAAATCACGCCTTCGCTACCCACGATGAACCAGCCACCGACCGGCATCTTCCCGTCCTTCTTCGCATCGGTATTCTTGAATGCCTCCGCCGTGTCGATCGCCGAGGGCAACTCCGGCAGATACTGCGAGCCATCCGGCTTCTTGCCTTCGTACCAGGTCAGCACCACATCGCCGTGCCCCTTCACTCCGGGGAATTCCATCTTCACCACTGATCCCGTCGGCCACGCGATCTCGGTGATGTCATCCACCTGCGTCGCGGTCACGTACTTCGGCACACCGAGATCCAGCGCCCACGAAGCCGCGTCGATGAGGTGGCACCCCATGTCGCCAAACGCCCCCGCGCCCCATTCCAAAAAGCCGCGCCACTTGAACGGATGAATGTCCGGCGAATACGCGTGATCCGGCGTCTGTGCGAGCCACGCCTGCCAGTCCAGATGCGCCGGCACCTCGCCGGGCTTGAAGGACACCGCATTCCCCTGGGGCCAGATCGGCCGGTTCGTCCACACATGCACTTCCTTCACCTTGCCGATCACACCCGCGGCGATCCACTCCTTCACCACGCGATTGTCGTCATAGGTGTGCCCCTGATTTCCCATCTGCGTGATCACACCCTTTTTCTTCGCCGCGAGATGCAGCTCGCGCGCTTCCCAAATGGTATTCACCAGCGGCTTCTGCACACACACGTGCTTGCCCAGCGCGATCGCGTGCATCGCCGCGGGAAAGTGCGCGTGATCCGGCGTCGAGACCGTCACCGCGTCGATCGACTTCACCTCATCGAGCATCTTCCGGAAATCGGTGTAGGTCTTCGCGTTCGGGAATTTCGCCGCCGCCTTCGCGAGATTGTTCGCGTCCACATCGCAGAGCGCCACCACCTCGTTTTCCTTCGACGCGCCTTCCAGATCGGAGGCGCCTTTCCCCCCGCAACCGATCGCCGCGATGCCGAGCTTTTTGCCCGCGGGCGTCTCATCCGCGCGGATGAGGATATTCGGAAGGATGATGCCGCCGGCGGTAGTGACGGCGACGCCTTTGATGAAGGAACGACGGGAGGTGCGAAACGAGTGGGGGTTCATGGAGTGGGGTTAGAGCTGACTGCGCTGGGAAGACCGATGAAGGAGGATGAGCTTAGAGCCGCCTTGCGCGGCTACTCTTTTTCCACCACCCAGATGTTTTTGAAGAACACCGGATTGCCGTGATTCTGGAGCTGGATCGGCCCGCGCTCGGGGCCTTCGGGCCGCCCGGCAGCGGTCGTCGCCTTGGGCACTTCCACGTGATCGTGAATGAGCACGCCATTGTGCCGCACGGTCATCACCGCCGGCTTGGTCTTGCGCCCGTCGTTGTCGAATTTCGCACTCTCGAACTCGATGTCGTAGGTCTGCCACGCGAGCGGAGGCAGGCACATGTTCACGCGCGGTTTCGCCACCGTGTAGATGCCACCACACTCATTGTTCTCGCCTTTCAGTCCGAAGGAATCGAGCACCTGCACTTCGTAACGATCCTGCACATACACCCCGCTGTTTCCCCTCCCCTGCCCTCGCGCGCCGGGCCGGAAGGGCGTGCGAAACTCGACGTGCAGCGTGCAGTCCCCAAACGCCCGCTTCGATTTCGTCCCGCATTGCAGAAATCCGCGCGCATCCATCTTCCCGCCCTGCCACGCATCCGCATTCGTCCCATCGAAAAGCACCACCGCGCCCGCGGGCGGCTTCGCACCGAGCGTCGGCGACTGACGCTCGGTCCTTTGCAAATTCACCGTCGAGTTTTCCGTGTTCGTCGCCGTGATGGTTCCGCCGTCGATCTGCCCCTTCCAGCCTTCGCCGTCGAACATCACACGATCGCCATCGCGCTGCGCGTCCAGCTCCAGCTTGCGTTCCGCGTCGTCGGCCATGCCGGGCAGTCCGTGGCTCCATCCGACGATGTGAAATTTTCCGCCCCCCAGCGCGATCACCTGCGCCGCGGAATTCTCGCCCACATATTCCCCCTGCACCGCGAAATCCGGCCCCGCCTCCGCCGGCTCGATGAAGACATCGCCTTCATCCGCGGCGAAGAGCGGAACGGCCAGTGCGAGCACACTCGCGGCGAGCGAAAGGGGAGACAGGCGCATGCCGCATCTTCTACGAACCACCGCACGCCGGCGCAATCCCGGAGGCGATTGCACCGAATGCTGATTCCTTGACCATTCACGACAAGAGGCTTGAGATTGCCCTATGAAAAAGATCCCGTTCCTCGCGTTTCTAATCGCCCTCCTCACCATGGTCGTCGCCTCCGAAGCGACGGTTCTCGTCTTCAAAGGCACCGGCACCCGATACAAGGGCGATAACACCACCTCAAGCAAGGTCTCGACCACCGTCTATTTCGTCATCCAGTACGACAACGTCGGCGGCACCCCGGGGGAGAATTACTTCGTTTTCACGTCTGCCGCGAAGAAAACCGTGGCGCTCAACGGTCCCCGCTCATTTGGTTTTGCCCAAGTCGGAACGCCCACCACAAAAACGAATTTCTACGTTCACGGCGGCGGGACTTACAATAACGTCTTCAGCTTCTCGGGGACCTACGTCCGCTTCCAAGGATTACCCGGTGCGCTCCAACCGCTCGCGGCGAATCCGACGACGGTCGCGTTCATCAAGTCGCTCACTGGCACCTTCAGCGATGTCGATTCCAGCGCGCTGGTCTTCCAGTTCCCCACGCTCACCCTGGCCTTCGATAAGGTGCGCACTCAGGCCGCCAATGCGCTGGGCAAAAATGCGGCGACGCTCGGCGCGGACATCGCCAACGAATTCCTCGCCAAGCCCGGCTACGTGATCGGTTCGTAGGCCCGCGGCAGATCGGCGCCGCAAGAAGCTTCCCATCCCTCCCATGAACCGCCGCCACTTCATCACCTCCACCCTCGCCACGTCACTCGCCTTTGCCGCAGGCGCCGCCGAGGCCGAACGCCGACTCCGCGTGGCCGTGATCGGCCACACTGGGCACGGCGGCTACGGCCACGGCCTCGACACGATGTGGCTGAAAATGCCGGAAACCGAAATCGTCGGCGTCGCCGATCCGGATGCAGCGGGCCTCGCCGGTGCGCTGAAGAAGTTGCAGGTCGAGCGCGGGTTTGCGGACTACCGGCAAATGCTCGCCGAGACCAAGCCGGACCTCGTCGCCGTGGGACCGCGGGAAATCACGCTGCATCGCGACATGTCCCTCGCGGCGATTGAGGCCGGCGCGCGCGGCATCTATATCGAGAAGCCATTCTGCCGCACGCTCGCGGAGGCGGACGAAATCATCGCGGCGTGCGACCGGCGCGGGGTGAAACTCGCGATCGCGCATCGCAATCGCTACCAGCCCGCGGTCGCAGTGATCGATCGGCTCTTGAAGGAAGAGGCGATCGGGCGGCTGCTCGAGATCCGCTCCCGCGGCAAGGAAGACGCCCGCGGCGGACCGCTCGACTTGTGGGTGCTCGGTTCGCATGTCCTGAATCTCGCGATCCACTTTGGCGGCAATCCCGTCGCCTGCACGGCCTCGATCTTGCAGGATGGGCGGCCCATCACGCGGGACGATGTGAAGGACGGCGCCGAGGGTGTCGGACCGCTCGCGGGCAACGAAGTGCACGCCCGATTCGAAACCGAACGCCGCATTCCGATCTTCTTCGATTCGGTGGCGAGTGCAGGCGCGAAGACGGCCGGCTTCGGCCTGCAACTCATCGGCACGAACGGCATCATCGACTTCCGCATGGACTCCACGCCGATCGCGCACCTGCTCCCCGGCAGCCCATTTCAGCCGGTGAAGGAACCACGCACCTGGACGCCGATCACCTCCGCGGGGGTGGGCCAGCCCGAGCCGATCGCGGATCTCAAGGACCAGGTGACGCAGCATGTGATTCCAGGACGCGACCTCATCGCCGCGATCCGCGAGAATCGCGAGCCGCTTTGCAGCGCGCGCGATGGCCGGATGATCGTGGAAGTGATCACCGCGGTTTTCGAATCCCAACGGCTCAGCGGACAGCGCGTCACCTTTCCGCTTTCGATCCGCGACAATCCGCTCGCGAAGCTGTAAGCGCCGACGAAGGCCGCATTCCAAAGCAACCCGTCATTCCGACCGTAGCGTAGCGGAGTGGAGGAATCTCTCGCATCCGAGGGCGGAGGCGGTGCGGAGCAGATGCGCGTGTCGCTCC
>JANOAZ010000230.1:0-9884 GCA_031411395.1 Chthoniobacteraceae bacterium
ATGCAGCCGGCACGCGACGAGCCCATCTTCCGCAGCGTGCGCAATCAGATGCTCGGCGCCGGGATTGAGATCGAGTCGAGCAAAGGCGAGTGGGGCCGCGGCCAACACGAGATCAACTTCGCCTACGCGCAGCCCGCGCCGATCGCCGACATGCACGTCGTCTTCAAACAAGGAGTGAAGGAAATCTTCGCCCAGCACGGGCGCGCCGTTTCGTTCATGCCGAAGTATTCCGTGAATGAGCCGGGGAACAGTTGCCACATTCACGCGAGCATCTGGCGTGGCGGCGTGAATCTTTTTTGGGACGAGAAACGCAAGTGCGGATCGAAATCTTTCCGCCAGTTCCTCGGCGGCCTCATCAAGTATTCCCGCGAGCTGTGCTATTTCTTCGCGCCGACGATCAATGCCTACAAACGCTTCCAGGTCGCGAGTTGGGCGCCGACAAAGCTCGCGTGGTCCACGGACAATCGCACCACGGGCTTCCGCATCGTCGGCCACGGCAGTTCATTTCGCATCGAAAACCGCATGCCGGGCGGCGACGCCAATCCGTATCTCGCCTTCGCCGCCACGATCGCCGCGGGCATGGCCGGCGTGGAAGAGGGTCTCGACTGCGGCGAATCCTACGCCGGCAACGCCTACCTCGACCCGAACCTGCAGGCCCTGCCTCGGACCCTGCGCGACGCCGCCGACTTGCTCGACGGGAGTGCGCTGGCGCGGCGCGCGTTCGGCGATGCGGTCGTGGATTTTTACGTTCACACCGCGCGGCTCGAAGTCGAGGCGTTCGACAACGTCGTCACCGACTGGGAACGTCAGCGCTACTTCGAGCGGATCTGATCGCACCCGCGCGGCCAACCCTTCATCACCGATATGAGATTCCTCCCCTCGCTCCTGCTCGTCACCTTCCTAGCTCTCGGCGGCAAACTCTGCGCCGCTGAAGTGAGGCCGCTGAATATCGTCGTGCTTCTCGCCGACGACTGGCGCTTCGACACGCTCGGCTGCGCGGGCAATCCGGTGGTGAAAACGCCGCACCTCGACCGCCTCGCGAGCGAGGGCATTCGCTTCTCTCGCAACTGCGTCACCACCTCGATCTGCGGTGTGAGCCGGGCGTGCTTGTTCACCGGACAATGGATGTCGCGCCATGGGAACCCGGCGATGCAGGCGTTCAAGACGCCGTGGGCGGAAACCTATCCGGGCCTGCTCCGGGCGAACGGCTATTTCGTCGGGCACAGCGGCAAGTGGCACAATGGCAAATTCCCAGCGGAGAACTTTGACTTCGGCCGCTCCTACCAGGGGACCCACTGGATGAAGCAGCCCGACGGCGCAGAGATTCACGTCACGAAGAAGAATGAAAACGACGCGCTGGAATTCCTGCGCGCACGCCCCGCGGACAAGCCCTTCTGCCTTACGCTCGCCTTCTTTGCCACGCACGCCGAGGACCGCAATCCCAAGCAATATCTGCCGCAGCCGGAGAGCATGTCGCTTTACCAGGACGCGACCATCCCCGTGCCGAAGTCCGCGACGGACGAGGCGTTCCGCAAGCTCCCGCCCTTCATCTCCCACGAGAAGAATGAGAGCCGCGTGCGCTGGCACTGGCGCTTCGACACGCCGGAAAAATACCAGGAGATGATGAAGAACTACTACCGCCTCGCGAGCGAGGTGGACGCGACCTGCGGGCGCGTCATCGAGGAGTTGAAGAAGCAGGGCGTGCTCGACAACACGCTCATCATTTTCACCGGAGACAACGGCTACTTTCACGGCGAACACGGCCTCGCGGACAAATGGTATCCGCACCAGGAAAGCATCCGCGTGCCGCTGATCGTGCGCGATCCGCGCATGGCGGCGGCGAAACGCGGCAGCACTGGCGACGACTTCACGCTGAATGTGGACCTCGCGCCGACCATCCTCGCCGCCACCGGCATCAAAGCGCCCGCGACGATGCAGGGTCAAAACATCGCGCCGCTTTACCTCGCGGCGGGAAAGCCCGCGTGGCGCACGGAATTTTTTTACGAGCACGCCGTGGTGAAGGCAAAGGACGTGATCCCGGCGTCGCAGGCTCTCGTGCGCAAGGACTGGAAGTATTTCTACTGGCCCGATTTCGAGTTGGAGCAGCTTTTCCACCTCGCCGCAGACCCGCTGGAAGAAAACGACCTCGCTCGCGATCCCGCCCAGACCACGCGCCTCGCGGAGATGCGCACCCGCTTCGCCGAACTGAAAGCCGCCGCTCAATGAAACGATTCCTCACGCTCACCGTTATCCTGCTCACCACAGCCTTCGCCCTGGCCGCGTCCGCCGCGGAGAGGCCGAACATCCTGTTTATTTTCGCCGACGACCAGCGTGCCGACACCATCGCGGCGCTCGGCAATCCGGTCATCCAGACGCCGAACCTCGACCGCCTCGCGCGGAGCGGCCTCGCCTTCAACCGCGCCTACATGCAGGGCGGATTGCAGGGCGCAACCTGCGTGCCCTCGCGCGCGATGCTGCTCTCCGGCCGCACCTTGTTTCGCATCGATGAAAAGCTGATGCGCGATGAGACGTGGCCCGCCGCCTTCGGTCGCGCGGGGTACACCACGTTCGTGAGCGGCAAGTGGCACAACGGCGCGCCGTCCCTCCCGCGCAGTTTCCAAATCGCGCGCTCCATCTTCGCGGGCGGCATGACCGATCCCTCGAAGGCGAAGCTGAGCGATCTCGTGGACGGCAAGCTCGCCCCGCCACAGGTCTCGCCGAAGCACGCCTGCGAGGTCTTCGCGGATGAGACGATCCGTTTCCTCAAGGATCACAAAAGCGGCTCCTTCTTCTGCTACCTGCCCTTCGATGCGCCCCACGATCCGCACATCGTGCCGGCGGATTTTCCCATTCACTACGACGCCGCAAAAATCCCGCTGCCGCCGAACTTTCTCCCGCAGCATCCGTGGAACAACGGCGAGATGACCATCCGCGACGAGCAACTGCTGCCGTGGCCGCGCACGCCGGAGCAAGTGCGCGCCTACATCGCTGAATACTACCGATACATCTCGTATCTCGACGCGCAGATCGGGCGCGTGCTCGATGCGCTGGAGGCGTCGCCGTATGCGAAGAACACGATCGTCGTCTTCGCCGCAGACTCCGGCGTCGCGCGCGGCAGCCACGGCCTCATCGGGAAACAGAACGTCTATGAGCACTCGATGCGCGTGCCCCTCATCATTTCCGGGCCCGGCATCCCGGCGGGCCAGCGCACCGACGCGATGTGCTACCTCTTCGATGTGCTGCCGACGCTGGGAAAACTCTGCGGCGTGAGCGGGCCGGCGACGAGCGAGGGCATTGAGTTCAGCGCGACGCTGCGCGAGCCCGCGAGGGCGGCGCGCAGTCAGTTGATGTTTGCCTATCGCAATGGGCAGCGCGGGGTGCGTGACAATCGCTGGAAGCTCATTCGTTATCCGCTCATCGACCGCATCCAGCTTTTCGATCTGCAAGCCGATCCTCACGAGACCACCAACCTCGCGGGCAAGCCCGAACACGCCGCGAAGATCGTGGAACTCACCGCCTTGCTCGAAAAGGAAATGCAGCACGACGGCGACACCGCGCCGCTGAAAGTCCCAAACCCGCAGCCTGCCGATTGGACACCTCCCACCCGCTGATCCCTCTCCGCTCATGAACCAACCAAAAATCGTCGCCTTCGCCGGCAGCCTCCGCGCCGGATCCTTCAACAAGAAGCTGCTCGCGATCGCCGCCGACGCCGCGCGCGCTGCCGGCGCGGAAGTCACCATTATCGATCTGCGCGAACTCGCGCTCCCGCTTTTCGATCAGGACCTCGAGGATGCCAGCGGCCTGCCGGAAGGAGCAAAAAAGCTCAAGGGACTGCTCCGCGCGAGCGACGGCTTCCTCATCGCGTCGCCCGAATACAACAGTTCCCTCACCGCAGCGCTGAAGAATGCCATCGACTGGGCCTCGCGCACCGAGTCCGACGACGAGCCGCCACTCGTCGCCTATCGCGGCAAAGTCGCCGCACTCTGCGCCGCCTCACCCGGCGCCCTCGGCGGCCTGCGGGGCCTCGTCACGCTGCGCTCCATCCTCGGAAATATCGGCGTCCTCGTCCTCCCCGACCAAGTCGCCATTTCCAAAGCCCACGAAGCCTTCGACGACGCCGGCAAGCTCAAGGACGAGCGGAAGACGAAGCAGATCGCCACTCTCTCCCGCGGCCTTGTGGATCTCCTGACGAAGCTCAAGGCATAGAGGGCAACTCTCGCGCGTTCTGCCGCGCGACCCGGTCCATCGGAAGGCCCGCTCTCCCGGTGCGCGGAGAACACTGGCGGGTTCCCAGCCGGGAGGCTGGAGCCGGCCCGAGCAGCCGCGGTAACACATAGGAAGGATCCTTTCTAAGCTAGGGTTTTGGTTCACCTCCCAAACTAGCTCAGGACCCTTCCGCTATCATGTTACCTCAGCGACTGCGCAACGGACGTAGAACAACGCCCCGCTCGGACGAGACGGCTACGAACGTGAATAGCA
This sequence comes from Chthoniobacteraceae bacterium, assembly GCA_031411395.1. GTDB lineage: Bacteria > Verrucomicrobiota > Verrucomicrobiia > Chthoniobacterales > Chthoniobacteraceae > Chthoniobacter. The sequence goes on from JANOAZ010000230.1 coordinate 4,480, forward strand.
GCTACCGTGACGCGCGGAGCAGTTCGCTGAAGCGTCGGGTTCGGAACCGAGAGAACGTGCGTAATTTTTCGATTCCATAGAGTAATTTGCATAGCAGGTTCGGTCATGGCGGCCAAGTGTTTCGCGTGGTTACGCGCGGCTTACAGGCTAGCTGCATGATTATTGCATGGCGTGTGGCATAACGCCGCCGTTTCCCACAGCTACGAGGGGCTTCTGCTAAGTGGGGGCGTAGTGACGTGCACCTACCCGGCGCGGAATTGTGTCGGGGTCAAGCCGACCACGGCGCGGAAGGCGCGGGTGAAAGCGCTGTGATCGTAGAAGCCGCACTCGTGCGCGATCTCGGCGATGGAGCGGTCGGTTTCGCGGAGGAGGCGCGAGGCGGCGGCGATGCGAGTTTTTGAAATAAGCTGGATCGGGGTGACGTCGAAGATGCGCTTGATGATGCGGGCAAATCTCGCGGCGGGGAGCTTCGCGATGCGGGCAAGCTCGGCGGGCGTGAGAGGGTCGGCATAGCCCACCTCCAACCGTGCGAGCGCGGCGGCGACACCGGCGGGGATTTCCTGCGGCGCGACGGGCGAGCGTACGTCTTTCGAGATGCCGATGATGCCGGTGACGGCACCCGTGGAGGCGCGTATCGGCAGCTTCGTAGTGAGGCACCAGACGGGCTTGTGCGGCGAATACCACTGGAGTTCGAGGCGCTCGATGATGGGCTTCCCGGTGCGCAGCACGTAGGCATCCTGCTCGGCGGGGATGCGTCCGAAGTCGCCGGGGCACACGTCGCACGGGCGGCGTCCGAGCATCTGCGATTTGTCCCGCAGGCCGTGGCGTTCGAGCAGGGAGTGGTTCACCGCGAGGTAGCGTCCGGCGGCGTCCTTGATGAAAAAAGCGGTGTCCGGGGTGTGGTCGAAAAGTTGTTCCAGCAGGCGCATTTCCACGCCGGACGAAGCGGCGCGGAGGGCGGTCGTTGTGCTGAGTTTCATATTGGCGTGATTTTCCGCGCCAAGACGGGGTGGCATCGGTTGCGTAGTTTTCGCAGGAAAACTCCCCTCGTCACGTTCCGTATCCTTTGCATGAAAATCACCCGCATCCTCGCCTACCGCGTCGAGCTTCCGCTGCACGAAACGACTTACAAATGGTCGGGCGGAAAGTCCGTCACCGTCTTCGACAGCACCATCGTCCGCGTGGAGACCGATGCGGGCATCGTCGGGCACGGCGAGGTCTGCCCGCTCGGGCCGTTCTATTTGCCCGCGTATGCGGAGGGCGTGCGGGCGGGATTGCGCGAGCTGGGGCCGCACTTGCTCGGCGAAGACCCACGCCAACTCGCGCGGCTGAATCATCGCATGGACGCGGTGCTGAAGGGGCATCCGTATGTGAAGTCGGGCATCGACATCGCGTGCTGGGACATCCTCGGCCAGTCGTGCGGGATGCCTGTGTGCGAGCTGCTCGGCGGGCGGTTCGGCGAAAGTGTGCGGCTTTACCGGGCCATCTCGCAGGAGTCGCCGGAGGAAATGGCCGCGAAGGTCGCGGGCTATCGCGCGGAGGGTTACACGCGCTTTCAGCTCAAAGTCGGCGGCGACCCGGACACGGACATCGCGCGCATTTTCGCCGTCGCGGAAAAACTCCAGCCCGGCGACCGCCTCGTGGCCGATGCGAACACCGGCTGGGTGCAGCACGAAGCCGTGCGCGTGGCGAAAGCCGTGCGCGATGTGGATGTGTATCTCGAGCAGCCGTGCCTCAACTACGAGGAGTGTCTCGCCGTGCGCCGGCAGTGCGAGCATCCCTTCGTGCTCGATGAAAATGTGGACGGCCTCGACATGCTCCTGCGCGCCAAAGCCGACCTCGCGATGGACGTGGTGAATCTGAAAATCAGCAAACTCGGCGGCCTCACAAAGATCCGGCAGGCGCGCGATCTCTGCGTGAGCATGGGCATCGCGATGACGCTCGAAGATTCCTGGGGCGGCGACATCGCGACCGCCGCCATCGCCCACCTCGCCCACAGCACGCCGGAGGAGTTCCGTTTCACGAGCACGGACTTCAACAGCTATGTCACCGTCTCCACCGCCGACGGCGCACCGCAGCGGGTGGATGGCTTTATGTCCGCCAGCACCGCGACCGGCCTCGGCATCACGCCGAAAATGGACGTGCTCGGAAAGCCCGTGGTCGTCGTCGAATAACTCACCATCACCATGAAACCCATCCTCATCCTGCTGTCCCTTCTCTCTCATGTTGCGTTTGCCGCACCGCCTCTGCCAAACGAACTCCAGCGCCCCGACGGCAAACCCGCCGACCAAACCAAGAAGGTGAAGGTCTTCATCCTCATGGGCCAGTCGAACATGGTCGGTATGGGCGACATCGAGCCGGCGGACAAACCGGGCACGCTCATCACGCTCACGACGACCGACAAAAAGTATCCTTTCCTGCTCGACGAGGCCGGGCAGTGGACGACGCGGAAGGACGTTTATTTTTACGACGCCCGCACGAAGAAAGGCGGCCCGCTCACCGCGACTTCGAACGGCCGCTCCATCGGGCCGGAAGTCGGCTTCGGCTTCGTCATGGGCCAGCTCCTCGATGAGCCGGTGCTCATTTTGAAATCGTGCATCGGTAACCGCAGCCTTGGCTGGGATCTGCTTCCGCCGGGCAGCGAGCGATACAAAGCCGTAGTTGCCGAGCGCGGCGGAGCGAAAGGCACGAAGGTCTTTGCCGGCTACAAGGACAAGCCGGACTCGTGGCCAATGGACGAGGCCAAGGGACTCGCGACCGAGCCGCCGCCGTGGATTGATCAGAAAACCGGCAAGCCCATCGAGTGGTATGCCGGCAAGCAATACGACGACGACATGACGAACGCGAAAGCCGCGCTCGCCGACCTCGCGAAGATTTATCCCGACTACAAAGGGCAGGGCTACGAAATCGCGGGCTTCGTGTGGTGGCAGGGCAACAAGGACCAGAACGCCGTCCACGCGGCGCGCTACGAGGAAAACCTCGCGCGCCTCATCCCGACGCTCCGCAAAGACTACGACGCGCCGAACGCGAAGTTCGTGCTCGCCACGGGCTGCGGGAACACCGGGCGCGAGAGCTTCGGCCTGCAAATCGCGGAGGCGCAACTCGCCATCGCGGATGCGAAAAAATATCCCGCGCACGCCGGCAACGTGAAGGCCGTGGATTCGCGCGACCTCTGGCGCGAAGCGGACGTTTCGCCAAAGAACCAAGGCTACCACTACAACCGCAACGCGGAGACTTATATGGAAGTCGGCCTGCGCCTCGGCTGGGCGATGGCGGAGTTGCTGGCTGAGAAAAAATGAGCCATGTCGCCGACATGAAGTCGCACCGCCGGCGCATGAAACTCATGCACTCCGCACTCGCCGCCGCCACGCTCATGACCGCGCCCATCCTGCCCGCGGCAGACACGCCTGACTTGAAAGCTCTCACCGCCCAGGCCGAGGGCGGTGATGCTGCGGCGCAGGTGGCGCTCGCCATCCGTTACCGAGATGGAAAGGGGGTCGCCAAAGACGATGCGCTGGCCCTCCAGTGGGCGCATCGAGCGGCGGATGCGGGCAATGCGGATGCGATGGATTTCGTCGGCTTTGCCTATCTCCGCGGCAGCGTGGTGAAGCGCAGCCCCGGGATTGCCTTCGGCTATTTCAAAGCGGCGGCGGAGAAATCGGCGCAGGCGGCGTTCAATCTTGGCCAGTGCTACTTCGGCGCGCAGGGCACGGAGCAGGACATCCCGAAGGCGCTGGACCATTGGAAAAAGGCGGCGGCGCGCGGACACGGACGCGCGGCATCCACGGCGGCGATGGCGCTGCTTTCCGGCGAAGGCACCGCGCCTGATGCGGCGGAAGCGCGTCGTCTCGCCGAGCGCGCTGCGGAGTTGAACGACCCCTCGGGCCTCGTGGTGCTGGGGGAGATGCAGTTCCAGGCCGGCGAACTCGAAGCAGCGAAAGCGAACTGGACCAAAGCCTCAAAACTCCAACCCACCGGGCTGACCGGACATCCGGCGCAGCCGTCTGGCAACGCCTCCGCCCAGCAAGGCGCCGACCTTTTGAAGCTCATGGAATACCGGCAGCGCAAAGGCGAGGCGGGAAAATTCGCCTTCGTGCCGATGCCGCACATCCATCAGGGCTATAACAACTGCGGGTCCACCGCCTGCGCCACCTTCGCCCGCTTTCAGGGCGCGAAGCTCGGCGGCTGGGATTTCAAAAAGCTCTGCCCGTCGCCGCTCGGCACCGGCACGGACTGGTGGCATCTGCTCGACGCCTCGGCGAAAATCGGCCAGCGGTGGAAGCTCGTCACCTTCACGCCGGACGACACGGGGTTCGACGAAGCCACCGCCATGTTGAAGCGCGAACTCGATTCGGGCCGGCCCGTGGTTGTGGATTTCAAATACATCGGCGCGCAATACCCGGGCGGCTTCGCGGGCCACACGCTCAGCGTCTGCGGTTACATCGCGGCGGAGAATCTCTACATCCTCTGCAATCCCGCCGTCGCCACGCCCGGCCTCCAGCTCATCACCGCCGCCGACCTCAAGGACTTCTGGCGCTCCGACCACTATGGCGCTCTCTCCAAAGGCGTGCTCTCCCGGCCCGCCTTCGTCATTGAAACGCCGTGAAGCAATCCATCCTCCGCTTGCTTGCGCTCGCCGCGCTTTGTTGCGGTCATGCCTTCGCCGCGGGCGCGGCAGAGCCGCCGGTGATTGGAGGGCTGGAGCGCGCGGGTGCGGAGAAAATCGCGGGCGCGGTGCTGGTGAGCGAGTTGGGTTGTGCGGCTTGTCACAGCACGGCGCAGCCGGCGTTTGCGGCGAAGACGGGGCCGGATTTGTCGGCGGTTGGAGCGCGGGTGAATGGGGCGCACTTGCGGCGGTTCATTGCGAGTCCGTCGGGCGTGAAGCCGGGGACGACGATGCCGGATGTGCTCGCGCATTTGCCGGAGGCGGAGCGCGTGGGGTCGGCGAATGAGCTGGCGCATTTCCTTGCGTCGCTGGGCAAGCCCACGGCCGCCGCGCTGCCTGCGGCGGAGGCGGTGGAGCGCGGGCGGAGGCTGTATCACTCGGTCGGCTGCGTGGCGTGTCACTCGCCGGAGAAGGCGCTGCCTGGCTCGGTGCCGCTCGGGCCATTGGCGCAGAAATACACGCTCGCGAGCCTCACGGCGTTTTTGCAGGACCCACTCGCCACGCGGCCCAGCGGGCGGATGCCGGATTGCCATTTGGAGCGCGAAGAGGCGGAGGACATCGCGAGCTATTTGCTGCGCGAGCAGAAAGCGGCGACGGAAGTTTTCCAGCCCGACGCGGCGCTCGCAGCGCGGGGAAGGATTCTGTTCGCGCAGCATCGCTGCGCTGCGTGTCACAGCTCGGGAGAAAAGGTCGCGCCGCCTGCGGTGCCCGCCTTGAGCAAAGTGCGCGCAGGCGAGGG
>JANOAZ010000231.1:0-8167 GCA_031411395.1 Chthoniobacteraceae bacterium
CGAGGTAACCGAGGATGAAGGCCCCGAGGACCACGAAAAGGAGCGGGGATTCCCTGCCCGCTGAGCGGATGCGCGCCCGCAGCGAGCGCCAGTGAACCCATGCGAGCAGCCGAAAAAGTCCGGGCGTGGAGAGCGGCGGGGCGGGGGAGATCGACGGCTCGACGTTCATCAGGGGGCGGGATCAATAGCACGGCGCGACTGCAAACGCGGACGATTTTCGATGGCTCCCGCGCGCGTGGTGCGGCGACGATACGTCTGTCGGCGCGGGCGCGGACCTGCTATCTGAGCGCGCTTCTCTGCCGCTCATGTTCCCCCGCAAACCAACGCTGTTCGTGCTCCTCGCGTGCCTCTTCGCGCTGGGAGTCGATTTGCTGGGGCAATCCTACGGGCTCACGGCGCGGCCGAATGTCGCGCCCTACCTCGACGGTGTGATGCCGCCGCAGCCGCCGAGCATCGGCACGGACTGGTCCACGGCGGTGGTGTTCCCGAACCTCACGTTCCTGAATCCGCTTGGGATCACCGAGATGCCGGGTCAGCCGGCGAACGCGCGGCGCATGGTGGCGTGGGAGCGCGAGGGGCGGGTGTATTCTTTCGAGAAGAGCGCGGCTGCCTCGGCGAAGACGCTGATGATCGATGTCTCGAATCGCTGCCAGGGCTGGGACGACTCGGGGCTGCTCGGGCTGGCGTTTCATCCGGGATTCAGGCTCGCGGGCGGGGCGGGGACGAACCGCTACGTGTTCGTCTGGTACACGTACGTCGCGCCGGGCACGGTGCAGGGCGATGCCAGCAACCGACCGCCGACGTTCCTGCCGGTGCGCGACCGGCTCTCGCGGTTCACGCTCGATGCCAGCGGCGTGGCGATCGCGGGGTCCGAGACGGTGTTCATCGACCAGAATGGCAACTCGGTCTGGCACAACGGCGGCGGCCTGTTCTTCCAACCGGACAATGGCTTCCTCTACATCACCAATGGCGACGACACGAACGGCGGCCAGGCGCAAAGCATCGACGGCGGACTCTTCGGCGGCGTGCTGCGCATCGATGTGGATCAGCGCGGCGGCTCGATCTCGCACGCGGCGCCGCGCACGCCGACCAATGCCACGGTCGCGAATTACTTCATCCCAAACGACAACCCATTCGTCGGCGTTGCGAATGCGAACGAGGAATTTTTCGCGGTTGGATTGCGCTCGCCGCATCGCATGACGATCGACCCGGTCACGCGCCGCATTTTCATCGGCGACGTGGGCGGAGGATCGCGCGAGGAGATCACCGTGCTGGAGCCGGGCGATGCGCCGGGCGCGAACATGCAGTGGCCGAACATCGAGGGCCTCGGTGGCGATCTCACGCCGCCCTACCTCGGCGCGAACAAGCGGCCGATCCTCGACTACGGGCACAATGAAGGCGGCGCCGTCATCGGCGGCCACGTGTATCGCGGCACCGCGTTCGCGGCGGAGTTGGGCGGCCGTTACGTCTTCGGGGATAACATCAGCAACATCATCTACGTGCTGGACGAATCGACGACGCCCGCGTCGAAGATCGCGCTGACCTCGCTGCCGAAAGGCGCGGGGCCGAATGCGGGCAACGATTACGTGGGGCTTTCGTCGTTCGGTGTGGATGCGGACGGCGAGCTCTACCTCTGCCAGCTTTCGAGCGTGGGCGGGAAAATCTTCCAGCTCCAGCGCGGTGGCACGGCGAGCCAGCCGCTGCCCGCGACGCTCTCGGCGACCGGCGTTTTTTCCAACACGCCGGCGATGACGCCGGGCGGGAAGATCATCCCGTACGGACTCAACGTGCCTTTCTGGAGCGACAGCGCGATCAAGTCGCGGTGGGCCGCGGTGCCCAGCACCGCGAACGTCGGCTTCACCGCCACCGGCGAGTGGACCTGGCCCGCGGGCACGGTTTTCGTGAAGCACTTTGAGCTCGCGGCGGCTGACACAAACCCCGCGATCCGCCGGCGGCTCGAGACGCGCTTGCTCGTGAAAATGGCGACCGGTGCGGTCTATGGCGCGACCTATAAATGGCGCGCGGACAACAACGACGCCGACCTGCTCGACAGCGGCATCACGGAGAATGTCCCGATCGCGATCGCGCCGCCGGGCACCTTCACCGGACAGGACATCGGCGGCCCGGCGCCCGCGGGTTCGATGTCGCGTGTGGGCGACGTGGTCACGATCGGGGCCGGCGGCGCGGATATCTGGGGCACGGCGGATGAGTTCCACTTCGCGCACCAGCAGCGCACGGGCGACTTCGACATCTCGGTGCGCGTCGAGTCGCTCACCGCAGCCGACCTTTACACCAAGGCCGGACTCATGGCGCGCGAGTCGCTCGCGGCGGGCAGCAGGCACGTTTTCGCGGTGGCATTTCCGAGCAACGCGGCGCGCAACAACAACGACGGCGGCTTCGAATTCCAACACCGCGCCGCGACCGGCGGCGCGTCGCTCGCGATCTATCCCGCGCAGCCGCAGCCGCGCGTGAGCTATCCGAATACCTGGCTGCGCCTGCGCCGGCAGGGCGACACATTCATCGCCTTTTCGAGCGCCGATGGCGCAACGTGGCGCGAGTTTGCGCGGCACGCGCTCGCCCTGCCGCAGACGGTTTATTTCGGCCTCGCGGTCACCTCGCACACCGCGGGCACGGCCACGACCGCGAAGATTCATCTGCAAAACACGCGGCTCCAGCCGTGGTATTACCCGAGCCGCACGGACTGCACTTCGTGCCACACCACCAACTCCGGCGGTGTGCTCGGCCCGAAGACGCGCCAGCTCAACGGCGACCTGCTCTTCCCCAACGGCGTGATCGACAACCAGCTCCGCGCCTGGGCGCACGCCGGCCTCTTCGACAATCCGCCCACCGAATCGGAAATCCCGGCTCTCACGAAACTCGCCGCCGCCACCGACACGACTGCGACGCTCGAAAAGCGCGGGCGCTCCTATCTCGATTCGAACTGCGCGAGCTGTCACCGGCCCGGCGGCGTGCAGGCCCTGTGGGATGCGCGCTTCGACACGCCGCTCGCGCAGCAGGGACTGCTCTACGGCACGGTGCTCAACAACCTCGGCGACCCGAGCGCGCGCGTGATCGTGCCGCAGGATCTCACGCGCTCCGTGCTCCACCGCCGCGTGAATATCACCGGCACGATCCAGATGCCGCCGCTCGCGCGCAACCAGATCGACACGGCCGGCGCCGACCTGCTCGCGCAATGGATCGGCACGCTCGCCGCCAACCCGCCGCCGACGGTCGCGCTCACGAGTCCGGTCACCGGCTCGTTATTCCTCGACGGCGTGGCGATCGACCTCGCGGCGTCGGCGAGCGACGCGGATGGCATCTTGAAAGTCGAGTTCTACGACGGCGCCTACAAGCTCGGCGAGGACACCGCCGCGCCGTACGAATTCGTCTGGAATGGAGCGCAGCGCGGCGTGCATTCGCTCACTGCGGTCGCCGTGGACACGATCGGCAACAGCGCGCAATCGGCCGTCGTGTCGGTGTCCGTTCAAGGCGCGCCGCTGCCGACGCCGTGGCTTCACCAAGACATCGGTGCGGTCGGCCTCGCGGGTGATGCGAGCTACAGCGCCGGCTCCGGCGCTTACACCATCCTCGCGTCGGGCGACGACATCTGGGGCGGCGCCGATGGGTTTCATTTCGTGCATCGTGCGATGACTGGCGATGGCGAGATCGTCGCCCGCGTGGCCTCGCTCCAGGCGACCGATGGGTGGGCCAAGGCCGGCGTGATGATGCGCGAAACGCTCGCGGCCGGCTCGCGCTACGCATTCTCGATGATCTCGCCCGGCAACGGGGCCGCGCACCAATTCCGCCGCGAGACGGATGCCGGCGCGGAGCACGTGGGCGGGCCGGGCGTGGGCGCGCCGCATTGGGTGCGGCTTGTGCGTGCGGGCGATGTGTTCAGCGCCTTCGCGTCGCCGGACGGCATTGCTTGGACGCTCGTAGACGAGCAGACGATCGCGATGAGCGGCGCGATTTACGTGGGGCTCGCTGTCACGGCGCACAACAACGGCGCGATCAACCAGGCGGTCCTGGATAATGTCGGCGGTGTGTTCGGTGGGATCCCGGGAAACCAACTCCCGCTGGTCGCGCTCACCGCACCGGCGAATCAGGCACGATCCGTCAACGCGACATCGCTCGCGATCGCCGCGACCGCGAGCGATCCCGACGGCACCATCGCGCGCGTGGAGTTCCTCGTCGATGGCGTGAAAGTCGGCCAGGACGCGAGCGGGCCATTTGGCTGGACGTGGACGCCGCCCGTCTATGGCACGCATGTGCTCACCGCGCGTGCCATCGACAACGTCGGCGGCTCGGCCACGAGCGCGCCGGTGAACATCACGGTCGAGAACGCGGGCGCCGGCGGATTCCGCGGCGAATATTTCGACAACGCGAATTTCACCAACCTCGTGCTCATCCGCGCCGATGCCGCGATCGACTCCGACTACGGCGGCGGCAGCCCCGACCCGCGCATCGGCGCGGAGACGTTTTCGGTGCGCTGGTCCGGGCGCATCCGCCCGCGCTATTCCGAGATCTACAACCTTACATCCGAGACAGACGACGGCGTGCGGCTCTGGGTGAATGGCCAGCTCCTCATCAACCAATGGGTGGACCAGGGGCCGACGCGCCACGCCGCCATGGTGAACCTCGTCGCCGACCAGGAATACAACGTCGTGATGGAGTACTTCGAGAACGGTGGCGGCGCGGTCGCGCGTTTGTTTTGGTCGAGCAACACCCAGCCCGAGGAGCCGATCCCCGCGAGCCGCACCACGGTGCCAGTCCCGCCCGGTTCGCTCGCGGCGTGGCGCATGCAGCATTTCGGCACGCTGGCGAATACCGGCAACGCCGCCGACCTCGCCGACCCGGATCGCGACGGCATCGCGAACTTCCTCGAAGCCGTGCTCGGTTTCGACCCGAACGTGGCGTCTCCCGGCGCGCTGCCGGTGGCCACGATCGCGCTCGACGGCTCGCTCACGCTCGACTACCGCGTCGCGCGCAGCGTGCTCGATGTCACCGTCACGCCCGAGATCTCTGGGGACCTCGTGAATTGGTTCACCGGCTCCGCATTCATCGGCGACACGCAGACCGGCGGGGACGCCACCTTCACCCACCGCCGCGCCCGCGATCTCGGTACGCCGCTCATCCCGCCGGGAGCTGTCACGCGCTTCATCCGCCTGCGCGCCACGCCGGTGCCCTGAGCAGTGGGCGAGATTCGCGACTCCCCGGGCACTGGCGCTGCTATGCAGCCGCGTATGACCGAAAAAGTGCGGCAGAGAATGCGACACTGCTTGCGTGCGGGTTTTTGCGACGCCAAGTTGCACTCGCCGCGGGAAGCCCCTAAGCATGAAGTGCCTCCGGGAACCCTGCGACAGCCGTAACACCAATGATGAATAACTTCACACCTCGCGCACAACAGGTGCTCGCCCTCGCCCGCAAAGAGGCCGATCGCTTCAACCACAACTATGTGGGCACCGAGCATCTCCTGCTCGGGTTGATCAAGCTCGGCCAGGGCGTCGCCGTGAACGTGCTCCAGAAAATGGGGCTCGATCTCGAGACCGTCCGCATGGAAGTCGAGAAACAAGTCGGCAGCGGCCCGGAGACGAAAATGGTGGGCAATATTCCCTACACGCCGCGCGTGAAGAAGGTGCTCGCGCTCGCGGGCAAGGAGGCGAAGTCGCTCAATCATTCGTATGTCGGCACGGAGCACATCCTGCTCGGCCTGCTGCGCGAAGGTGAGGGCGTCGCCGCGCGCGTGCTGAAAAATCTCGAGGTGGACATCGAGCGCACGCGCAATGAGATCCTCAAGGAACTCGACCCGAATTTTACCCCGCCCGATGCGGAGCAGGAGTCGCAGGCGGAAAGCTCCGGCGGCAGTGGCGGCTCCGGGAGCAAGCGCGACGTGAAGACGCCGGCGCTGCGCGCGTTTGGCCGCGATCTCACGGAGCTGGCGAAGAAAGGGGAGATCGATCCGGTGATCGGCCGCGCGAGCGAAATCGAGCGGGTGATCCAGGTGCTGTGCCGCCGCACGAAGAACAATCCCGTGCTCATCGGCGAAGCCGGCGTGGGCAAGACGGCGATCGTCGAAGGCCTCGCGCAAGAGATCGCGACCGGCAACGTGCCGGAACTGCTGCGCGACAAGAAAGTGATCACGCTCGACCTCGCGCTGATGGTCGCGGGGACGAAGTATCGCGGACAATTTGAAGAGCGGATCAAGGCGGTGATGGATGAGATCCGCCGGACGAAAAACGTGATCCTTTTCATCGACGAATTGCACACCATCGTCGGTGCCGGCTCGGCTGAAGGAGCGATGGATGCCTCGAACATCATCAAGCCCGCGCTCAGCCGCGGCGAGATGCAGTGCGTGGGCGCGACCACGCTCAACGAGTATCGCAAATACATCGAGAAGGACGCCGCGCTCGAGCGCCGCTTCCAGCAGGTAAAGGTCGAGGCCCCGACCGTCGAGCAGGCGATCCTCATCTTGAAAGGCCTGCGTCTGAAATACGAGGCGCACCACAAGGCTCGCTATACCGAGGAAGCGCTCGAACAGGCCGTGAAGCTCAGCGACCGCTATCTCACCGGACGGTTCCTGCCGGACAAAGCGATCGACGTGATGGACGAAGCCGGTGCCCGCGCGCGGATCGGCTCGATGACGCGCCCGCCGAACGTGAAGGAAATCGAGAAGGAGATCGAAGAGATCCGCGGCCGGAAAGAAGGCGCGATCAAGGCACAGGACTTTGAAAAAGCCGCCGCGCTCCGCGACACCGAAAAGCAGGCCAAGGAAAAGCTCGAACGCATCCTCACTGAATGGCGCGAGCAACGCGAAGAGCGCGAGGTGATGGTCACCGAGGACGACATCATGCACGTCGTCTCCAAGTGGACCGGCGTCCCGCTGCAGCGCATGGAACAAGCCGAAACGGCGAAGCTCCTCAAGATGGAGGAAGAACTCCGCGGCAAGGTCATCGGCCAGGACGAAGCGGTCATCGCGATCAGCAAGGCGCTGCGCCGCTCCCGCGCCGACCTTAAAGATCCACGCCGCCCGATCGGCTCGTTCATCTTCCTCGGCCCGACCGGCGTCGGCAAAAGCTTCCTCGCTCAGACGCTCGCCGAATTCATGTTTGGCGACCGCGACGCGCTGATCCAGATCGACATGTCGGAGTACATGGAAAAGTTCACCGCCTCGCGCCTCATCGGCTCGCCTCCGGGTTACGTCGGTTACGAGGAAGGCGGCCAGCTTTCGGAAGCCGTGCGCCGCCGTCCGTATTCGGTCGTGCTCTTCGACGAGATCGAAAAGGCGCACCCCGATGTGATGCACCTCCTGCTCCAGATCCTGGAGGAAGGCAAAGTCACCGACTCGCTCGGCCGCAAGATCGACTTCCGCAACACGATCATCATCATGACCTCGAACATCGGCGCAGAGCTGATCAAGAAGTCCAACGTGATGGGCTTCGCGGTGTCGAATCGCGACGAGCAGGCCTACGACGTGATGAAGGAAAAAATCCTCGAAGAGGCGAAGCGCGTGCTCAAGCCCGAGTTCGTCAACCGCCTCGACGACCTCATCGTTTTCCACACCCTCGGCAAACCCGAGTTGCTCACGATCGTGGACCTCGAAATCAAAAAGGTCACCGACCGGATCAAGATCAAGGAGATCCACCTCAACCTCGACGAGAAAGCCAAGGAGCTGCTCATCGAAAAGGGCTACGACCCGCAGTATGGCGCGCGCCCGATGCGGCGCGCCGTCGAGCGGTATCTCGAAGACCCGATGGCCGAGGAAATCCTCCGTGGCAATCTGAAGGCCGGTGACACCGCCGCGGTCAGCGCCGAAAACGGCAAGCTGACTTTCATCGCGACGACTCCGTCCAAGCAGGAGCCGGCCGGCGCGAGCTAAGACGAATTCAGAGGCTTTCCTCCTCGAAAGGACGGGCGAACTCTCCGGAGTTTCGCCCGTCCTTATTTTTTTTGCAGCGCGGAGGCGAGTAGGTGTGGAGCGTCCAAAAGAAATCCCGTCATTCCGACTGGAGCGGAGCGGAATGGAGGAATCTCTCGCATCCACGGGCAGCGGCGGCGCAGAGGAGGTGCGCGCTCGGCTCCGCACCGCCGGAGCCGCCCAGCATCGGCGGGCTGCCCTTCTTTGGCGAAACCTATAACATCGACAAGACGAGCGTCTCGGTAGCGAGCA
>JANOAZ010000232.1:0-5065 GCA_031411395.1 Chthoniobacteraceae bacterium
CGGAAGCCTGGGCCAAGGCCCACCATCCCGCCGCCTACCAAGCCGCATCGTAAATGTCGTAGATCGCCATCTACGACATCTGCCACTCCGCCGGACCAAAAGTCAGACACCCGGTCAAGAGGCGCTTGGCGCACTGCTTACTGGGCTACGTGCCGTTCAGCAAAACCGGCGCCGAGTTGCTCTTCGACGTCGTCAGCCGCGCCTACGAACGCACCAGTCTCATCGTCACCACCAACCTGCCGTTTGAAAACTGGACCGAGGTCCTCGGCAGCGAACGACTGACCGGCGCGATGCTCGACCGGCTCACCCACCGCGTCCACATCCTCGAAGCCAACGGCGCCAGCTACCGGCTTAAGGACGCCAAAAGACGCCTCAAACGCCCGTGAGCCTGTCGTCATAACCGACCCGAACCCTCCGGCGCATCGCTCCTGTGCGCCGGCTTCCGCTCCGCTCCAGCCGTCGCACAGGAGCGACCTTCCACCGCCGCCTTGACCCACCACCCCTAAACCACTAACTACCCAACAGGTGCCTCACTTTTCGACCGGCACCCGCCGCACTTTTGGTCCGCCGTTTACAATCGAAGGCGAGGGTGACCGAAATCCTCACCGTTCACGCTGCGAAGACGTCGTTTTGTTGGATTTTGCACCCTGACCCCACCCTGACCCCGGCTCCTAAAGTTCACCTGCCCTCGCAAGATACCACTTCTCGCCATCGAAGGTGACCTCACACCAGGTGTTCGGTGCCAGGGCTTTTAATGGGCCTTCGCCCACGTTGAGTTTGAAGTTGCCGCCGCCGGTGCGGGTGATGATAAAGCTCGCGCCGGGGACCGCGCCGCGAGTGGAGAGCGTCACCGTGCGGTCGGCGGTCAGCACGGCGGTGTGGCGAATGTGTGCGGGCGACTCCGGATGACTCAGCACGAAGCCCGCATCGGTCGAGAAGGTTTGCTGTCCTTCCACAAAGTTCGCGTCTTTCCCGTTGGCGAACTCACCCGTGCCGAAAGTCGGCTTTCCGTAGAAGGTTCCGAGGCCGGGCGCTCCTGACGAGCGGGAGATGCCGGTGGTATTGCGATGAATCAGCGCGCTGGCGTCGATTTGAAAACCGCTGCCACCGGTCGCCAGAAGACCCGTTAGATTGCCGCATGCTTTCGCCGCGAGAAAACTCGCGAAACTCCGGTTCTGCGCGATCACCGCCGCACTGCCGCCGCCGACCACCGACGCGGCCACATTCAGATGCGAATCATCCGCGATGGAAATGGTGTAGCCTCTCGCGCCGCCCACCATGGAGCGGATCACCGTAGCATGACATCCCGCCTGGATACCGATGGCATACTGGCAGCCACCACCGCCGCAGTAGGCCATGTTTAGATCAATGGTGCCGAGAAAGGCCCCGCGCAATATGCGACTGCCCGCGCCGGTGAGCACGGTGCCGACATTCGCGAGGTAGCGCGAGCCGGTGTCCGTCACCATCACCAGCTCTTGCGCGAAGGCGTTGCCGGTGCGGCCCACATAAGAGAGGCCGAGGAATCGCGTCTCGCCGCGTGCGCCGTTGTAGAAGTCGAAATAGCCTTCGTAGTCACCACCAGTCCAGAGTTGCGTGACGCGCGACACCTGACCCGCTCCGGCCCATTCGCTGTAAGCGCGGCTGTCGAGCGCGGCATTCTCCAAGGTCTTCAAATGGAACTCCGTGGCCGTGATGGGCGCGGTGACGATGCATTGCTGCCCGTTCAGCTCGGTCATGCCGCGCATGGCGGAAAAGCGCACCATGTGCCCCTCTTTGAAATCGTGTCCGCCTGCCACGCTCACAAGCGTCGTCTCACCGCGCCCCACGCTGGTAATTTCCTTCGCCTGCTCGACGGTGTAGCTCGTGTCGATGCCGAGACAGGCCGATGGGATCACAATGCGCGAGGCCGTGAGACCCTGAAAAAGCGTTTGGGTGTCCAGCTTGGTGGGCGAGACCAACTCGGCGGTGCGGGACGAGTTCACGGTCGTCGTCAGCGTGCGGCGGTCGGCGCTGATCGTCTCCACCTTGATCGCACCGCTCAGGGCTTCCGCATCGCCATCACCGGTGATGTTTTTCATCCCGATGGCGTAGCCGGGCACGACATAATCCGGCAGCGGCTTCTCCAACTCGATGGAGAGCGGATAATCGTAGCGATAGCGGATCAGCGGAGGCGAGTGGCTGAAGTCGCTCGATCCGCGTTTGCCGATCTTGAGCGAAACGATGGCGATCTCCGTGATGTAGGCACCGCGGATGTCGAGGACCGGCGCGTGCGGGTCGCGGCGAAGGATGTTCGGGTTGCGCGTGCCCAGCGCATTCCATGCGTTGACCGAGTGGAAGCCATTGGCGATGCGAATGATGATCCGCGCGTCATTCCCGGTGCGGCATCGGCCCTGCCAGGCACACACTTTGGCGAAGAAATGATGCCGCGACTCCGGAGTGTCCTCCTTTGCATCAGTGGTGGGATTGATGTCGAGATGGGCGGTGCCCGCATCGAGCCATAGCGGCAGGTCCCGCGCAAAAGCCTCCTTCGCAGCACGATCGCGTGTCGCCTGATCCGCAGGATCTCCCAACTCCGCCACAGTGAGAAACGCGGCTGGTTTGTCCGCAGCAATGACGCTGAGCGGGAGGATCGCCAGGCAGGCGAACAGGCAGAGGAGGCGAAGTCTTGAGTTCATGAGGCTACTCGGCTTTGATTTTGAAGAACCAAACCTTTCCACCGCGCACTTTTTTCATCTCGCTGCCTTCGAGTTCGGTGAAGGAGCCGATGATGTAACCGTCGCTCGTGACGCTGCGGCAGCCGCCGGTGGCATAGGGTTGATTGAACTCCGTGCTGTCGCCTTCGCGAAACTTTTCACTCACGGCGTAGTCTTGCCAGGTCGTGCCATTGTCGCGGCTGATGAGGCACGCGATGCGGAAGCCGCGCACCTCGCGCGCAATGCAGTAGAGCGGGCTGCCGGGCTTCTTTGCATCGGTGGCGAAGAATCCATCTAGCCCGGACAGCGCGAGCGTTTCGCCTTTCAGGCTGACATCCTGATGATCCACCTCGCGTTTGCCCGTCGCAATGTCGATACGCACGTGATGCTGTCGCGCCGGTTTCATCACGGCGTTGTAGATGAAGTGCGCCTTGCCGTCCTTGATGAGGAAGTTCGCGAGCCACGTCGAAGGCTCGAACTCATCATCGAGTGTGATGCGATCCGTCGCTCCACTTTCATCCGCGATGAAGGGAAGCGGGAGCGGTGTGCCGGTGAAAGTGCTCCACGCCGTGCCACCATCCGCGGACTGCGCGTGATGGATGCCCCAGTAGCGGTGGAGCGGGATGTTCAGCGAGGTCCACGCGGCATGGAGCACGCCGTTCACGTCGAGGTTAAGGTGCGTGTATTCCTGCACCGCAGTCGTGCCGCGCTTGATGATCAGGCGGGAGTCGATGAGCGCCCCATCGAGCTTCACGCGATGAAAGATGCCGCTGTGCGAAAAGTAGCAAAGCTGGCCGCGCGGCTCATCGATCATCATCGAGTATTTTCCCGCCGCTCCTTTGCCAACAATGGTGCGATGCGGCTCGCGATAGTCCTCCGCGCTGAGAAACCGGCAGAGGATGATCTCCTGGCTCGTCCAGTCGGGATGCATGACGTAGATGTTGTCAGCGGCATCCGTTTCGAGCACCGGCGGATTCGTCGCGTCGGTGGATTCGAAGATCGTCTCGAAGGATTTTCCCCCGTCCTGGCTACGCGACACGCGCCACTGCTGCGCCGTGTATTTTTCATTCCGCGTGCGGGTGTGAGTCATGAAGATGCCGCGCTTGTTCTGCACCACCTTCTGATTGTTGCTCTGAAACGTGGAGAAGCTGAGTGCCTGGCCATCCACGAGCGTGGTCTCGATCCGCAGCGGCTCGGCGGCGTGAAGCAGCGTGGCGAGGAGCAGCAGGGTGAGGGTGAGTTTCATGGTGACAACAGAACGAACACAGTTCGCTTGATTGATCGCTGGCTGCCGAGGTTCACCTCAACGTGTTCGCCGCCAGGCATAGCGGGTAGGCCGGGCGAACGGCTTTTTTCATGTTTCATTCCAAACCGTAGCTTTTCATCCACCACGCCAGACGCTCGGCGTCGGTGGGCTCGGGCTTTTGAATGCGGGCCTTCCACGCGCGCTGATAGTCGGCGCGTTTGTCTTTTTGAATCTGCTCCATCGGCGGTTCCGTGGCCGGATCGCCTGAGGCGCCGCGATCTTTGCTGCCGCCTATCCACGTATCGAGTTGCCGGCGCATCGCGGCGATGGTCGCGGCATGCGTGGGATTTTGTGAGACATCGCGCAGGCCCTGCGGATCGGACTTCAGGTCGTAAAATTCGATCGCGGGTCGGGTCGGAGCCAGCCAGCGGGATTGAAATGGGTCGAGACCGCCGGACGCTTGCAGCACGCGGAGCAGCGGCATCCCGGGATAGCTGGCCTCTTTGTAGCCCGACCAATTGAGTCGCGGGAGGTCGGTGTTGAAGTTCTGCACGAGCCACGAGTCACGGCCAATCACCGTGCGGATGCGATCCATCGCATCGCCACAACGATCGCGCGCCGCAAACAGCACGCTGCGCTCGGGAAATCCGCCGCCGAGGATCGGTATGCCCTCCATCCATTGCGGAATGGGGAGACCTGCGAGCCTCAGCATCGATGGCGCGAGGTCGATGAGACTCACCAGACGATCCTCGATGCTTTTCGGAGCGACTTGCGGCCCGCGCAGGATCAGCGGCACCTGCAATCCTTCCACGCTCAGCCATTGCTTGCCCCACGGCATCGGGCGTCCGTGATCGGCGAAGAACATGACGATGGTATTGTCGAGCACGCCCTCGGCTTTGAGTTGATCCAGAATCACACCCACGCGCTGATCCACGACTTCGACGCTGCGTTGATACGCATACCAATCGCGCCGCATGAGCGGGATATCGGGGTAGTTCGGCGGCAGCTCGATGGCGCGGAGCTTGGCGTCGTCAAAAGTTGCGGGAATCGGGAAGGGCCGGTGTGGCTCGGTGATTTGGAACTGCGCGAAAAATGGCTGCCCGGGCTTCCGTTTCCGCCAGTCGTC
>JANOAZ010000233.1:0-3922 GCA_031411395.1 Chthoniobacteraceae bacterium
GGGGCGGCGCTGACGTAGCGGCTGCCGGCGGCGAGGAAGCGCCACGGGAGGTGCGCGGCTTTTGAAATCCCGATGCGCACGTCGGCGATCACCGGCACCGGCTCGGGCGGGGTGTGGAAGCCGACCTCGGCGCTGGCGCACAGGTCGCGGCCGTGATCCTGCCCGTCGATGCCGAGGGCGATGGTGAGTTTGCCGGGGCCGGAGCAGAGCGCGTGGGGATGGGCGAGGGGACTGCGGCGTTTTGCGAGGCGGCGCGTTCTCATCAGCTCTTCCCCACGGGTCGGCTGGATGGCACGGAAGAGGACGAAGCCATCTTCGGTCCCGTCTTTGATGAGGACATTGAGGAGCCAGTACATGCCGTAGTTGAAATAGACATAGGCCGCGCCCGCCTGATGCCGGGCGATGAACTCCCGCGCCGACGGCCGGGCGAAGGTGTGGCACGCTTCGTCGTTGATCGCGCCGTAGGCTTCGGTCTCGACGATGATCCCCGCGCACTCGTTCCACACGAGATTGCAGCCGATCAGCTCCCGCGCACAGGTCAGCGGATCACGCTGGAAAAACCCGCGTCCAATCCTTTCGCATTCCGACTTCGGCGTTCCGCGTTTCTTCAAAGTCCCGTCGGGTGATCGATGAATTCCCACGGCACGCGGAAGCGCTTCGCCACCGCGGCCCCGAGCGCCTTTACCCCGAAGGTCTCGGTGGCGTAGTGGCCGCCGTAGAAGAGGTTCGCACCGACTTCCTCGGCGAGAGTGTAGGAGTGGTGCGGGCCTTCGCCGGTGATGAAGGTATCCACGCCCTCGGCCGCGGCGCGGGCGATCTCGCCGCCGGCGCCGCCGGTGACGACGCCGATGCATGCGGTCCTGCCAGGGCCGCCCGGCGCGAGGTGGGGCGCGCCGTCGAGCGCCCGTTCGAGGCGTGCGGCGAGTTCGTAGAGGGGCAGGGCGAGGTTTGTCTTCAGGCCGATGTTTTGACCTTTTGCGGAAAAGAACGGCGTGCATTTGCCGAAGCCGAGGGCGCGGCACAGCAGCGCGTTGTTGCCGAGCGTGGGATGAAGATCGAGCGGGAGGTGCGAGCTGTAGATCGCGAGGTCGTGCGAGAGTGCGAGCTTCATTTTCCGATACATCGCGCCCGCGATCGGCTGAACGCCCGGCCAGAAAAGCCCGTGATGCACGAGGAGCAACGTGGCTCCTCGCGCCGCGGCCTCGGCGATGACCGCCTCGCAGGCGTCCACGGCGACTGCGACGCGGGTGATCGAGCCGGAGTTTTCCACCTGGAGTCCGTTCCAGGCATTGGGATAATCGCCCACCTCCGCGGTGCGCAGAGTGCGATCGAGCCAGGCGACGATATTGGAGAGTGAGGGCATCGGGGACGGGGTTGGCGGTTGCGTTCGGTGATTGTTCCCGCTAATAATCACGCAGGGATCAAGGCCGGGCAGTTTTCAACTCCGAATACTAGATATGCCAACCATCGAAGCCAAACCCTCCGTCACTCAAATCAGCACGTGTCCTCTCTGCGATGCGGCGCTCGACCCCGGCAATCCGACCGAATGCCCGAAGTGCGACTGGCACGTGGGTTACCAAAAGGAGCCCGATGAAGCCCTCGGCACCGTGCGCGACGTCGCCGCGGTGGTGATGAGCGTGATTCCCGGACTCGGCCACCTCTACAAAGGCCATCGCCTCTCCGGCGCGCTCTACATGCTCGGCGCGGTCTTCGCGATCTTCGGCGCGGCAGTCGCTTCCACGGCCACGGCTGGCTTCGGCCTGCTGCTCCTGCCGCTCTATTGGGCGGGCGTGATGCTCCAGGTCTATTGGCTGGAGGACCGGGCAGCGGGGAAGTAGCGGCGGGAGATTCGACGCTCGCAACAAACTGCGGGAACGGTGGGAAGCTGTGAAACGGACGGCGGGTTTGTCGTCCTTGGTTTCCTCGCTTCAGCCCTTTGGAATTTGTTTCGAATTTCGAGTTTCGGATTTCGAATTTCTCCATAGCCTCCGCTCCTATGTTAAGCGCAGGCATCGTCGGTCTTCCCAACGTCGGTAAATCGACGCTCTTCAACGCGGTCACCCGCACGCAAAAAGCGCAGGCGGCGAACTACCCGTTTTGCACGATCGACCCGAATGTCGGCGTCGTGACGGTGCCTGACCCGCGACTCGCGGTGCTCTCGAAGATGAGCAGTTCGAAGAAACTCGTGCCGGCTGCGATCGAGTGCGTGGACATCGCGGGTCTGGTCAAGGGCGCCAGCGCGGGCGAAGGGCTGGGCAACCAATTTCTCAGCCATATCCGCGAGGTGAATGCGATCGTGCAGGTCGTGCGCTGCTTTGAAGACGACGACATTCACCACGTCTCCGGCACTGTCGATCCCGTGCGCGACATCGAGGTGATCAACACCGAACTCATCCTCGCCGACCTCGCCTCCATTCAAAAGCGCAGCGATCGCCAGACGAAAGCCGCGCGCGGCGGGGACAAACTGGCCAAGGCCGAAGTCGCGCTCGCCGAGAAACTCATCCCGCACCTTGATTCGGGCAAACCCGCCACCACGCTCTCGCTCAGCGACGAAGAGACGAAGCTGATGCGCGAGTTTTTCCTCCTCTCTGGAAAGCCGACCATCTTCGCCTGCAACGTGGCTGAGGCCGATCTGGCGAATGTCGCCGCTATCGTCGAAGCCGCACGGGACAACGAGGGCGTGAAGCCGAGCGAGAACGTGGAAGTCACGCCGGCCGCGCGATACGTCACCGCCGTGCAGGATTATGCGCGTTCGCATTTCGGCACGGAAGCCGTGGTGATCAGCGCGCAGATCGAGAGCGAACTCGCCAGCCTTAGCGACGAGGAAGCCGCCGATTACCTGAAGAGCATCGGCGTCGCCAGCAGTGGCGTCGGTTCCCTCATCCGCGCCGTCTATCACCTGCTCGGGCTCCGCACCTACCTCACCACTGGCGAGCAGGAGACGCGTGCGTGGACGATCCGCGCCGGTGACAAGGCGCCCGCTGCGGCAGGCGTCATCCACAGCGATTTTGAACGCGGCTTCATCGCCGCCGAGATCGTCCACTTTGACGATCTCGTCCGCCTCGGCTCCCAGGCCAAAGCCCGCGAAGTCGGCAAGCTCCGCATCGAAGGGAAGGAATACGTGGTGAAGGACGGCGACGTGGTGGAGTTCCGGTTCAATGTCTGACGATACCGAATCGTCCGCGGGTTCCACCCGTTGAGCAGTCCATCGCCGCAAACGCGGATTCCGTATGCCCGGTCTGCGGCGGACCGCTGATTTCGGAGAATGCAAGGTGCTCTGCCGCAGCGAGCGCTGCCGTATCGGGCGCGGGCAT
Organism: Chthoniobacteraceae bacterium; assembly: GCA_031411395.1. Taxonomy (GTDB): domain Bacteria; phylum Verrucomicrobiota; class Verrucomicrobiia; order Chthoniobacterales; family Chthoniobacteraceae; genus Chthoniobacter. The sequence continues at coordinate 3,315 of JANOAZ010000233.1, forward strand.
TCTGTGCGATCAAGGCCACCAATTCCGCCGCCATCTGGAGCTGCACCGGAGACTCAACCAGGATCCGACTCCCGCCCGGCAGCTCGATGAGCAACCCCCCTCGCACCCACCCGCCCTTCGGTGTTGCCGTCCTCCATCAATGCTTCAAACATGCGCACGGGACCGGCGCTCACCACCGAATCGTCCGGGTTCACCGGTGAACCCGGCGTCGTCTTCACTGCCCTCCGGCCCTGCTGGCGCCGCTTGAGCACCCAGCCCGCAAAGGTCGCATACTTGATCCCCGCCAACCGGGCAAACTTCGCTCCGCTGGCGGTCACTCTTTTCAAACTCATCCAGCAACGCCTCGCGCCGCCGCACCGGCCCTCGCACCCGCGCACGGCCGTCCTGCTTCAGAATCTCTGCCTTCACGCTCGTCGATGTCATAGGCACCCATGCTCCGACATCTGTGATGCCCACCCGCTAGAGGCGTAAGCAGTGCGCCAAGCGCCTCTTGACCGGGTGTCTGACTTTTGGTCCGGCGGAGTGGCAGATGTCGTAGATGGCGATCTACGACATTTACGATGCGGCTTGGTAGGCGGCGGGATGGTGGGCCTTGGCCCAGGCTTCCG
>JANOAZ010000234.1:0-5299 GCA_031411395.1 Chthoniobacteraceae bacterium
TTTTCATCCGCTACCTCGCGCAGGAAGCCGGCCTCGGCGTCCACATGCTGAACGATCTCAAGGACAAACCCGACCCGGCGAAGATCAACCTCGTCTATGCCGACGACGCCTTCGTCGCGTGCGATCACTTCATGAAGGAACTCGATGGCGGGACGCAGCGGATGATGGGTTGCGTGACCTGGGCGCCGCGCACTACCGAGGCCGTGGCCGAAAGCAAAGGCAAGGCGACGCTGCTCACCACGAACAAAAACCTGCTCGTGATCGCCGACATTCTGATCGTGAATAAAGGCTTCGCGCAGGCGCAGCCGAAGATCGTGGAAGGTCTCGTCGCCGGCCTGCTCGAAGGCAACAAGCTCGTGCGCGACAATCCCGATCCGCAGCTCGACGTGATCGGCAAGGCGTTCAAATGGGATCGCGAAAAGACGAAGGGCGAACTGACGAAAGTGCACCTCTCGAACGGGCCGGAAAACCTCGCGTTCTTCAGCGGAGCGATCGACGCCGCGGGCAGCTTCGGCGGCATCTTCCAGTCCGCCGTGTATGCGTACGGCAGTGAACTCATCAAGGACCCGGTCGATGCCGAACGCTTCGCCAGCCTCGATGCGCTCAAGGCGATGGAAGCCGCCGGCGGTTTCGCCGGGCAGGTCGTCGCCATCGCGCCGATCAAGACCGCTGGCGCCGGGCCGGTGGAGAGCGATCCGCTGCTGAGCAAAAATATCCGCTTCCTCTTCCAGCCGAACAGCGCGTCGCTCGACGTGACCAATCAGGACAACCTCAAGAACCTCACCGCGCTCAAGCAACTGCTCCAGGTCAGCCCCGGCTCCACGATCCTGCTCCGCGGCCACGTCGATAACTCGCGCGTTGATGAGTTCCGCAACCAGGGCGGCGACGCCTTCCTGCGGCAGATGGCGATGAAGGCGATCGACTTCAGCAAACAGCGCGCGAACGAAATCAAACGCCTCCTCGCCGAACGCGAAAAGGTGGACGCCGCCCGGCTCGAAGCCATCGGCCGTGGCTGGGAGGAACCGCTCGGCGGCGAGTTCGAGCAAAACCGCCGCGTGGAAGCGCAGTGGTTCACGCTGGAGTGAAGGGAAATGACCAATGACCAATGGAAAATGTCCAATGAAGTTGGATGTCTGAATGACGAAGGTGCGCCGCAGGTGCGCGACGTTCGAGTGAGCGCGAGCTTTGTCATTGGTCATTGGTCATTGGTCATTGGTCATTGCTTCCCATGAAGCCGCGCTGGCGCGAATTCCTCGCGAGTCCGCATCACGCGGTGCTGGCGATGGCGACGCTCGGGTTGGGATTCATCTCCGCGGAACCGCTTTACCTGATCGCAGGCGCGACGGCGTATGTCGTGGGGTGGATGTTCGTGCCGGACATGCCGCTCTTCCGGCGCTACCTCGAAAAGAAAAACGAAGGAGCGCAGCGGGTGGTGGAGCAGAACGAACTCGCCGAGTTCAACGCACGGCGTAACGCGCTGATCGAAGGGCTGACCACGTCTCGGCGCGATCGTTACTTCGCACTGACGAAGGTCTGCAAAGACATCGAAGAAGCCGCCACCGACACACCCGATGATCCGCGGCTGCGCAAGCTGGAGGAGCTGATGTGGACCTTCCTGCGGCTGCTCACGATCGAGGAGTCGGTCTCCGAGTTCCTCGAAACGGAGGCGCGCGAAGATCTGCCCGCGCTGGTCGCGGAGGCGCGCGAGGAAGTCGAGCGCCTGCGCGCCGAAGTGGCCGCGAAGACCGGTTCGGCGAGCGCGCAGGAAACGCGCGAGCGGCTGCTCACCTCGCGACAGGATCGCCTGGAGACGCTGGAGAAACGCGCGGATCGGCTGGAGACCGCGCACGCGAACCTGGCGCTCGTCGTTTCCGAGCAGGAGCGACTCGAGGAGCAGATCAAACTCATCCGCGCCGATTCCATCGCCACGCGCAACGCCGGCGCCCTCACCGCGCGCATCGACGCCACGGTCGAAAACCTGGAGCACACCAATCAACTGCTCTCGCAGATGGATCAATTCCGCGACCTGCTCACCGACCTCCCGATCACCGCGCAGCGCACCGGCTTCGGCGAACGCACCGGCCCGCCGCCGGTTCCTGCGAAGAACGCGCCGCGGCAACAACAGAAAACATGAGCGAATCCGCCACTGCCATCCGTCCTGCCCTGCGCGGCTGGGCGCTTGATTTCGCCCGCCGGTGGAATGCCGGCGTGTCTTCGGTCTTCGTGCTTCATGGCAATATCCACGATGTCTTCGCCGTCCCGGAAGGCGCGAAGGCGGGTTACGCGCCGCTCAAGACGTTCCTCACGCGCCGCCTTTTCGCCGAACGCGACTGGATGCTTTTCTACGACATCGGCGACGGTCTGAGCTTCGGCTCGACGGAGATGCAGCGGGAATTCTTCGAGTGGCTCGAAATCTTCGATCGCGTCGAGGGAACGAGCTTTTCGCAGAATGGTCCGCCGCGGGAATTCACCAGGCTCGCGCCGCTGCTGCGCCGCTTCTTCCTGCGCGGAGAAGCTGCGCATGGCGCGACGCTGATCATCGATTACCCGGAAAAAATCATCCCCGCGAGCGAGGGCGGCGGCAGCACGGAGGAGCGCATGGCGCTCGTGACACTGCTGAAATGGGCGTCGTCGCAGGACATCCGGCGGCTCGACGTAGGCGTTATCCTGGTCACGGAATCCGCGCAGGAATTGCACGCCGATCTCCTGCGCAATCCGCACGTCGCGCAGATCCGCATCGACCTTCCCGAACCGGACGAACGCGCCGCTTTCATCCGCCACGAACTCGACGCGACGCTCAGCGATCTCGACGACGCGACGCTCGTCGTGCGCACAGCGGGCCTCAATCTCCTGCGCATCCGCCAGCTCATCGCCGAGGCAGTGCAAAATGGACGGCGCGTGACGCACGAACACGTGACCGCCGCGAAGAAGCGGCTCATCGAGGAGTACTGCCAGGGCCTCGTGCGCTTCAAGGATCCGAAGCCGGGCGTGTCGCTCGATCTCGTCGCCACGCACGAGGCCGCGAAGACCAAGCTGCGCGAGCTCGCGTGGCTGATCCGCAACAACAAGACCGACGTGCTCGAACGCGGCATCCTCGTGCCGGGTCGCGTGGGCGTCGGCAAGTCGTTCCTCATCGATTGCTTCGCCAGCGAGTGTGGATTGCCGGTGATGGAGCTCGGTGAATTCCGCAGCAAATGGGTCGGCGACACCGAGCGCCAGCAGTCGCGCATCCTCATGACGGTGCGCGCGCTCGGACCGGTGATCGTGGTCGTGGATGAAGCCGACGCGGTCTTCGGCAATCGCAGCGAGGGCGGCGACAGCGGCGTCTCCAGCCGCGTGTTTGCGGCCTTCGCGGCGCACCTCGGCGACTCCAGCCTGCGCGGACGCGAGCTGTGGGTGGCGATGACTTCGCGGCCAGATCTGCTCGCCATCGACATGAAACGTCAGGGACGATTCGGACAATCTCTGCCGCTCTTTCCCGCGCAGACGCCGGACGATGTGGCGCGTCTCTTCGAGATCGTGGCGATGACGAAGAAGATGAAGCTATCCGAGCCACTGCTCGCTTTCATCCGCGAAAAGCTCGGCACACGCCCGCTCACCGGCAGCGATGCCGAAGCCATCGTGATGCGGACAAAGGAGCGCGCGGTGCTGGCGAAGCGCGACGACGAGTTGCAGCTCGCCGACCTGGAGGAGGCGGTGAACTCATTTATCGATCCCCTCGATGCGGAGCTGCTGCGGTTGCAGGAGTTGGCGGCGATCCTTTCGTGCTCGGATAAGCGCTACCTGCCCGAGCGTTTTCGCGAGGTGGATCGCGGCGCGTTGGCGGTGGAGTTTGCGGAGTTGAAGCGGCGGTTTCGCGGGTAGGCGGGTGAGAGGGCATTCGCAAAAACAACGCTGTCATCCTGAGCGCAGCGCCGCTTCGCGAAGCGAAAGGCGCGGAGTCGAAGGATCTCTCGCATCCCGGGGCGGAGGTGGTCGGGACACGCGTGTATGCTCCGCACCGCCGCTGCCCGCGGAGATCAGAGGTCGTTGCCTCTCCGCCTCCGCCCGCTCGGCTGTCTCGCAGACTCGGCTCGCAAGCTCAGGATGACGGGCTTTTTGGATGCGCTTCGCGCGGGCGGAGCGCGCCCGTCAGTTCGTGATCGTCTCGTTGAGGTTGAGGATCACGTTGGCGACGGCGGTCCAGGCGGCGAGCTCGGCTTCATCGGCGCCGTCGGGTTTAGGCAGTTCGCCGATTTTCGTCAGCGCGATCGCGGCGGGTTTGTTCGCGGCGTAGGTCGCGAGTTGTTGGTCGAGGGTCTTTTGCAGGATGGCCAGTTCGCCAGCGCTCGGAGGACGCGCGAGTGCGAGGCGCCACGCGTGGGCGAGCCGCGCGGCGGAATCGGTGCCGACTTCGCGGAGGACGCGCTGCGCGAAGGCGCGCGCGGCTTCGACATAGACGGGGTCATTCATGAGTACGAGCGACTGGAGGGGCGTGCTCGTTTTCGCACGCTGCGCCTGGCAAAACTCGCGGGTCGGTGCGTCGAAGGTGATGAACGACGGATAGACCGTGGAACGGCGCCAATAGACGTAGAGGCCGCGGCGGTATTGGTCGGGGCCGGTCGATGCCTGGTATTTCTGGCCGCCCATCTCATTCACCTCCCAGATGCCCGGCGGCTGCAACGCCTTGAAGCTGGGTCCGCCGATGGCGGGATTGAGGATGCCGCCGACGGCAAGCGCGTTGTCGCGGATGATCTCGGCGTCGAGGCGGGCGCGCGGGCCGCGGGCGAGGAGGCGGTTTTCGGAATCCTTCGCGAGGAGTTGCGGCGTGGCCTTCGGCGATTGGCGATAGGTCGCGCTCATGACCATCTGCTTGATCGCACGTTTGATGTCCCAGTCGCGCGCGAAGTCGGCGGCGAGCCAGTCGAGCAACTCGGGATGACTGGGCCATTCGCCCTGCGAGCCGAAGTCGTTCACCGTCTTCACGAGGCCGGTGCCGAAGAGCATCGCCCACCAGCGATTCACGGCGACGCGGGCGGTGAGCGGGTTTTGCGGGGATGCGAGCCAGCGGGCGAAGTCGAGCCGCGTGAGTCGCTGGCCATCGGCGGGCTGCGAAATCGCGGGCAAAAACGCGGGCGTGCCGGCGGTGACTTTCTCGCCGTTCTGATCGTACTGCCCGCGCACTTTGATGAACGTATCGCGCGGCTTCTCCATTTCCTGCATCACCATCGTGTTCGGCAGCTTCTTCTCGAAGGCGGCGCGATCTTTCTTCGCCTCCTCCAGGCCGGCCTGTGCGGTGATGTAGTCCGTCGCTTGCGAT
>JANOAZ010000235.1:0-3765 GCA_031411395.1 Chthoniobacteraceae bacterium
AGCGCACCTTCGATCACAAAGCCGAGCAGCACCCAGCGGCGGCGGAACCCGAGCACCCGCAGCGTCCCGATCTCCCGCGTCCGCGCGCCCACGCTGGCGTACATCGTATTCATCGCGGCGAAGACGGCGCCCACCGACATCGCCGCCGCGAGGAAGCTCCCGAGGAACTTGATCGGCGCGGCGGTTTTCGTCTGCTCCTTGTAGTAGGCGACCTCGCGGAGCACACGCACTCCGAGCCGCTTGTCCGCCTCCAGCCTTGCGATCAAGGCAGTCGCCGCCGCGTCATCCACGGGGCGAACGAGCACGCTGGAATAATTTTCGCGGCTGAAGAGGGCGCGCACCTCATCGGCATCCATCCACGCTTCCGAATCAAACGCGCTGCCCTGGCCGTCGAAATGGCCGGTGACCGTCAGCTCTCGCAGCCCGATCTTCACCACGTCGCCGACCTGCATCTTTGCAAAACGCTTCGCCAACCGCGCGCTGATCACCACCTCCCGTTGCCCCGGCGCAAACCAGCGTCCCGCAGCGAGCGTGACCTGAGGCCGAAGCGGAAAGCCGTTCGCCGAGATCCCGCGCAGCGAGACATTGGCCTCACCCGTGTATTCGCCGCCGCGAGGCAGATTGAGAATCACCAGCGTATCGGCGGAGACAAACGGGCGCGCCTGCGGATCGCGCGCGATCTCCGGCGAATACTGGATGGTGTTGAACTGCTCGCGAGTAATCTGGCTGCCGCTCTCCGCATTCGAGCCGCGGCGCACGATCATCAAATTGCGCGGGTCGCCCGTGTTGCCGCTCGCCTTTTCCAGGCCGGCCGCGAGCGATTGCACGACGACGAAGACCGCGACCACCAGCGCGATGCCGAGGATCGTCGTCAGCGTCGCCCGCCAGCGGACGAGGACGTTGCGAAAATTGTAGCGAAGCGGGAGAGCCATGGGGCAATGCGGAATGCGGAATGCGGAATGCGGAATTTAGAATCCGTCAGACCGCGAAGCACAATCGCTTTCCCCATTCCGCATTCCACGTCGCTCAGGCGAGCCTGAATTCCAGTTCGCCGGTGCCGTGGGCGAGGTCGAAGAGGATGGGAAGGCCGGTGAGGTCTTCGAGGATGGCGCGGTTGGTGGCCACGGCGGCGGCTTCGTCCGGCGCGTCGGCGGTGGGGTGATTTTGGATCAAGCCCGCGCAGGTGAGGCCGGTGGCGCGGATGCTTTCGACGGTGAGCAGCGTGTGATTGAGCGCGCCGAGGCGATTCGCAAAAACGACGGCGATCGGCAGCGCGAGGTCGCGCGCAAGGTCGCGCACCGAGTAATCCCGCGTGATGGGGACGAGCCAGCCGCCGACTCCCTCGACGATGAGGGAACTGTGTGCGGCGCGGAGGCGGGTGAAGGTGTCGCGGATGAGATCCAGGTCGATGCTGCGGCCCTCGATCATCGCGGCGGTGTAGGGCGCTGCGGGCGGGCGCAGCCAGACGGGATTGACGTCATTGAGGGTGAGCGCGCCATCGCTGGCGGCATGGAGCAGTTCGGCGTCCTCGCGCCCGCCGCAGCAGAGAGGTTTGAAGCCGACGGCGTCGATGCCTTCCCGTCGCAAGGCGCGGATGAGCCGGGCGGCGACGTATGTCTTGCCGACGTTCGTGTCGGTGCCGGTGAGGAAGAGGTTCACGGATGCAGCGCTCCCGCTATTCACCCATCACCGATCACGTTCCCTCAATCCCGATCGCTTCCAAAATCACCCCCGCGATGCGGTCCGCCTGAAGGTTGATCCGGTCGCCGTCGCGGCCTTCGATGAGGAGGCGGATCTTGGGCTCGGTGCCGCTGTAGCGGAGGAGCACGCGGCCCGCGCCGGCGAGTTCGCGCTCCGCTTCGACGATGAGTTGCTGGACGTGCGGGAGTTGTTCGAGCGGGCGCTTCTCACGCACCTTCAGGTTCCGCTGCGCCTGCGGATATTTGCGAAGGCACTGCTTGAGCTCGCTGAGCGGCTTGCCGGTCTCGACCATGATGCGGAGGATTTGCAGCGCGCTCACCGCGCCGTCGCCGGTGGTGCTGAAGTCGCGGAAGATCATGTGGCCGCTCTGTTCGCCGCCGACGTTGAGGTCGTGCTTCATCATTTCCTCGATCACGTAGCGGTCGCCCACCTTGGTGCGCCTCACTTTGCCGCCCTGGGATTCGAGCGCTTCGTTGAGGCCGAAGTTGCTCATGATCGTGGCGACCAGGGTGTTCTGCGCGAGGCGGCCCTGCTTCAGGAAGTCGAGCGCCGCGATGGCCATGATCTCGTCGCCATCGACGATCTCGCCATTTTCATCGCAGAGGATGACGCGGTCCGCATCGCCGTCGTGGCTGATGCCCACGTCGGCTTTTGTCTCCTTCATGACGCGCTGGATCTCCTCCGGGTAGGTGCTGCCGCATTCCCGGTTGATGTTGCGGCCGTTCGGCGTGTTGTGGGCCACGATGACCTCGGCGCCGAGTTCGCGGAGAATGCAGGGCGACGATTTGTAAGCCGCGCCATTCGCCACATCGATGGCAATGCGCAGCTTTTCGAGGGTCATGCCGCGCGGAAAACTCTGCTTGGCAAATTCCACGTAGCGCCCGAGCGCGTCGTCGATGCGGGTGGCGCGGCCGATCTTGCCCGCGGTGGGGCGGATCGATTCGATCTCGCCGCTGAAGACGAGATGCTCGATGCGCTGCTCGATTTCGTCGTCGAGCTTGTAGCCGTCGTGGCGGAAGAATTTGATGCCGTTGTCCTCGTAGGGATTGTGCGAGGCGCTGAGCACGATGCCGGCATCCGCGCGCAGGGAGCGGGTGATGTAGGCGACGCCGGGCGAAGGCAGCGGGCCGATGAGGAGCACATCGGCGCCGAGCGACATGACGCCGGCGGCGAGCGCATTTTCCAGCATGTAACCGGAGAGCCGCGTGTCCTTGCCGATGACCACGGTGGTGCGGCCCCCGCCGCGCTGCTGGGCGCTCATTTCCGCGAAAACGTGCGCGGCGGCGCGCCCGAGCTTGAGCGCGGTCTCGGCCGTGACGGGCTCGATGTTGGCCGTTCCACGGACGCCGTCCGTCCCGAAGATTCTTCGCTCTGTGTCGGCGATGGCCCCTTGCGACCCGCCGTTATTTTTTCGGTTTTGCATAGCGGCTGGAGTCGATTTGAAAGCGGCTTTCGGCGTCGAATTGGTTCTTAGAAGGCGAGGGGGTTGTCTCGACGCTCTTTTTGATCACCGCCCACAGCACGATGGCGAGCGCCAGCGACACGCACTTTGCCAGCCAGTTGTTCAGAATCCGATTTTTCATGAGTGGAAGCGAGGAGCGTCCCGAGTCGCGCCTTGAGCGTCTCGGGCTCAAAGTTTCTTTCGATCCCGGTCCCGTGACAAATGGAAACAATCCCCGTTTCTTCGGACACGACGATGATCACGGCGTCACTTTCCTCCGCGAGCCCGAGCGCGGCGCGGTGTCGCAGTCCGAGCGAACGATCGAGATCGGCCTTCTGGCTGATCGGGAAGATGCAGGCCGCGGAGACGATGCGGTCGTTGCGGATGATCACCCCACCGTCGTGGAGCGGCGTTTTCGGGAAGAAAATGCTCACCATCAACTCGGGAGAAAGCGCGGCATCGATCGGGACGCCGCTCTGCGCAAAGGATTCGATATTCTGTCCGCGCTCGACGGCGAGCAGGGCGCCGAGCTGGCGGTTCGAAAGCTCGAAGGTGATCTCGGTGAGCTGATCTTCGATGGGCACCGTCTTGCGCACGGGGAAAAAGAGCCGGTGGCTGCCGAG
>JANOAZ010000236.1:0-11912 GCA_031411395.1 Chthoniobacteraceae bacterium
GGATTTGGAAGCCATAGGAGTGAGGGGTGAGCAGACGGTATCGCGCGCCGCGAGCGGGTTGGTCGGTTTTTCCAATGCTTACCGGCCAGCAGAGGGCGACGGACAGCCGGACCGTGCTTGGTCGATGACCTGCTCCACGCGCGGTTGGGCCTGACATCCGCCACCATCGAAGTCGCCTTCGCGCCTCCCCGTGTTTCGCCACCCGAGCGGCCTGCTAAGCAGAGATCGAAACTTCGCCACGGCGGGATCGCGGCGCGCGTTTGGCAATCTCTTCCATCACCTCGTTGGCGTATTCCTGGAGCAGGCGCTTTTCGCGGTCCGTAAGCTGGCGTGGCCGCAGGTCCATCAGGCACAGCGAGCCGATGGGCTGGCCATTGGGGGCGAGGAGCGGGACTCCGGCGTAGAAGCGGATGCCGTGTTCCTTGAGCAGCGGGTTGTTCGCAAAACGGCGGTCGCGGGCGAGGTCTTCGACGATCATCACCTGGTTCTTGGCGACGACGTGGCCGCACACGGAAACGTTGCGCGCCGTCTGCCGCGACTTGGCCAGGGCCTCGGGGAGGCCGGTCTGCGATTTGAAAAACTGCCGGTCGCGATCGATGAGCGAGATCAGGGCGATCGGCATTTCGAAGACGCGCGCCAGTTTCGCGGTGATCCGGTCGAAGACCGGTTCGGCCTCGGTGTCGAGCAGGTTGAGTTCGGCGAGCGCGGCGAGGCGTTCTTCCTCGTCGGCAGGGATGGGCGCAGGCGTCATTTCCTCGATGAGCGGCGGAGCGAGTTTGGCCATTTGCACGAGCGCCTCAGCCAGCGTGGTGACCACTTCATCGGCCCCGGAGTCGCGCAGACGCTTGGTTGCCTCGGTCACATCTTCGGTCGCGCCCCAGAGGCCGACGACGATCTTCAGTTTCGGCAAAAGTGCGCGGAGCTTCAGACAGAGATAACGCACATGGATGACCGTCGAAGGCGCCACGACCGAGATGCAAATGATATCCACGTCCGCCTTTTCGACCAACGTGAGCAGTTCACCGGTGACGAGTTTGGCCGGGGCATTTTGCGCGCCGAAGCCTTGCTGGCGGGCCAACTGGACGAGCACGGTGCCGGCGAGTTCGTCCCGATCGGCACGCGCGGGCAGACAGAAGACGCGGCAGTCCAGAGCGACCGCCGGCGGCACCGGAGCCTCCTCGTCCGCGGCGGCTTCGGCTTTCTCGGCCGCCTCCGGTGAGGGCACCGCCGGGCGTGTGCCGAGATCTTCGATGATGTCGCGCATGCTTTGTTCCACCTGGCCGAGCTGCCCGGCATCGAGCAGCTCCGCACGCGCGTCGGTCTCCGCGGTGGTGAGCACGGGGATCAAGACCGCGTCGTAGAGCGCGGTGAGCGAGTTGGCTTTCAGATACGATTCGACCAGCTCCAGCTCATCGCTGTCGTCCGGCGTGAGCAGGCGGTGGTAGCAATCCTCTGCTGGGGTGAGCGCTTCCTCATCGCTCAGCACCACGCTCAGAAAAGCGAGACGCGGGACATGCCGCCCCATGACCACGAGGCAGACGGTAAGTGGCGTCGCGAGGACCAGTCCGACCGGCCCCCAGAGCCACGTCCAGAAGACGGCGGCGATAATTTGGAGGTTGCGCAGGAGGCGGTTTTTGAAGTGTTGTTCGTAGGCTTGATCGCCGCGGTCAACATGGGCCTGGCCGAACTTGAGGAGGCGATAGACCATGCGGGCGAGCTTGTGAGCGGTGGCGGTATTGGCTTTGGGGGCGCCGAGGCGGGCTTTCATCCGCCGGCAACACTCACCGAGCTTGTGTTCGCTGTTGCGCAGACTCTGGGCCACGATGCGGAGTGCGGTGGCCGTGCAGTGGAGCGTCACCTGAAAAGGGATTGCAAAGCTCCGCCGCAGGCAGAAACCTTCGCACGGCGCAATCCACTGCGGTTCCCAATCCCGAAGACGACCTCGCCGGCTTGATTGAGCGGGTCACCTTCCACAACGAGGAAACCGGCTTTGCCGTGCTGCGCGTCAAAGTGAAGGGCGCCGGGAGCTGGCGACGGTGGTTGGTTCGCTGGCCTCCGTCAGCGCCGGGGAATGGATCACCGCGCAGGGCCGCTGGGTGCGCGATAGCGAACACGGGCTGCAGCTCAGCGCCACCTTCCTCGAATGCACCCCGCCCACCTCACGGGAGGGCATCGAGAAATAACCTCGGCAGCGGGATGATCAAGGGCATCGGTCCGGTTTACGCGAAGAAGATGGACGATAAGTTCCGTGAAGACGTCCTGACGGTCATCGAAAACACCTCGGCGCAGATGGAGGAAATCAGCGGCATCGGTCCGGAACGCCGCAGAAGCGTGGAAGGAGCAGCGCACGATTCGGGAAATCATGGTCTTCCTGCACTCGAACGGCGTCAGCACGAGCCGCGCGGTCCGCATCTTCAAGACCTACGGGGAGCAGGCGATCGAGACCGTGCGCGCCAATCCCTACACACTGGCCAAGGACATCAACGGCATCGGATTCAAGACCGCGGATCAAATCGCGGAGAAAGTCGGCATCCCCAAGGATTCCATCATCCGGGCGTGCGCAGGAATTTCGCACTGCCTTTTGGAGGCCACGAGCCGCCTGACGCCACTTCCGATTAGGCCGGCAGTCGTAGCCGGTGCCTAATTGGGAGAGCCAACTGATCGTTCATAGTCCATCCTCACACCATGGAACCGAACTCGCCGTCCTCAACTTCCGCGCCGCTCGTTCACGGTTGCTGCGCTGGCTCCGACCACGACCGCGAGGTGCCCGAAATCGATCTGCTCAGCCCGCTTACGATTCGAGGCGTGACCTTCCGCAACCGAATCGTGATGGCGCCGATGTGTCAGTATTGCGCCGAGGACGGCTTCGCTGACGACTGGCACCTCGTCCATCTCGGCAGCCGTGCGGTCGGAGGGGTTGCGCTCGTGATCGTCGAAGCAACTGCGGTGACCTGGGACGGGCGCATCTCGCCGGGCGATCTTGGCATCTGGAAGGACGAGCACATTGAGCCTCTGGCCCGCATCGCTCGTTTCGTGCAAAGCCAGGGCGCGGTCGCCGGGATTCAGCTCGCGCACGCCGGACGAAAGGCGAGCTGCGATCTCGCGTGGAAAGGCGGAGCGCGGCTGACGCCGGAGCAAGGTGGCTGGGATGCTGTGGCTCCGAGCCCCATTTCTTTCAACGAGACGGATCCGCTTCCGATCGCGCTCGACCCGGCGGGCATCGAGGGGGTCGTGGCTGCGTTTGAAGCTGCGGCGAAGCGCGCCATCGCCGCTGGCTTCAAGGTGATCGAGATCCACGCCGCGCACGGCTATCTGCTTCACGAGTTTCTTTCGCCGATCAGCAATCACCGGACGGACGAATATGGCTGCCGCCTCGAAAACCGGATGCGCTTGCTCCTGCGCGTCGCGGAAGGCCTTCGTGCGTTGATGCCTGATGAGCTACCGCTTTTCGTGCGCATCTCGGCGACAGACTGGGTGGATGGCGGGTGGGACATCGAGCAGTCCGTCGCGCTCGCCAAGCGGCTTAAGGCGCTTGGTGTGGACCTTATCGACGTTTCTTCGGGAGCGATGGTGCCTCACGCCCGAATTCCCGTGGCGAAGGGATTTCAGGTGCCATTCGCCCGACGCATCCGGGAAGAAGCCGACATTCGCACCGGCGCAGTCGGCATGATCACCGAAGCGCAGCACGCCGACGAAATCATCACCGGCGGCGACGCAAACCTCGTCTTTCTCGCGCGTGAACTTCTCCGCGAACCGTATTGGGCATTGAAGGCGCAACACACGCTCGGCCAGGAGCCTTCGTGGCCGACGCAATATGGCTACGCCGTGAAGCGGCGGGCGAAATAGCAGTGTTCAGCCGTGTCGTGGTTCCAATACCGCCTCCGCGCGACCTCGATTCCGGCTGCGCAACGATGCGAACGTTCGGTGCTGTCGCGCCGGGCACCACGTCGAAGATCTGGACACCTAAAAAATGAATGGATTGCAGCCGGCCAATGGCTTTGATCGTCGGCCTGTCCATTACCCGGCCCCATGCGCACGCTCTTCCTCATCGCCGCTCTCACCTTCACCCGCCTGCTTTCCGCTTCTGAGCCGATTAAACTGACTCTGGCCGATTTCACCGACACCAAGGACGCCGCGCCGTCTGGCGGCTGGACGACGGAAAGCGATAACACGATTCACCTCAACGGCAAGGGCGGCGGCAACCTCATCTCGAAGCAGGAGTATGCGAACTTCGAACTCGAGTGGGAATGGAAGGTGGCGCCCGGCGGCAACAATGGCGTGAAATACTGGGTGACCAAGGTCGCCGGCAAGGAATGGCTCGGCATCGAATACCAAATGATCGATGACGAGAAACACCCCGACGGGATGAGAGGCGGCTCGCACACCACGGCGTCGATTTACGACATCAAGGAGCCCGCGAAGGACAAGGCCGTCAAACCCGCGGGCGAATGGAACACGAGTAAAATCATCGTGCAGGACGGCAGGATTCAGCACTGGCTCAACGGCAAGCTCGCCGTCGAGGCGGACACGAAATCTGCCGACTGGCAGGCGCGCATCGCCGGCAGCAAGTTCAAGGACAAGGAGGGCTTCGCCCCTGGCAAGGGCCGCATCATGTTCACCGAGCACGGCGACGAAACGTGGTATCGCAACATTCGGCTCGCATTGAAGTGAACGCGACCGCGAACTGATTCTCCGCCGGGACGCAGCGCAACTGCTGCTCGAATTGCTTATAGCCTCCGTCGTCCCTGCCGATCCGGGATCGGCGGACGGCGGCGGACATTCTTGCAGTTCCCACTCCTGCGGTGGGCGCGAGCTGCAGTGGTGGTGGCGGGGGCGACTAGCCGCTCTGAATCATCAGCGAGTCGGCTTGTCCACCGGCAGAAACTGCACCGCATCGGCAATCACCACCTTGCTGGTCTCGGTGCCGTCGTTGGAAACGCGAACCCAGCGCCCGCGACCTGCCTCGAAACGGAAGGTGCCGAGGGCGCGGAAGAGCCGCTCATGCGCAGGTTCCTCCTGCTGATTGATGCGCACGGTGATGTCACCTTCCGCATGGTGGATGTGGGAGGGCGCAAGTTTTATGTTATCATCGCGGGGCGGTTCAGCGTTCCACGAGCAGGAGTTGCACGGCATCCACGGCCACGAAACCGTCGGTTCCGTCGTTGCGGATCGTGATGGCTGCCCGCTGGTCGGCAGCAAAGAGAAACGTGCCCAGGGAGGTGAAGTGCGCGGCGATCTTCGGCGTAAGTTTCTGGTTCAGCGTGATCGTCTTCGAGCCTTCGGCGGAATCGACGGTAACCGGGACGTTCGATGCGCGATTGGGCGACGCGGTGTAAGCCAGCCGGACTTCGTAGCGCCCCGGCTGCGGTATCTTGATTTCAAAGCGCGCGCGCTTCTGCCCCTGGTCGGTGTTGTTGTCGTGATGGACCGAGCCCTCGATGGGGTCGCCGAAGTTGCTGGTGACCCACTCGCCCGTGTAACTCGCCTCTTCGTCATCGAGCACGATGCCTTGGAAGTCCGAAAGTGACGAACCTGGCTTGGCCGGCAGAGCCAGGACCTGTCCTTGCGCGGTCAACTTTGTCTGCAAGGCGGCCACGTCCACGTCCTGCACGGCGAGGTTTTGCTTCAACACCATCGCTGCGGCCACCCCGGTGGAGTGCCCGAGGATCATGAACTGCGGCTCCATGCGAATGGAGCCGTAGGTGACGTGCGAGGCGGACAAGGCGACGGGCACGAGCAAATTTTCCGCTTGTTCGCGCCGCGGCGTCACGCAGCGATAGGGGATCTGGTAGGGCCTGACGCCCACGTCGAAGTTGCCTTCGTCAATGACGTTGCCCTCCCTGTCCACGAGCCGCTGCACCGCGTGCGAATCGAGGATGAAGGCACCCATGCCGATGCTGTCGGGTTTTCTGGTGCTCTTCGCGCAGTCATCCTGGCGCATCACATACGCGCCGGTCATCCGCCGCGCTTCGCGCACATAGAGCGCGTAGGGCCAGTGGCCGTTGTCGGAGAATTCATCCTTCGCCAGCCCATACTGCCTGGCTTGCGCGCGCATTTCGGCGGGCACGCGCGGATCATTGGCCAGAAACCAAAAGAAGCCCTGCACGTAATCCACATGGTCCCGCCAGATGCGGTCGCGCGTCGCGTAGTCACCCTCGGGATAATCGACATTGCCGCCCACATGGTCGGTGCCTTGCACGAGGCCGCTGGCATTGGCGTCGAACTTCTCATTCGGCAGCGCGCCGAGATAGACGAGCTTTTCAAAGCGGACGCCGGGATAGGCATCGATGATGCGCGCCAGGATTTCGTAGCTTAGCGGATCGTAGCGCGCGGGTTTCGGGAAGGGGATGCGATTGGCGGCGTTCGTGGTCACGATCACGCGGAAGTTGTAGGACTGTGAGCGGCGGTCACCGCTGCCTGCCTCCGGCCACTCGGTGTTGATCCCCGGCAGGAGTTTGCCGTCCTGATACGCGGAAATCTTTGTCGGCGTGCCGTGCGTATAGGCGCTCCCCGGCTTGCTCATGTACTCGGCCGTGCGCGGCCGCAGCGGAGCCGGACGAAAGCCCGCCAGCGACTCGGCATACGTGGCGCTGCTCTCGCGCCCGACCGTGTAACTCACGCCCGCCTTCGCCAACAGGTCGCCCTCATAGCTGGCATCGGCAAAGAGCCGCGCGCGATAGACGTTGCCATCCGTGGTCTTGAACGAAGCGAGGTGCGCGCCGAATTTCTCCACCGAGTCGATCCGCGCCCCGAACACCACCTTCACCCCGGCCTCGCGCAACAGCTCGGTGAACGTCTCCTCCGCGATGTGCGGCTCGTGATACCAAAACTCCTTTGCTGACCTCTTTCCGTCGCCGTATTTCGCATTCGCCCGGGTGAAGAATTCCCGCGCAAACCCACCGAGGATCTCAGGCTTCGGCCCCACATCCGTGTGCGACAGACCGCCCGTGGTCATGCCGCCGAGATTCTTCGTCGTTTCCAACAGCAGCACCGAAACCCCTGCGCGCGCCGCTGCGACCGCCGTCGCGATGCCTCCCGGCGTTCCGCAATACACGACGAGATCGGCATTGAGATTGTCGGCGGCGGACAGCGAGGTGAACGCACCGAAACCAAGCGCGATGATGGCAGCAATGGGCTTCATGGGTGGATCAGTAGCGTGTTGTCGAGGGAACGCCAAAGCCAAGTTCCCTCGGCTGAGAGGACGGTTCGAAGCGCATATCGCCAACATCGCCGGGAGGTCGAGCCGGCCGTGGCTGAACCGATAGTCAAGGCGTGTCCGGCGCTGGCCGTCGGAGCGATTAAGTTGTTCGGACCGCTGGCGGCCCAGGGTGGCGGTGACCGCCGGGCTGGTCCGATGCCGGTTGTCGCGTTGACGATGAGCTTGCCGTTGGTGACCTGGGTCGCCGAGGCACCAGAGATCGAGAAAGACGCCTATTCCGCGGCCGAGTGGCGAGGAAGGGCGCAACATCCCGGATGCGCCTGCCGGACTCTCAAGCGCGAAAAGAAAAACCCCGACCCGAGTGAACGCATCGGCGCTTTCCGAGAAGCTGGCGAAGACCGCGAAGGTTACTTGGCTATCTTATACTTCGTCGCATTGATCGCGGCGGCGATCTTTTCCTCAGTCGTTTTGGCCGGATCGTAAGCGACGACCGCCGTGCCCTTCTCGGCGTTGGCTTCGATGCTCTTCACGCCTTCGACTTTCGTTGTAGCGTCTTTCAACGCCGCTTCGCAGGAGCCGCAAGTCATGCCCGTCACTTTGAAGGTGGCGGACCTCGTGGCGGCGGCTTTGTCCTCGGCGCGGACGCCAGAGACGGCGAGGCTCAGGAGTGCGGTGAGGGCGAGGGCAAGTTTTGGAAGTGCGATATTCATAGGGACGGAAGCTCCTCCGTCCGTCGAAATCTGCAAGCGATCGGTTTCCAATGGGAGCCGATTCCCCAAGGAGGGTCTGCTAGCAATTTGCTTTCGCGCCCGCCGCAACGTGACGGTGAGAACGGGGATCGGCGTCGGGGAGGAGGGGGTCTGGCGCGCTTTCTCCAAGCGGAGAAGCTCTACCCGCAAAGCGACTACGCCGGCGAAGGCGTCGAGCGGCTGGCGAAGAAGATCATTCCCGAGGGGTAGCGCGGGGATCTCACGGTGCGAGCTCGTCAGCGCCGATTTTGACTCTGCCTCCGGTCACGCGCGCCGCACCGTCGATGTCGAGTTCATCCACCGGCGCGACAAAGGCCGGGGCGCCCGCATTCGCCGCGGGCGATTCCGGCTTCAGCCGGAAATTGCCGCGCCCCGCACTAACGAACTTCGGATCGGCGAAGAGCGAGTGCGCGTCCTGTCCGGTCGCCGTTTTCCACGCTTCAAATCCCACCACGCCAGCTTCCTTCCACTGCCACTCGCTGTCTTCCGCGCCGCCGCGCGAAAAGTAGCAATTGTAGTCGAACAACGTGCCCGCATTCGTCGCCGCGGGATTGCTCACGAAGACGTTCTGCGTTCCGGCAAAGAAGACGTTTTGTTTGATCGTGTTGCCCGTGAGGAAGTGCTGGAGCAACACTTCGCCGCTGCCCCTGCGCCGCGTGTCGTTCAAGTAAAAGGTGTTGTTTGTCACCGTGCAATTCAGCGTGCTCCCGCGCAGCGCATCGTAGCCGCCGAGACCGAGTCCGGCGCCATCACGATGGGTATTGCGGATCGCGTGGACGTTGTTGTTGCGCAACTCGAGGTGCCGTTGAGCACCACCGACTCGCTGTTCCCGGTCTTGAGGTGATGCACGTCATTACCGTCGATCACGAGGTTGGTGATCGCCTGCGCCGCGGAGGTGCCGTAGATCGCGATGCCGTGGCCTCTGCGGTCGGGACGGCAGTAGAAAATGCCGCGAAGTCGACTGCACCCAAGAAGAAAGGCAAGCTCAGCCCCGAAGGCCGCGCCCGGATCGTGGCGGCGCGTCATCCGCGCCTTCACCCTGCGGAATTTTTCCCCGACCAAACCGGAGCTCGTCCCGGCGGGAATTTTCGTCACCGGCGCATCGCATGACCTAACTTGTCGACGTTCATTCATCCTCTTCGCTGTGTGGACGGTTCCCGTGGTCGAGATGGCCTCCTACGTTCTGCCACTCGTCCAAGCACATCAACTTTACAAGCCGCACGGGAACGGATCGGAAACTGTTTGGGCTGGCGATTTCAATGCCAGCGTCCTCTTCGACACGCCCTCCCGCCGTTACAAGTTCCGAGACTTCGTCGATGTTCACGGGGCCTCGAGGCAGGATATCGGGTTTTCCCGAACCGGGAAGGCTGCAGCCGTCAATGCCTACGGTCCGGCGCAGCTTCCGGCCACGGCGTGGACTTGGGCGCGATTATCATTTGAGCTTCGCATCGTTCGACGAAAGCGGATATTCGCGACCTCTGGTGAAACCATCGGCGGCGCGAATCGTCGCTCCTCATGACAAACCAGACACTTATGAAACACATGTTCATTTTTGCTGCCGCTTTGTGCGCAGCGCTCACTTCATCCCACGCTGCGGAACCCACCCGCTTCTTCCGCGCGGGCGCCGGCACCAGCAACATCACGCCGCCGCTCGGCAGCTCGATCAATGGCGGTTTTCAAGACGGCAAAGCCACTTACATCCACGATGAACTGCACGCTCGCTGTCTCGCGCTCGACGACGGACAGACGAAGCTCGTGCTGGTGGTGGCGGATAGTTGTGTGATCGAGCGCAGCATCTTCGATGAGGCGAAGCGACTCGTGAACGAGGCCACGGCCCTGCCGATGGAGAACTTGCTTATGTCGGCCACGCACTCGCACTCCTGTGGCACGATGGCAGCAGTCGGGCAGAGTACGCCTGACCCGACGTATCAACGTTTCGTCGCGCAGCGCATCGCCGATGGCTTGCAGCGTGCGCTGACCAATCTCGCGCCTGCTCGCATCGCGTGGAGTTCTGGAAATGTGCCGCAGCACGTTTTCAATCGGCGTTGGCGCATGAAGCCCGGCGGCATCCCCGCCTCGCCGCTGGGAGTTACCACCGATCAGGTACGGATGAATCCCGGGGTCAATAATCCGCATCTTGACCAGCCTGCCGGACCCACTGATCCGCAGGTGTTCTTCATCTCCGTGCAATCGACGGAGGGGCGGCCCGTCGCGCTGTATGCGAACTACTCGCTGCACTATGTGGGCGGAGTCGGACGCGGCCACATCTCCGCAGATTACTTCGGCGCATTCGCGGATCGAATCCAGGAACTGCTCGGCGCGGATCGGCAGGATCCACCCTTCGTCGGCATCATGTCCAACGGCACCAGCGGCGACATCAACAACGTGGACTTCCGTGGCGGGCAGGCGAAGCAGCCGCCCTATGGCCAGATCAAGCTGGTGGCCAGCGACGTCGCGCAGGAAGTCGCTCGCGTGTGTAAAACACTCACCTACCGCGACTGGGTGCCGCTTGCGGTCGCGCAGAAGGAACTGACACTCGCGCTGCGCCTGCCATCGAACGACGAGGTAGAAAAGGCGCGCGAGGTAATGAATCAATCGAAATCCTTTCCGCGCATGGAAACCTCGGAGCAGGTCTATGCCCGCGAGACCGTCTTGCTCAGCGAATTCCCGTCCCAAGTCTCCGCACCGGTGCAAGTCCTCAAGATCGGCGACCTTCGCATTTCCGGCATCCCCGCCGAAGTGTTTGTCGAGATCGGTCTCGAACTCAAACAACGGCATGCGCAGAGCTTCACCGTCTCGCTCGCCAATGCCTACCACGGCTATCTCCCAACACCCGAGCAGCATCGCCTCGGTGGTTATGAAACCTGGCGCGCACGATCGGCCTGCCTCGAAGTGGACGCTTCGACAAAAATCATCGCGGGGCTGGAGGAGTTGTTCGAGCAGCTGCAGTGATCCGCTCAATTCATCCTACGTCAATGTGACTCCTCATCTTCCTCCTTTCCGTGTTCCTCGCGGGGCTGGCCCCACTGCAGGCCGTTGAAATTCGGAAACCGATCACGTCGCTCGACGAACTGTGCGCGTTCCGAAGGCACGCGGCTGCCCTACAAAGCTGCGGTCCACGCGGTCCATATGGAGAAGGATCTCACCGAGGATCTGCGAGCGCAGGGATATACGGTCACGGGTGGGACGTAGAGAAGAGGGCAGCCTTCAGCGGCGCCGAAACCGCTTTGTCGAAGTGGCAGCAGTGTCGATTCAGCGCAACATCGTCTCCCTTTTGGAAACATCAGCCCCGCCGCACCGATGCCAGCAAGAAGACCGAAGAGATGTCCCTGCCAGGAAACCCCCGCGCGGATCGGCAGCACCCCGAAGAGCAATCCGCCGTAGAGGACCAGGGTGGCGAAGGAGATCAGTATCCACCCCAGTGATTTCTCGAAGAAGCCGCGCGCCAGCACAAACCCGAGGTAGCCGAAAATGAGCCCGCTGGCCCCAAGGTGATTAGTGAACTTGCCGGCGAACAGCCATACGCCCAGACCGCCAAGCACGGTCACGAACACCGTCATCCTCCAGAAGGTTCTGACACCGCCCAGAAGCACCATCCCGCCGAGCACCACGAACGGGATGGAGTTGACGAGCAAATGACCAAACCCGTCGTGGAGAAATGGCGCGGCGATGACCCGAATAAGGCCGGCACCGAAACGCGGGCGAATTCGGTAATGGATCGTAGCCACGAGCGGCAAAAGCTCCAACCGCTCGACGACTCACATGATGCCGAGCCTAAACAGAAGGAAAAGCTGCTCTCCTCGAATTTGCGCAGCCGAATGCTCTGCTCGAAATCAGTGAAGGGATGCCTCTCGTCGATCACTCCCTAAATCAACTAGGGAACGCATAATCCCAGCACCTCAATCGCGAACTCGCCGATTGCAGGTTCACCAGAGGCGCGAGGGCCGGCGAAGCGCGGACGGCCCAGAATAGGGATCGCCCGCCTTTGTTCGTAGTGTTTGTGA
>JANOAZ010000237.1:0-11826 GCA_031411395.1 Chthoniobacteraceae bacterium
TGTCGATGTCGATGTGGACGATCGTGCCGTGCTTGGCGAACTCGCTGATCTTGCCCGTCACCCGATCATCGAAACGCACGCCGATGGCGAGCAGCAGGTCGGCCTCGTTCACCGCGTTGTTCGCGTACACGGTGCCGTGCATGCCCAGCCATTTGAGGGAAAGTTCGTGCGACTCGGGGAAGCAGCCGATGCCCATCAGCGTGGTCGCCACATGGATCTGGGTGCGCTCCGCGAATTCCCGCAACTCCGCCGCGGCCTCGCCCGAGATGATCCCGCCGCCGCAGTAAATCATCGGCTTCTTCGCCTGGCGGATCAGCCCCACGAGTTCATTCAACTCGGCGTCGCTGCAATGCACCACGGGGTTGTAGCCACGGAGATTTACTTCGCTCGGGAAAATGGGCTGCGTTTCGCCCATCTGGATATTCTTCGGGATATCGATGAGCACCGGCCCCGGGCGCCCGCTCTGCGCGATGTAAAACGCCTCCTTCACGATCCGCGCGAGGTCGTTGATGTCCGTCACCAGATAGTTGTGCTTCACGATCTGCGCGGTCACCGAGAACACGTCCGTTTCCTGAAACGCGCCCTTCCCGATCATCGCCTGCGGCACCTGCCCGGTGATCGCCACCAGCGGCGTCGAGTCGAGATAAGCGTCCGCGATCCCGGTCACCAAATTCGTCGCGCCCGGGCCCGAGGTCGCCATCACCACGCCCGCCTTGCCCGTCGCCCGCGCATAACCTTCCGCTGCGAACACCCCGCCCTGCTCATGCCGCGGCAGGATGGTGCGGATCTTCGTGGATTTCGTCAGCGCCTGGTGCATCACCATCGAAGCCCCGCCCGGATAGGCAAAGATCGTATCGACGCCCTCACGCTCCAGCGCTTCGACGAGGATCGAGGCCCCGTTCATTTTCGGTCCGCGCTCGCCTTGCGGCGTGACGGTATTGGAGGCAGTGGAGGTCGGAGTGGCTGTGGTCGTTTTCATGGGAAAAGAGGCGCGGACCATACGGGCGGAAGCCCTCTCCGGCAAGCGCGCGTTTGCCATCGCCGCCCCCTGGAGGGACACGCTCCGTCGTGTCCCAGATCGAGAGGACAGTCGTGGCGCGGTCCCTGGCCTCCTCCCACGGAGAATCCTCGGACACGACGGAGCGTGTCCCTCCAGCCGCCTCACGGCACGGGATGCGCCGCTTCCTCGATGAATACCCGGTGCAACGCGCGCACCGCTTCCGTGACCCGCCCATCGGGCACCATCCAACTGATCCGAAACGAAGACGTCGAAAGCCCGGTCGGCTCGATCTTCGCCGCCGCGAGCGCCGTGCTGCCGCGCCGCACATTGCGGTAGCTGGTGTTGATCCCCGCGCCGATCGCGCTGACCGCGCCGATGCCGTCGAGCAACCGCACCGCCTCACCGAAACGCTCCGCGAGCCCGCGCCGGAAGCGGTCTTCCTCGTGCAAATTCTCGCGGGAGAGCACCATGTTCAGCTCATCGGCGAGCGCACCCGTGCGCGCCACGTGGAGCTGCTTCCCGCACACGCCGAGTTCGTCGAGGAAGGCGAGCAATTCATCGAACGACGCACGCGCCTGGAGCACCAGCACGTCGCGCTCGCTCGCCACGCCCACGACCGTGCCCGGCGGCCGCGGCGCGTCCTTGCGGATGACGCTGCCATCGGAGGACGGATCGGCCCCAGGTAGCGCGCCAGCAGTGGCACGCGCGTAAATGGCGATCCCGTGCTGCTTGGCAAACTCGACCGCCTGCGCGTTGAGCACCTTTGCGCCGGCCTCGGCCATCTCCTGCGTTTCCTCGTAGCTCAAGACGCCGATGCGCTGCGCCGCCGGAGCGATCCGCGGGTCGGTCGTATAGACCCCATCCACGTCGGAACATATCTCGCACCACTCCGCGCCGAGCGCCGCGGCCATGGCCACCGCCGTCGTATCGCTGCCGCCGCGGCCCAGCGTGGTCACTTCGCGCCGGTAGCTCATGCCCTGGTAGCCGGCGATCACCACGATGCGCCCGCGCGCCAGCTCATCCTGCACGCGAAAGGGCCGCACCTCGATGATCCGCGCATCGGCGTGGTGATCATTGGTGATGATGCCCGACTGGCTGCCGGTGAAGCTGATCGCGTCGCCTCCCAACTCGCGGATCGCGATGGAGAGCAGCGCCATCGAGATGCGCTCGCCGGTGGTCAGCAGCATGTCGAGTTCGCGGCGCTCCGGGTTTTGGGAAATTTTCTTCGCCATCGCCAGCAGGTCGTCGGTCGTGTCGCCCATCGCGGAGACCACCACGCACACGTCGTGGCCCTGGGCCTTCGTGCGCATCACGCGGGCGGCGACGGCTCGGATTTTTTCGGGGTCGGCGACGCTCGAACCACCGTATTTTTGCACGACGATCGGCATGCGCGCAGTGTCATCGGCGCGAGGTCCGCCCGTCAAGAAGCCGCGCGCATCCGGCACGGCAAGGCCCCCCAATGGACACCGGTGCGTTCGCTGTTAGCTTGCCAGCCCCGGCGCGGTGGAGAAAACACTGGCCGACTCGCAACATGGCGCCACCTCCACTCCATATCCTCCATCTCGAGGATAATCCCGCAGACTGCGAACTCGTGGCCGTGGCTTTGAAGCGCGGTGAATTGGAGGCGAACATTCGCACCACCGCGCAGCGGGATGAGTATCTGGCGGCGCTTCAGGGCAGTAAGTTCGATCTCATCCTCTCCGATTACTCGCTGCCCGGCTACGATGGCACCGCCGCGCTGCTCGCGGCGCAGAAACACCAGCCCGGCACACCGTTCATTTTCGTATCCGCGACGATGGGCGAGGAAGTCGCAGTCGAGAGCCTGAAGCACGGCGCGACGGATTACGTGCTCAAGGAAAGCCTCGCCCGCCTCGCGCCCGCGGTGCGCCGGGCCTTGCGCGAGGTGGAAGAGGCGCGGGCGCGCCAGGAGGCGGATGAAGCCATGCGCCAAAGCGAGGCGCTCCTGCGTTCCATCACCCATCACACCGAGGACATCATCTTCGTCAAAGACCGCGCGGGCCGCATACTCTTCATGAACCCCGCGGGGCTGCGCGCCAATGGCCATTCGCTCGGCGAACTGCTCGGGCGCACCGATGCCGAGTGGCACCACAATGCCGGGGAAGCCGCGCGCTTCATGGCCGACGACGAGCGCGTCATGGCCTCGCGGCACACGGAGACCTTCGAGGAATCCTTCACCGCGCCCGACGGAAAGCGGCACGTCTTCCTCACCACGAAAACTCCGCGGCTCGACCCGGAGGGAAACGTGATCGGCATCATGGGCATCGTCCACGACATCACCGAGCGCAAGGCGGGTGAGGAAATGGTGCGGGCGAGCGAACGCCGCTGGCGCGATCTCGCCGAGGCGATGCCCCAGCTCGTGTGGACCTGCACGTCGGACGGGCAGTGCGACTTTCTCAGCAAGCAATGGCTGGACTACACCGGCATCGCCGAGGCCAGCCAACTCGGCTACGGCTGGCTCGAGCAGGTGCATCCCGATGATCGCGACCGCCTCGGCGAGGCCTGGATCGAGGCCGTGACGACGCGCCGGCTCTTCGACGTCGAGTTCCGCGTGCGGCGGCACGATGGTGAATACCATTGGTTCAAGACCCGTGCGGTGCCGGTCTCGGATGCCTCGGGGCAGATCGTGAAATGGTTTGGCTCCAACACCGACATCGAGGACATGAAGCAGGCCGAGGCCGGACTCCAGCGCGAGCGCAATCTCCTGCGCACCCTCATCGATCTCATTCCCGATCCCATCTTCGTCCGCGACGCCGACGACCGATTCCTGGTGGCCAATGTGGCCGTCGCCCACGCGCTGGGCGCCTCCTCGCCCTCCGAAATCATCGGCAGGACCGACGGAGACTTTTTTCCAGCCGAGGTCGCCGCCTCTTTTCGCCGCGACGACGAACGCGTCTTCGCCGGACAATCCGTGCTCGACCAGGAGGAGCCGGTCCTTTTTCCCGACGGCAGGAGGCGCGTGCTGCTGACCACGAAAGTGCCCTTGCAGAACATCCGCGGCGAAGTCGTCGGCCTGGTCGGCATCGGCCGCGACATCACCGAGCGCAAGGCCGGCGAGGAAGCGCTCCTCGCCGCGCGCGACGCCGCCGAGCGCGCCAGCAAGGCCAAGGACGAATTCCTCGCCGCACTCTCCCACGAACTGCGCACCCCGCTCACACCCGTGATGCTCTGCACCGGCGCATTGCGCACGGATCCGCGCCTGCCGCAGGACGTGCGCGAGCAGCTCGAGATGGTCGTGCGCAATATCAGTCTCGAAGCGCGCCTGATCGACGATTTGCTCGACCTCACGCGCATCGCCCGCGGCAATCTCGCGCTGCGCCTCGTCCGCTGCGACGCCCACCTTCTGCTCCGGCAAACTCGGGAGATCGTCCAGAACGCGATCGTCGCCAAAGACCTGGAAATCACCGAAGACTTCGCCGCCGCGTGCGCCTGGATCGAGGCCGATCCCACCCGCCTCCAGCAGGTCTTTTGGAATCTCCTCAACAACGCGGTGAAGTTCACCCCCGTCCGCGGCCGGATTCGCGTGGCGACCCACAACGAAGGCGACCGGCTCATCGTGCAAGTGACCGACACCGGGATCGGCATCGCATCGGAAATGTGCGCCCGTATCTTTGAGCCCTTCGAGCAGGCCGGCCTCGCCAACGATCACCGCTTCGGCGGCCTCGGCCTCGGCCTCGCGATCGCAAAGGCGGTCGTCGATCAGCATCACGGCAGCATCACCGTGCAGAGCGAAGGCACGGGGCGCGGCGCCACCTTCCGCGTCGAGATGGCGGCGGCCGCCGCACCGCCCGCCACGGCTCCGCCTGCCCACGCCCCTGCCGATGACAATCCGCCTTCGATCCGTCCTCTCCGGCTGCTCATCGTCGAGGACCACGAGCCGACCCTCCAGACGCTCGCCCGGCTCCTCGGCCGCGGCGGCCACCACATTACCTGCGCCGGCTCCATCGCCACCGCGATCGAAGCCGCACAGGCAGCAACCTTCGACGTATTGATCAGCGACATCGGACTTCCCGACGGCTTCGGCTACGAACTCCTGCCGCGGCTGCGCGCCCTTCAACCCGCGCTCGAGGCCATCGTCCTGAGCGGCTACGGCGCCGATGAGGATATCCGCAAGAGCCGGGCAGCCGGCTACCGCATCCACCTCACCAAGCCCGTGGACTTCGCCGAACTGAAGCGCGCTCTGCACGACATCGCCCCGGCCGCGGTGATCTGAGAGGGTGTAGCGGAATTCGATCTAGCCACAGATGGACGCGGATTTCCGCAGATGAAGGAATTCGCATTTCTCTGAATCTGCGTTTCATCCGCGTTCATCCGCGGCTCGTTTTTCTGACTTTCCGTACATTCTCGAAGAGAGTGTCTAAAAAGTCGAATTCCGAGCCTCCTGCTCCTGCTCTTGCTCTTGCTCCGCGGAACGGCAAGGGAGCAAGAGCAGGAGCAAGACAAAGAGTAAGTTGCCGGAAAAAATTTCCCGATCGCGGTGAACGATTGTCGGGCGGGCGCTCCGCCTGCCTACAGCTTCCGTGCGCGCAGCCATTCGCTGACCAGGGCGCGGAAGGCGATCGCCGGCGGCTCTTCGTGCTCCTGCTTCCAGACCATTACGAGAGGAATGGTGAGCGCCGGCGTGAGCGGCACGAGCGACCAGCGCGCGGAAGGATCCGTGTCGCCGAGGCTCTCGGGCACGATGCCGATGCCGGCGCCACTCTCGACGTAGCGCAGGATGGTGCTGACCAGGCTCGGGGTGTGCAGCAGCTTCGGCGAAAAGCCGGCCTGCCGGCAGCCGGCGAGGATCTCATCGTGCGAGCCGGCGCCTTCGCGGCGGGCGAGCACGATGAGCGGCTGGCCGCTGAGGCTGCGCCAGGGAAGCGACTTGCGCCCGTGCCACGCGTGACCCTGCGGGATTGCCGCGCAGAGCCGCTCGTTGCGCAAGGAAAGCGTCTGCATCTGCAAGGCCGCATGCGCGAGCACCGGCCGGGTGAGGCCGAGGTGCAGCCGCCCCTTCGCCACCATCTCCCACACGCGTTCGGGCGTGCGCTCCTCGAGATGCACGGTGACGCGCGGACACCGCCGCGCGTACTCCTCCAGCAGCCGCCCGAGGAAGCGCTGCGTCGGCGGCCCGATGTAGCCGAGACGCAGCTCGCCCTCCTGGCCCTCGGCGGCCCGCCGCACGCGGCGGATCGTCTGTTCGAGACGTTCGAACATCAACGCCGTCTCATCGAGCAACACGCGCCCGGCTGCGGTGAGTGCCACGGAGCGCCGCGTGCGCGCGAGCAGCTCCGTGCCGATCTCCGCTTCGAGTTCCTTCAGCGCCCGGCTGAGCGCAGGCTGCACCACATTCAGGCGCCGCGCCGCGCGGGAAAAGCTGAGCTCCTCGGCGATGGCCTGGAAGTAACGAAGATGGCGGAGGTCCATGGCGGCGTCGGGTGATCGCAGTTTGTCATCAATCCGTGGCGGGATGCTCGCCTTTTCAACCACCTCCGTTTATTGACCTGAACCCATGACGCACGCGCCAGCCACAGGGAAACAGGGCCTGGAAGGAAGCAGCCTCTACAACGAAGACCTCGCGCCGGTCCCCGCTGAGCGGCGCACCTGGAAGACGTGGAACTTCGTCGCCTTGTGGGTCTCGATGGCCGCGTGCATCCCGACTTACATGCTCGCGTCGTCCCTCATCGGCGGCGGCATGAACTGGTCGCAGGCCATCTTCACGATCTTCCTCGGCAACCTCATCGTGCTCATCCCGATGATCCTCAACGCGCACGCCGGCACGCGCTACGGCATCCCATTCCCGGTCTATTGCCGCGCCGCGTTTGGCACGCTCGGGGCGAATGTGCCGGCGTTGCTCCGCGCACTCGTTGCGTGCGGATGGTTCGGCATCCAGACGTGGATCGGCGGCAATGCGATCTTCAAAATCCTCGGCGTCTTCGTCCCCGCGCTCGCCGCGTCGCCGGCGCTCGGAGCCCTCGGCATTTCGCTGCCGCAGCTCTTCTGCTTCCTGTTTTTTTGGAGCATCAATATGTGGGTCATCTACAAGGGCATCGACTCGATCCGCATCCTGCTGAGCATCAAGGCGCCGCTGCTCATCGTGCTCGGCCTGGCGCTGCTCTGGTGGGCCTACGACCGCGCCGGCGGCTTCGGTCCCATCCTTTCGCAGCCGTCGGCCTTCGATCCAGGCCAGCCAAAGGCCGGGCAGTTCTTCGCCTTCTTCGTCCCCGCGCTCACCGGCATGATCGGATTCTGGGCGACGCTGTCGCTGAATATCCCCGACTTCTCCCGCTACGCGCGCAGCCAGCGAGATCAGGTGATCGGTCAGGCCATCGGCCTCCCGCCGACCATGGCGCTCTACGCCTTCATCGGGGTGGCGGTGACCTCGGCGACGACGATCATCTATGGCCAGACGATCTGGGACCCGGTCGATGTGCTCACGCGCTTCACCCATCCCGTCGTGCTCGTCGTCGCCATGCTCGCGCTCTGCATCGCCACCCTCGCCACGAACATCGCCGCCAATGTGGTCAGCCCCGCGAACGACTTCGCGCATCTCGCGCCGCAGCACATTTCCTTTCGCACCGGCGGCTACATCACCGGCGTGATCGGCGTGCTCATCATGCCGTGGAAACTCGTCGCCGATCCGAGCGGCTACATCTTCACCTGGCTCGTCGGCTACAGCGCGCTGCTCGGCCCCATCGCCGGCATCCTCATCGCGGATTACTTCGTCCTCCGCCGCACGCACCTCGATGTCGAAGCCCTCTACCGCGCCGACGGCGAATACCGCTACACGAATGGCTTCAGCATCGCCGGCCTCACCGCGCTCGCCGTCGCCGTGCTGCCAAATGTGCCGGGCTTTCTCGTCACCGTGAAGTGGGTGAGCAAGGACGCGGTCCCGCACTTCCTCGTGAGCAGCTACGACTACGCGTGGTTCATCGGCTTCGGCCTCGCGTTCGTCATTTACCTGATCCTGCGGAAGCTCGCGCGTTGAACTTCGAGGAATTGCGGAGCCGCTCGCGAACTGGTTAGCGTCACCGGTCGCAGAACCTGATGCTCTCCTTTCTCCAGTCGGATATTTTCCAAACGGTCGCGGGCATCCTCATCGGCTCGGTCTGGGTCTTTCACGGGCTCTATAGCAAGATCCTCAATCGCATCCCGCGGCATCAGGCGATCGTCGCGCGCATCCTTGGCGAGCGATTCGCGCGGCCGGCGACGAAGCTCATCGGCGGCGGCGAGATTTTGCTGGGCGTGTGGGTGTTCACCGGCTGGCAGCCGCGGGCTTGCGCGGCGGTGCAGACGGCGGCGCTCGTCGCGATGAATACCTTGGAAATCCTGCTCGCCGGCGACCTGCTCATTTCCGCGGCGGGAATGGTGATCTTGAATCTCGGCTTCATCGCGCTCATTTGGCACTGGGCGCTCGGGGTCGTGGCAAAGGGATGAACGGGTTATGGTCCCGGCAGTTCCTTCAGCCACCCGGCTTGCCACAGTCCGCACGCCGCGAAGAGCACGGCGAGGCCCGCCCACACGAGCGTGAACCCGCAGTGGACGATCGTTTCCATGCGTTTGCCGCGCCAGAGATCGGCCTGATAGACGAAGTGCTGGCAATAAAGGCGGATCGTCCAGAATGCGCCGAAAGACCACGCCAGCCAGGCGCCAGCGCGAGTGCGTTCCAAAAATATGGCCGGCTCAAGCAGACACGGCAGGCCCATGATCACAAGCACGATGCAGATGAAGAGCGCATGCACACGGAAGATGGACGCGTTGACCGGCGAGAGGCGCGCCACGTCTTCGCGCCAGTTCAAATGCCGGCCGATGGGGACGTGGAGAATGGCGAGGAGCAGCAATCCGGCCCCGGCGATGCGCAGCAGGATGGTGAGAATGGCGATCATGCGGAGAGAACGAAAACACGGACCCACGGCGTGACGCGAAACTCATCGGCACAACGAAAGCCCGCGCCTTCCCAACAGCGGCGCCAGTTCGCCCGCGAGTGGAAGTGGAGGAAGCCGGGACCGAAGGCGAGGAAGTTGGCCAGATCGCGGACGTGCTCGACGAGCACCACGCGGCCCTCAGCGCGCAGGCAGCGTCTCGCTTCGGCAAACCAGGCCGTCCGCTGGGGTTCGGTGCGCAACTCGTGGATGGCGAGCAGGGCGAAGACCACGTCCGCGGAAGCTGATTCCACGAGCCAGTGATCGAAGGGCGCCCGCTTGGTCGTGGGCGTGGGAGGATAAAGTCGCCGTGCGCGTCGGATGGACGCCTCCGGCATCAGGCTTTCGTCGAAATGATCGATGACCTGCCAGTGCGTGGCCGTAAACATTTTCCCCAGCGCGCTCGAGGTCTCGTCGAATCCAGAATGACAGAAGATGAACCGCTCGCGACCCGCTCCGCGCAGCGCGCGTGCCAGCCATTCCCACCGGTAAAGATCGGAACGGTCGTAGATGAGATGCGAGACGCCCAGCGACCCGAAGATAAAGTAAGCGGCCCCGGCAATCGCCAGGAGGCAGCCGAGTTGCACCGGCTGGTGCGCGCTGAGCACGACTCCGCTGAGCGAAGCAATCAGGACCACGCCGGCGGCGAGATAGAACGGCCAGTTGAACCGCGCGATCGCCAGCATGCCCTGCCATGGTCGGCGCGCGCTCATGGCGACTCTCCCATCGTCACGATGCGACCCTTCTTCCACCGATAGGCGACCCCTTCCACCGCGAAGGCATTGGCCAGGATCGGCTCGACTTCCCGCAGCGGCGACTCACGAAAGAGTCCGACCCGCCAATCTTTCACGGTGATGGGACGCGGCACCCAGTTCTGGCGGCTTCCCTCGATGACCACGCAGGTGCGATCCGTTTCGGCGCTGAAAGTGAACGGCATCGGCCCAGCGAAACGCCGCGCCGTTTTCCAATCGGCGAAGGGCGATCCCGGCGGCAGCGCGAGCGGCGTCTCGGAAGTCTCGAAAGTCAGGTCCAAACTTGGGCTGCCGTCGGCGAAGGTGGTGCGCACGCGCGTGACGGCTGCTGCGGATTCGAGGTTCACCTTCACGTGGCGATACCGGTAGCTCGTCAGCAAATTCCCCATCCAGAACATGCTCCGCTGGTCCGTCTCGCTGCGCAGGATTTTTAAGCCGCGCAGTCTCCGACCGTGGTCGTTGAGCCGGGTGAAAATGCGATAACCGGCGAGGAAGAAATTCTGGCCGAGAAAAGCCGGAAAGCCTGCGGGGCGCAGGTTCTTCGTCCAGACCATGGCCACCGTGACGAAACCAAAGCCCTCGTGCGTATCGATTTCCAGCGCCTCCGGAACGAGCGGCCGGAGGGCGGCTTCCGGGAAAGCGAACGAGACTGCCGCGACGCGGTCGAACCACGCGACCACCGGAAACGGATGACGCCGGAGATATTTCAGAAGCGACATGGAATCGCTGGGAAGAGGAACGCCACCACGAACCCGATGTAGCAGACGCTCGGCGACGCTGGCAAGGAGCGCCGCTTGCGAGGCGGAGCGTTTGCGATTTCAATGCGGGCGAGCCCATGAAAACCCCCGAGATTCCCCCCTTCGATCACACGCCGCAGCCCTACACGGGACCGAGCGCCGAGGAGGTGCTGGCGCTGCGCAAGCAATTCCTCAATCCCGCGATCTTCGCCTACTACAAGCGGCCGATCATGATCGTGGAGGGCAAGGGGCAGTATCTCTTCGACGAAAAGGGGCGGCGGTATGTCGATGCGTTCGCGGGCATCGTCACGGTGAGCGTGGGACACTGCCATCCGCACGTGATGGAGGCGGTGAATCGCCAGAACGCGCTCATCCAGCACACCACGACGATCTATCTTCACCCGAACATCGCCGAGTACGCGCAGGCGCTCGCCGCAAAGATGCCGGGCGACTTGAAGGTGTGTTACTTCGTCAACTCCGGGTCCGAGGCCAATGACCTCGCGATGCTCATGGCGCGGGCTTTCACGGGAAACTACGACCTCATCGCGCTGCGCAATGGCTACCACGGTGGCAACGCCAGCGGCATGGCGCTGACCGGGCACTCGACGTGGAAATTCAATGTCCCGCACAGCTTCGGCGTGCATCACGCCCTCGCGCCCGATCCGTATCGCGGCGCCTTCGCGGGCGATCCCGATGCGGGCCAGAAATATGCGGACGACGTGAAAAGCGTGATCGACTACGCCACGCCGGGGAGAGTCGCGGGCTTCTTCGCGGAGTCGATCCAGGGCGTCGGCGGCGCGATCGTCTTTCCCGATAGCTATCTGAAAGGCGCCTACGAACACGTCCGCGCCGCGGGCGGCCTCTGCATCGCGGATGAAGTGCAGGCCGGCTTTGGGCGCACGGGCACGCACTACTGGGGCTTCGAGACGCAGGGCGTGATGCCCGACATTGTCACGATGGCCAAGGGCATCGGCAACGGCGTGCCCCTCGCGGCGGTCGTCACCACGCCGAAGATCGCGCAGGCCCTCACGTCGCGGATTCATTTCAACACCTTCGGTGGCAACCCGGTCGTCTGCGCGCAGGGCAAAGCCGTGCTCGAAGTGATCGACCGCGAAGGTTTGCAGGCGAACTCCCTGACCGTCGGGAACCATTTACAGGCGGGCTTTCGCAAGCTGGGGGAGAAACACGCGATCATCGGCGACGTGCGCGGCAAGGGGCTCATGCTCGGCGTGGAACTGGTGAAAGATCGCACGACGAAAGCGCCCGCGAAGGAGGAGACGATGCACGTATTTGAAACAGCGAAGGATCTCGGCCTGCTCATCGGCAAGGGCGGCTACCACGGCAACGTCCTGCGCATCAAACCGCCGATGTGCTTTACGAAAACCGACGCGGATTTCCTGCTCGAAGTGATCGAG
>JANOAZ010000238.1:0-7837 GCA_031411395.1 Chthoniobacteraceae bacterium
GGTCGAGGTCATCCGGCGGCGACGCGGAGACAGTCGGCTCGAAGAAACGCACCATGTCGTAGGAAAGGTAACCCACTGCTCCGCCGCCGAAGCGCGCATCGGCGAGCGCGGGGGAGGGGACGTAACGATAGCGCTTCATCAGCTCTTCCAATTCGTAGAGCGGATCGCGTGTGGTCTCGAACTCGCGGACGGTGCCGCCATCGTTGATGAGAATATTCCGCCCGCGGCTCTCGAAGATGACGCGCGGCGCGGTGCCGACGAAGGAGTAGCGCCCGGCCTGGTCGCTCTTTTCCACCGACTCGAAAAGAAACGAGTAGCTGCCGTCATCGATTTTTTGGAACGCGGACACGGGCATTTCCGCGTCGGCGATCAGTTCGGTATGCACGGGAATCAAGTTCCCGCGCTGCGCCAGTTCGCGGAATTCCGCGAGCGGTGGCTGGATCGGTAAATTCATTTGTTGGAATAGGTGATCTCCGGATCGAAAAGTTTTTGTTCGGTGATTTCCAGGGGCGTTCCGTCCGGGGTGAACGTCTGGAAGAAGCAGCTCTCGAAGCCGGTGTGGCAGGCGCCACCGCTTTGTTCGACTTCGAAGAGCAGCGTATCGGCATCGCAGTCGGCAGCCCATCGCACCACGCGCTGGGTGTGGCCGCTGGTCTCGCCTTTTAGCAAGAATTTCTGCCGCGAGCGGCTCCAGTAGTTCATAAAACCGGTCCGGAGTGTAGCTTCGAGGGAGGTGGCGTTCATCCACGCCATCATCAGCACGCGTTTGCTGTGCGTGTCCTGGACGATCGCGGGAATAAGTCCGTCGGCGTTGTATTTGAGTGGTGGCAGATTCATGGGTGAAAAAGAAAAAGCCCGACGATTCGGAGGAATCATCGGGCGGAGAGTTCGGCGCCTGCGGCCCAATCGTCTAACGGGCCGCGAGAACAAGGTGGCGACGACCGCGCCGGCTGATCAAAGGCCGGCGTCGAGCCCGTCTAGAGTTGCCACCGATGTTGAAGGTTCACGGCGGGTTCGATAGGCGGGGAAAGCGAGGGGCGCAAGAGGAAATTCATGCGGAGACGCGGCCTGTGGATTACTCCGGCAGCGGCTCGTCGGACGGCGGTTCCGCCGGAAATTCCACCGCCTCGTACACCTCTGCGAGCGGCAGCGCTGCCTCAATCTCCGGCAGCGGCACCGTGGCGTCCATCCCCTCCCAGCGCTCGCGCTTGAAGCCGCTCGAGATGCGCCGCCACACCGTCGCCGCCGCGCAGTTCTGCTCCAGGATGATGTAGGCGTGAAGCGAGGGAAGATTGAGGTATGCCTCACGTTTCTCCTGCTCGTCCGTGCGCCGCGTGCTTTCGGAAATCACTTCCACAATCACCGCCGGTTCGTCCTGGAAAAGCGCGTCTGCAGCGGCGGGTCCGCAGGCCACTTGGACATCTGGGTAGTAAAAACGGGTATGGGTGGGAAAGCGCACACGCACGAGCATGTCGGAGTTGAATGGCTGACACTTGCGCCCTCGCAATTGCGCGTGCAGCAGTCCGCCGACATTTGTTGCGATGCGGCTATGCCGCGCATGTCCGCCCGCCATCGTGTACACCACGCCGCCGACGTATTCGTGTTTGCGATCCGCCTCTGTCTCGGCAGCAAGATATTCTTCCGGACTAACGAGAGCGGGATGGAGTTCGGCGATGCTCATGGGGCGCAGCTTAGCGCCGTCAACGGCGCTCGCAATCTTGCGGTGTGACGGGACATTCACCGCGTCACCTTGCGGCCGGGCAGTTCTTTTTCCAAGGCGCGCATGCCTTCGGCGGTGACGGGGCAGCCGGTCACGTCGAGCATTTTGAGATTCTTGAGCGCCTTCAGTTTCAGCAGGCCCGCATCCGTCAGCGGGTTAAACTTCAGGCTGAAGGTGATGAGCTTTCTGAGCACGAGCCAGCTCTCGATCTGGTCATCACCGAT
Organism: Chthoniobacteraceae bacterium; assembly: GCA_031411395.1. Taxonomy (GTDB): domain Bacteria; phylum Verrucomicrobiota; class Verrucomicrobiia; order Chthoniobacterales; family Chthoniobacteraceae; genus Chthoniobacter. Next base: position 1,945 of record JANOAZ010000238.1, read on the forward strand.
GCCGCAAGAAGGCGCGTTGATGTTCTCGAGTTGATCCATTCCTTGAGCCCTTCTGCGAAATCGGGGGCGAGTTTCACAGCCGGAAGGTCGAGCGTGTTCAAATTTCGGAATTCTTTGAGGGCGCGCAGATGTTCTGCGCCGAGGGCCGAGGAGGCGCTGAATCGCAGGCGGACCGAAGTAAGCCTTGGCAGAAGGGCGGCGATCCGTTTGGCGGCGGCGGCAAAATCGAGCTGCGCGGCGTCGAGAAAGCCGAGCGAAGAATGCGTCCGGCACGCCTTGAGCGCGGCGAGTCCGTCCACCGTCACCTCGGTGCGTGCTACGTCCAGATGTTTCAGGGTGCGGCTTGGGGCGAGAGTGGCAACGCCGGCATTGGTGACCGCATTTCCGAGTAGGTGGAAATTGATCACCGCCAGCTTGGCCGTGACCGCCAGGCCCGCATCGTTGATCCCGCTGTTTTCCAAACCCAGCGTGGCGATGCGAGAGCCCGCGAGCTTCCCGAGATTCGCTCCGGTGAATTGTGGGGCGAACGAGACTTTCAGTTCTTCGAGGGTCTTGGCCTCCGCAAGGTAATCGCAGAACGCATCGGTCACGGTTACTTTGTAGAGCTCCACGCTGCGCAGTTCTTTCATTTCGGGGAGGAATGAGAAGGCGGCGTCTCCGACGGCGACATCAGCCACGTAAAGATTGGTCAACTCCTTGAAGGCGCCGAGTCGCTGAAAATCCTCTTCACTTGGTTTGCCCTTCCAAGTCGCACCGAGCCGCACTTCGCGGACGGTGAACTTTCCTGGTGGGATCTCAGCCTCGGTTTTCACCACCTTCCCGCTTTTGCCGTCGGCGCCGATGTATTGAAAATTCCCACCCATCGCGATCACCCACTCCGCGGCTTCCCGGATGCTCTATTTCCCCGTGGACGCGTCCGCTGGAGTTTTGGCCTGTGGCGGCTTGGCGCCGCTTGGCGGAGGGGATGGCTTGCCGGTGGCGGCCGGCACGGGAGTCGTGGTCGGTAGCCACTCTTTTTGCACCTCTTCGCGTTTGTTCTTCAGGAGCAGGGCGTCGTCGAGGCGCTGGCGTTGGGTGAGTTGGGTGATCGCGGGGGCGAGGATTGCGTCGTAGCGGGTGAAGGCGGCGCGGGCTTTCGCAGCTCGCTCGGTGTCGAGCTTTGCCCGCTGAGTGCGGGCTTGAGCGCGGAGCGGCGGGAGGGCGGCGGCTACGACTTTCGAAGCGGTGCCGGCGAGATCGGTGTCGTCGGGCGGGAGCGTCTGGCCGGCGTCGGCGAAGCGCTGGCGTTCGGTGCGCCAGCCGAGGGCGTCGTCGAGTTTGCCCGCGCTGCTGGCGGCGGCGATGCGCCCGTCGAGCGCGGCGACGTAGCTTTCCTTCAGCTCCGCGACGGCCGTTTCGAACGGCTTCATCACGTCACGCTGATAGCTCTCCTGCTGCGGCCCGTCCACCTGCGCCAGCCACTTCTCCATGTCGGAAAACGGCTTCGGCGTCGCCTGCAGGGGCGTGGCTGCGGGCGGTTCCGTCGGCTTCACCGCAACCGGCCCGCTGGAGTCACCGCCCCCCGCGACAGCGCTTGCTGTGGGCCTGGCAAGCGGCTGCCAAGAGAGATTCATAAAGTGGCCCTTTGTCGCGTAAATCCCGACCTTGTCCTGCTCGGTGCGCCCGGTGTCGCGGCCCGCCACGAGCACTCCGTCGGCAAAAACCAGCAACCAAGGACCGAGGGCGCGCGCCTCGATGAGCGCGAAGTTCGGGCTCGTCGGTTTAATGGGGACGCGGTGCTGAATGGTGTTCACCCCATCCACGGTTCTGCGAATGCGCACTTCGGGATTGGGAGCGCCGCCGATTTCGACGCTGTGATCGCGCAGGTGGAACTGTTGGTAGCTGTGTTCGGATGCGAGGCTGATCTCGGCGCGCATGAGGAGGTCATGGGAGGAGACTTGCGCCTCCATAATGCCGCGTCCTTGCAGGGAAGTGCCGTCATTCTGCCAGACTGCATTGCCGGACCGCAGGTCACCAAGGTTCGAAAAGAGTGGCTTCCACTTTGCGGGATCGTTCGCCGCGGCGTCGGCGGCGGAGAAGCGGTCCCATTCGACGAGAAAGCCGAGGACCTTTTGACCTGCATACACGCTGACGACGATCCGCCCTTCCGTGGGTCGCGCCAGGAATCCCAGAACACCTTGGAATTTCGCACCGCCGGCGCCCTCTGCCTTCTTCGGGTCGTCCCGCCAGCCGGGCTGATTGAACTTGTGAGCCCATGCAATCTCGGTTGCGGGTTCACCCGTGCACCAGCGCCAATCGTCGCCCCCAAAAGCGACGAAGCCGCCGAGCCATATCTGGTCAGGTTCGCCCTCCGTGACCGTGGGAAGTTTGGTCGCAATCCAGTCATGTTCGGCGCGGGTGGTGATCGTTGCGAGATGCCCGCCCATCGCTTCTGCCCTCGCCTTGGCCTGGGGCCAGGGCAGCGCTTCGGCGAAAAACTTGTATCGGGAGCCCTGGAACTCCAAGGCGTCCGCGGGCGGTGGGAGGTTTGCCGTCTTCGAGACGAGCCATTCGCGCGGGACAGTGGGAGCGACCCCGGATGACGCGAATGGAGTCGCCGGTTTTGGCGTGGCGCTCGCAACGACGGCGGGCGGGGCGGGGGTGGGCCTGGAGGGCAGCGCGCTGTCGCTGCCGAGGGTTTGGCGCGCCGACTGGGAGGGGATCGGGGAAGCGACGGCGCGCTTCCCTCCAGAGGCAGGTTCCGCCTTTGGCCGCGGAAGGAGGATGGCGGCGGTGACCAGGATGACGATTCCGGCGGCGATGGAGCCCCAGAGCACGGCGGGGCCGAGCTTCTTCGCAGAATTGCCGGGCGACTTTTGCGCGGGCAAGGCTGGGCCCGGCGCGGCGGGTGACGGTGCGTTTTTTCCCCCGGCCGGCATGGGGGTGGTGCGCACGGTTTCGACGGCTTTCTTCATTTCCGCAGTCGTCTGGAAACGTTCGCCCGGCTCCTGCGCGAGGGCTTGCGTGATGATCGCATCGAGCCGCGGGTCGGTGCCGACGCGCTGGCTCGGCAGCTTGAAGGCGCCCTGCGGCGTCTGCCGGCAGAGCATCTCGTAGAGCATCACGCCCACGCTGTAGATGTCCGCGCGGTGATCGACGGCCATGCCGCGCTTTTGCTCCGGTGCCATGTAGTCGGGTGTGCCCATGACGGTGCCGGTGACGGTGTGGCCGAGCTGCGACTCGGCGCTCTCGGTGAGGCGCGCGAGGCCGAAGTCGGCGACCTTCACCCGCCCGCGCCGATCCACCATCACGTTGGCCGGCTTGATGTCGCGATGCACCACGCCCTCGGAATGCGCGTAGGCGAGGGCGTCGAGAATTTGCGCCATAAAATGGAGGGCGTTCGCAGGGGCGAGGCCGCCTGCGGGGCCGTGGATGAGTTGATGGAGCGAGGCGCCATCGACGTATTCCATCACGAAAAAGAGATGCCCTTCGCGCGTCTGCCCGAAGTCGAAGACTGAGACGATGTTCGGATGGTTGAGCTTCGCCATGGCTCTCGCCTCGCGCTTGAAGCGGTCGGCAAAGTCGCGGTCCACGCTGATCTCGAGCGGCAGGAGCTTGATCGCCACGAGCCGGTCGAGCTCGGTTTGCCGCGCCTGATAGACCGCGCCCATGCCGCCGTGGCCGAGCTCGGCGACCACTTCGTAGTGCGGAAAAAGGTCGGTCATCTCCTCCACGCGCGGCGGCGTCCAGCCGAGCGCGCCAGCGCTGGAGACTTTGGCCGAATGCATGGCGCGGGCGAGCAACTCTTCGGGATTCACCCGGCGCAAAGCCGAGCGCGGCGGGATGCTCGCGGCCGCCGGTGGCAACTCGCACAGCAGCGTGCGCAGCTCGGAGTCGATCTGCTCCTCGTGCGCGACGGTGTCGGCGATGGCCGCGCGCAGCAGATCGCGGTAGCGGGTGCGCAGGTCGAAGACGGCCTTGCGCGCCGCGCCGTCGGTGACGCCGAGCCGCTGGGAGAGCGCTTCGTAATTTCCCTCCGCCCCCGCCTCGCCGCTGTAGCCGAGGAAAGGCTGCATCGCCGCGAGCCAATCGGTGCGGCCCTGCGCGGCATATTCCTGGTCGAGCCCGGCGAGCGCGCTTTCGATCAGCAGCAGCGTCCAGCGGCGGGCGAAGATTTCATCGGGCGGGTGCGGGCCTTCCAGGGTGAAGCGGCCTTCCGCCCAGTCGCGATCGATCGTCAGCAGCGGCTCGCGGGCGGGCGGCTGAGCGACGACCTGGCGCGTGAGATCGAGCAGCCGTTCACGTAGCAGCGCGGCACCTTCTCGAGTGGCCACGTTTTCCTCGATGAATGTCGAGAGAGCGCTCTCGACCCGGCGCGTGGCGGTGGCGTCATCCAGGCCGCTTGCGCGGAGAAATGCGTACGAAGGGTACCAATGGCCGGCGGCGAGTTCGGCCCGGAGATCGCGCGCGGCGGCGGCGCTTTGCGCGAGAGCGGCGGCCCAGCGGCCGGGAGGGCGATTTGGATGATCCGTCGGAGAAGCCACTTGGATGAACGACTCGAAAAAAGGTCGCGGAGGGCCGTGCGGCTGGCAAGCTTCATCGCGCGATACGAGCCTCGCGTGGTGCATTCAACGATTTGTCTCAATTTCGGGAACACCCGCCATCCCGGCACGCTTCCGGCTATTCTGGTTTCCGCCTAGCCCATGACCGTCGAAACCCAGACCATATCTCAGGAAGACCAGGAGCAGATCCGGCAGACGATCGAGATGTTCGAAGTCATCACGCAGGCCAATCCGCACGATTGCCAGAGCCTGGAAATCTTGAAGGACGCTTACCAGCGCATCGGGCAGCTCTCGGAAATGCTGCGAGTCGCGCGGCAGCTCGCGGAGACTTACGTGCAGCTCGGGCAGTTTTCTTCGGCGATGCTCGAGTACGAGGGCATCCTCCAGCGCACGCCGGAGGATGCGGACATCGTCGCCGCGCTCACGGAGGTCGAAAGTCATCTGATCAAGAGCGGTCAGAAGCTGCCGGGCAGCGCGGGTGATGCCGGGCAGGAACGCAGCGCGATGTTTGCCTCGATCGCGCTCGATTTCAAAGGCGCGGTCAACGATCCCGCCAACCTCACCACCACATCCTCCACCGTGCGCATCGAGGGCGATGGCCCCCGCGCGGCAGCGCTCGCGCCGGACTTGGAGTACAAGCTTCAGGACGACGGCAACGAAGCGCTCGCGAAGTTCCTCATTCAACACAAGCTCGCGGCCGAGGAAATCGTGCACTCCGCGCTGGAGCGGGTGCAAAAGAAGAATCGCGAGCTCAAGCCAGGAGTCGTCGGGGCGTCGCTGGTGGACGAGATCTGCCGGCGCGGGTCCATCGACCCGGAGACCCTGCTCTGCGGCATGCTCGATCGCTCGAAGTGCGCCTACATCCCGCTCGAATACTACGACGTGGACCGCTCGATCGTGAAGATGCTGCCGGAAAACCTGACCGTGAGCCGGCTGATCGTGCCCTTCGACATCATGAGCCGCACGGTGATGATCGCGACCGCCAATCCTTTCGACGCGCTCGGCAAGGAAGTCGTGCAACAACTCCTCGACTACCACGTGCAGTGGCACCTCGCCTCCCCGGCGGCGATCGTAAAAGTGATCGGGGAAACCTACCGAGTTGCCTGATGAGCATTAAGTCTTTTGGCGAACGAATCGCGGATGTCCTGATCGACGACGGATTGCTCCTGCCCACGCAGTTGCAGGAGGCGATGGATATTCAGAAAAAGCAGGGCGGCCGCCTGCTCAAGATTCTTACGGACAGCAACTATGTCACCGAGCAAGACATGGTGATTTCCATGGGTCGCTGCCTCGACATACCTCCCATCAACTTGTCGAGGGTCCGGGTTCCGGAGGGCGTGATGGATCTGGTG
>JANOAZ010000239.1:0-2029 GCA_031411395.1 Chthoniobacteraceae bacterium
CATCGAGCTGGCAGTAAACGACGTGCTGGATCATCGGACGCTTACGATTTCCAGTTCAGGGCGCCTTTTTTCAGCGCATAAACGTAGGCGAAGAACAGCACGCCCGCGAATCCCGCCATGCTCAGCAAGGCCGTCGTACCCAGAGCCGACAGTTCGCGGAATTGCACGGCCCACGGATACATGAAGACGACCTCGATATCGAAGAGGATGAAGAGCATCGCCACGAGGTAGAATTTCACGCTGAAGCGCGGCTGCGCCTCGCCGATGGGGAGCATGCCGCACTCGTAGGCGGAGTCCTTGGTCTTGTTGCGGCGAGCCGTCTTGCCGAGCAGGACGCTGACGATCAGCGCGGAGGCGGCGAAGCCGATCGCGACGACTGTCTGGATGAGAATGGGTAGGTATTCCTGCATCGGTGGGAGGGTGAAAAGGGTTAGGCGATGGCGGGCCGCGGCGGGAGCGGCGGCGGCATGGTTTCGAGCGTGGCGAGCAGCTTCGGGATGCCTTTGTACTTCTTGGCTTCCTTCTTCACCATGCCGCGGGAAACCAGGTTCTGGAGCTTCTCGTAGGCCCGGAGGCGGAGCATTTCCTCGCCGCCGCTGGCGGCGTTGCGCGCCTTGAGTTTCGCGTGGACGACCTCGAAGAGATCCTTGAACTCGTAAGTCGTCCGCGAGGTCAGCGCGGCCGCCAGCTCCTCTGTAACCAGATCGGGGAGCCGTCGGGAAAATGCGGTCTTCTTGTGGATAGGCATAGGGCGCGGACGCTACGCAGAGCTTCGCTTTTCGACAGCCAAAACTTGTCTTGCGCAGCGGAAAAACGAGTGCTGGCCGAGGTCCGTCTCTGACTCGATTTCGCGGAGTTCATTCTCCCCGAGCGGCGGAGGAAAACGAGCCGCCCGAGGCTGCGGGGGATTCAGCGGAGGCCGGGAGCCGTCACGGCGCTTCGGGCGCGGCGGGAGGTTCCGGCGGTGTAGCTGGAGTCGGCTCGGGGCTCGGCTCCCGCGCGGGCGCGGGCGGCGGGGAGGCCGGCGCGGGCTTTTTGGCAAAGGGGAGGAGCTGCGATGGGTCGAACCCGAGCGGGCCGGGACCGCCTTTCATCAGCGCCGGGAGCGTCGCGGCGACGGAGCCGCCGGCGATGCCGAGCAGCGCCTGGTTCATGGTGATCGCGCCGGTCGATTCGATGAGGACGCCGTCGGCCGAGGTGGATTGCGAAAAGACCATCGCGCCAAGGTGTTTGCTGATCACTTCCGTTGTCGGGAGTTTGCCGGCATCCACGTATTTGGAAGCCTCGGGCATGAAGGCCAGCGACATGGCGAGGAACGGCCGGAACGTCCCGTAGGCGCGCTCGAAGAACCCGCGCAGATCGACGTAAGCGTAGGCGCTGGTCGGCGGGGCGACGGACTTCTCCGCCGCTGTGAATGCCGGCGCGGCGCTCAGCTTTTCCTCGCCTGCGGCAAGCCGCGCGAGCGCCGCGGACACGCTGTCGCTGTTCAGGCCAAAGAGCAGAAATTTCTCCGAGAGCGCGATCGTCGGGCTGGCGAGGCTGAGGCCTTGCTTCGGCGCCTCGTGGAAGGTGACGCCGCCTTCTTCACGCGAGGTCCAGGCCGGGCTGCCGGCGAGGCCGCCGGTGAGCACTTTCACAAAGGCCTGCGCTTTCGCGGGATCGCGCACATCGAGCGTCGCGACGAAGCCCGGCTGCATCGCCTCGAGCGGCCACTCCACCAGCGTCCCCGCCTCCGGGCCGAACGCCGCGCCGAGATCGGCGTAGCTCAGCCCATTTTCCGCGAGCGCTTTCTCCAGCGGCGCGAGCATCGGCGCGAAGGCGCTGAGCGCCGGCTGCGCGCTCGGCGGCAGCTCGATTTTCTCCGGCAGCGCCGCCGCGTAGTAGAGCAGCGTGGCGGGCGAGGTGAGCGCGAGGGAGCGCCGCTCGAGCGGCGGCTGCGGCTCGGAGGCCGGCGCGAGCAGGAAGATCGTGTCGCGAAACAGCGCGCCCTCGAGCTTCGTCGCGGCGGCGAAAGCCTGCGTGGCATTCG
>JANOAZ010000240.1:0-26129 GCA_031411395.1 Chthoniobacteraceae bacterium
GGATCGGTGGAGTGATCTGGGACACGACGGAGCGTGTCCCTCCATGACGGTTTTTGGAGGGCGCTACGCGTTGTGCTCGTCGCGCAAGGCAGCGACCGCCGCCTCCAACTCCGCGGCGATCTGCTGCCAGCCGGCGCGCTCGTTTTTAACCCCGGCGAATGCCAGCGGCGCACCGATGCGCAGCGTGAGCGGGACCGGACGCGGGACGCCGCTCCCCGGCGCGAAGGCCCGATGCGCGCCTTCGAGATAACACGGGACGACGGGCACCTCGGCGCCCGCCACGATCATCCCGATGCCGGGCTTGAAGCGCCCCATCTGGCCATCGCGGCTGCGCGTACCTTCCGGAAAGAGGATGAAGATCGCGGGCTCGCCGAGGAGCCGATCGCGCAGCTCCTGCATGGCGTGCGAGCCGCAACGCTTCCGCCACATGGGCAGCGCGTTCAGCATCATCGCGGAGAAGAGCGACGCGACCGGCGTCTCGAAAAACACGTCGCCCGCGGCGATCGGAAACGCGGAACGGCGCAACCTCCACGGCAGCGCGGAGGCGAGGGTGACGGCGTCGAGATGACTGCTGTGATTGGCGATCATCACGAATGGCGCCGATGACGGCAGGTGTTCCGAGCCGCTCACGCGGAGCCGGTGATAGCCGCGCAAATATGTCCGCACCAGCGCCCGCCACGCGGCCTGGGTAAGCGAACCGATCAAACCGGTTTCGCGCTTCAGGCTGCGCAGGCGTTCGCCCGGCGCGAGGCCGGTGTCGGCGGCGGGTTTATATTTCCAGTCGTCCATCGGACGGACTCAGTTTGCGCCGCTGAAAATCCGCACCGTCTGATCCGCGCCGACTCCGTGGAAGAAATTGATGTAATGAAACAGCGCCGGGCCGACGAAGAGCAGGCTGTCGAAGCGATCGAGCAATCCGCCATGGCCGGGGATGGTCGCCGCCAGATCCTTCACGCCGAGGTCGCGCTTGATGCTCGACATCACCAGGTCGCCCCACTGCCCGGTGAGCGAGAGCAGCGCGCCGAGGGCGATGAGATGCGCCGGATGGTCCAGCCGGGTGCCTTGGAAAATGAAATGCGCGAGGGTCGCAAAGAGCGCCGTGGTCAGCACGAGCGCGCCGATCGCGCCGCCGATGGTTTTGTTCGGGCTGGTGTTGGGCGCGAGTTTGCGCCGGCCGAAGATCTTGCCGGTGCAATAGGCAAAGACGTCGTTGAGTTCCACGCAGAGCAGGATGGAAAGCTGGATGGGTGGACCGAGCCGGTCATTGGCGAAGAAGCTGAAATTTCCCAGCGAGACGGCGAAGAGCATGAATGCCAGCACGCCGAGCGCGACGCGCTGGATGTAGCCCTTCGGCTGATCTTCGAAGAGCGAGAAGATGACGATCGCCGAGACGACCAGCGAGGTCAGCGCTGTGAAGAAGTTGTACCAGTTGTCCGCGATCGCGAACGAGGTGAGCACGCCGCCCAGCACCACGAGCGCGGAGACGACTCGATGGCGAAAGAGGCCGGTCGCGCGCGCAAACTCGCGGTAGCACATGGCGCCGAGCACGGCCACGGCGGCGATCGCCGGAAGCCGGCCGAGGACCAGCGGCACGATCATGAGCGGCGCGAGGAAGAGCCAGGATTTGTAGCGCGTCCAGAGGTCGGTCCGGAGCGCGGGGGTGAGTTTTCCGGCCTTGCCCAGCGCGAGGAAAATGAGCGGGGTCAGTGCGAGCACCGCCACGACGCTGACCAGAATCCAAAACGTGACGGGATGCAGCGGCGGGATGCTCACGGCGTCTTGCTGCGGAGGAAGGCGGAGATCCGTGTGAGCCGACGGATCGCGGTGATCACACACCCGATGCAGATCAGCGCGAGGACGAGGGAAACGATCGTGGCGGGAAGATCGCCGCGCCCGATCTCGGTGGCAGCGCGATGCACCGACGACGGGTCTTCCCGATACAAACGATAGGCCAGCCGCGGGCGCGAGATCGTGATCGGTATCAGCGAACCTGCAATGGCGAGCACGGTCAGCGCAGCCATTCGGTGCGGCTTCGCCATCGGCCCGATGAAGATCTGCCCCGCACCGACGCTCGCGCCGAGCGCGCGGACGTAAGCGACGAAGATCGAGAGCAGCGCGGCGCTGAAGCCGAGCAGCGGGGAACTACCCGCGGCGAAACCTGCGCCGATGAAGATCGCGGTATCGGCGATGCGATCGGGCGCTTCATTCCACAGCTCGCCAGTGGGACCGCCGCGGCGGCCTTCCACAGCGACCATGCCGTCGAGAAGATTTGCGATGAGGCGGAGCTGGATGAAGACAGCGGATGCCAGCCACGCGAGGCGCTGCGTCCCGCCTTGGGTCCAGGCAGTCGCGGCGAGGGTCACACCCGCCGCCAGGCCAAAGGCGATGCTGGAAAAGGAAATCGCGTTCGGGGAAACGCCAGCCCGCGCGAGGGCGGCGGCGAGATGTTTGAAGAATGGCTGGTCGCGGCTCGCGAGCGGGCGGCGTCCTTCGGGGGTGGTCGGCATGGTCAGCGGCCCATGAGATACATGCCGGCCACGAGCAGCGCCATCCCGCAGACGTTCGCCGGCTTGATCGGCATCCCGTAGGCGCACCAGGCGATGAGCGCGGCCCCAGATGAACGTGCTCGCATAGATCGGGTAAAGCACGGCCAGCGAACCGCCGCGTTTGAACGCCGCAACGAACAGAACCATCACCGCGACGGGATCAGCCGCCGCGCCTCGCGCCGCTCCAGGATGCGCAGCGGACGATCGGGCTGGTGCGCCAGCGGGCCGGCGAGTGGGGCATCGATGCGAAGCGCGCTGGCATCCTCGGCTTCTCCGCGGGCGGACATCTCGCGGCGAACGCGAGCAACAACTACGAGTCGCGCGTTTACCCCGCAGTGGATGAGGGTGGATGCGCACGCGTGGTTTGATCGGGAAAGCGCCGTAGTTCCGGCCCCGCGCTCGTCCACGCTACCGCTGCACCCGCCGCCGGCGGCGCAGGAGCATCGCGGGGAGAGTCCCTGCGATCAGGGCGAGCGTGCCCGCCTCGGGAACGACGGCGAGGATGACATCGTTGCCCGTTCCGCCGGCGTAGCTCAGCGCGTATTCCCTGCCGCCGTGCAGGAACGGCACATTCGGCTCGACGGGGCTGCCACCACTGATGAAGCGGAAGGCCCCGAGGGCGAAGGCGTCGGCGCCGTCGTTATCGATGATCTTCCATGAGTCGCCGCCCGCCGGGTCATAACCGCCGAGCAGGCTAAGAGTCAGCGCAGTATTCGCGCTCAGTCCGGCGCTGCCGGTGACGGCGAGCATGTCGGCGACCGCGCCACTCCCGATTTCGATCGAGAAAGTGCCGCCGCTGAAATCGACATCGCCTGAATTGAGCGTTCCGACATTCGCGCCGGGCGCGAGGGTTCCCCCGACGATCTTGAGCGCCCCGACGGTGCCGGTCCCGCTCAAGGTGCCGCTCACCACCGTGGTCAGCGTGCTCGCAGAGATGCTGCCGGAGATGCGCAACTCGCCGCCGTTCACAGTGGTCTCCCCGTCGTAGGTGTTGACCTTCGAAAGCACGAGCAGGCCGGGACCGGTCTTGGTCAGGCCGTAGTTGATGAGAAGCTGGCTGCTGGAGATCACGCCGCTGAGCGTGGTGATGCCGCTGTTGCTCACGTTGATTTCGCGCGTGGCATTGGCGAGCGACACGGTGCCGCTAAAGGTGAGATTTTGCGCGCCGCTCACCAGCATGGGGCCGTTCAGCGTGAGGTTGTTCGCGAGCGTGAGCGGGCCGGCGGTGCTGTTCTGGATTGCACCGCCCTGAAACTGCACGGCGGTGGTATTGAAGGCGGTCGCACTGCCCACGGCAACGGTGCCCGCGGCGAGGATCGTGTTGCCGGTGTAGCCGTTCGCCACGGGCAGCGTGAGCATGCCGGCGCCCATCTTGATCAGACCGCCGGTGCCACTGATGGCGCCGGAGAGCGTCACATCGCCAGGGCCGCCGATGGCGAGGGCGTTCGCGCCGGCGGTGATGGGATTGGCGATGGTGTTGCCCGTGCCGGTGACGAGCAGGTTGCCCGCGGTGAGCGTGACGGTGCCCGCGCCGGTGACGCTGGCGGCGTTGCTCAGCCAGAGGGCGTTGGCAGTGGTTGCGTTGGCGAGCGGGAGGGCGGTGCCGTCGGCTTTCACGTTGTCGGTGACGACGCTGCCGTTGATCAGCGTGGGGGTGAATTCGGTCGCGGGGTTCAGCAGGCGCACGCCTTTGTCGAAGTCATACGTGACGAGCTGCGTGCCGAGACCCGTCGCGCTGGTGTCGCCAAACGCTCCCTTGATCACGCTCACGCTCGGATTCCCCGCGGGTGCGGCGCCGCCGGTGAGGAAGGTGACGCCCGCGAGCCCGCTCTGTTGGAGCGCGTTCGTCTCGGTGAGGATGACGGTCGCGCTGTTCGCGGTGCCGGGCGCATTGACGCCGAGGTTCGTGCCGCGCCAGAGGCTGGTTCCGGCGTTCACGGCCAAAGTTCCCGCGACCCGCAGGATGCCCGCCTGTCCGCTGCCTGCGGCGACAGTCACGGTGGAGGCGCTGGCGGCGTTGGCATTGAGGCCGAAGATCACCTCTTCCGTGGTCGCGGTGCTGCTGCCGAGGATTTTGAATTCGCCGCCACTGAGGATGGTCCCGCCGGTGCTGTCGTGCAGGCGGTCGGAGAAATGCGCGCCGCTATCGTCCAGCGTGAGCGCAGCTCCGGCGTTGATGTTCCGGGCGCTGGCGTTGGCTGCGATGGAGCCGCGGTCCTTCAGGCGCACCTCGCCGGCGTTGACGGTGAGCGCGCCGGAGTATGACACGGCCTCGGTGAGAATGAGCGCGCCGGCGCCGTTCTTCGCGAGCGCCGTGTCACCGATGAGCTGCCCGCTCCACGTGGCGCTGAATCCATTGGTCTGGATCGAGCCTGCGTTCGTAGTGCCCGATGCGTGGATCACGCGGCTGCTGTTCCAGTCCCCATGCAGGACGAGCGACCGCGAAAGGCTGCTCGCGCCGATCACGAGCTCGCCGCCATTTCCAAAATCCGAATCGCCGCCGATGTGGAGATCGCCGGCAAACCACGCTGTGCGGCCCGTGTAGGAATTGGCCGCATTCAGCGTGAAAATCGGATCACTGCCTGAGCCGGCCCGGCTGTAGGTCACGCCGCCGGGTCCCGAGATGGGCTGGCGGAAGTTCCAGCGCACGATTGCGGGATCGTCGTTGCTGAAGAGCGCCTGCGCCGTCGTCTCGACCGGGCGATTCCATTCGATCGTGGCGGCCGTCGTTCCCGCGAACGTCAAAAACGAAGTGAGTCCCCCGAAGCGCACCACACCGCCCGTCGCGCCGAGCTGCGCGTCGCTGCGGAATAGCAGCGTGCCTTCGTTGATGTTCAGTCCGCCTGTGAAGGTGTTCGCCGTCCCGCCGAGGGTGAGCGGCTGGCTGCCAAACTTCGTCATCCCGCCGCTGGTGGTGACGTTGTAGTTCAGCACGTGCGGGCCAGTGCCGGGCATGCAGACGACCAGTTCGCGGCTGTTCGGCCCGCTGCCGGCATCGCCGGTGAGCAGCGTGCGCGTGCTGTCGCCGATGTTCGTCGGCGCGGCGGAGGAGATGAGCAGCGCGCCGCTCGTCAGCGTGAGATCGAATGCGCCGGTGACGTCGCCGCCGGAGACTCGCAGCGCATTCACGGTGACCGGCGCCACGAGGGCCTGGCTGCTCACGATGCGGACGTTTTCCGTCGCGCCGGCCGCCGTGAGGCTCGCCGCAAACTCGCTCGTGGCGATCGGCCGCAACCCGTCGGCGCCGTAGGTGAGAAAGCTCACCGCCGTGCCCGCGTATGCCCACGGCAGGATCTTCTGCGTCGTCGTGCCGACGCCGCCGCTGCCGCCGATCATTGCGCTCGCGGGCGCCGCACCGTCGATCTGTGTCAGGAAAATGCGCGCTCCGCCCGTCGGGTTCTGAGCCAGGCCGAGACTGTCCGCCGTGACGGTGAACGTGCCGCGGCTCGCCGCACGTGTGAGGTCCGCAATCGTGGTCGTGCTCGGCGCGGTCGTGCTCGTCTGGGTGATCGTGAGCGCGCCGGTGCCTTCCAGCGCGATGGGACCGAGATGGTGATTGGCCGTGGTGTTGACGTTCTCCGTGAAAAGGATCGTGCCGCCCGCGAGCGTGAAGGGCGTCCCGGCGCCGATGCGATCGGCGATGTAACCGCCGGTCGCGGCATTGTCGTCGCTGTTGTTGAACTCGAGCGTGCCATTCCGCAGCTCGACCGCCGTGCTCGCGAGGGTGGCCGCCCCGGCGAGCCGCAGCGTCCCGCCGCGAACGAGCGTGCTGCCGAAGTAGCTCAGCGGCTGGGTAAAGGTGCTCGTCCCGGTGGAGAACCGCGACTTGGTCAGTCCACCGGCGCCGGCGATATTTCCCGTGAAGGTGGATGACGACAGGTCGTACAGGGTGAGCCGGTTCGCGCCGAGCGCCACGGTGCCGTTGCTGACCTGGCCCATGTTGAATGTGCCAATCGCCGCGGTGGTGGTGAGGCGGGCGATCACGCGGTCCATTCCACCGAGGTCGAAGATCGCGCCGGGCATGACGTTGACGGCGCTGCCGATGGGAGTGAGCGCGGCGGTGGCGCCGTCGAGCTTCAGCGTGCCCTGCCCGACGGTGATGCCACCGGTGCCGATGTAACCGCCACTCAACTTCACCGTGCCCTCGCCATACGTCGTGAGGCCGGCGCCGGGCAGCGTGCTGCCGACCGTGAGCGTGGTGGCCGCGCCGGAGGTGAGGAAGACGTAGCCCGCGTTGGCGCCGGTGACGTTGCTGCTCAGGCTGGGCACATCGATTGATGCATTGCCCGTGGCGAGCACGGTACTTTGGCCGAGCAAGAGCGTTCCACTGCCGCCAAGGCTCGCGCCCGCGCCGAGCTTCAGCGCGCTGATCGCCGTGGTCTGGTTCACGGTGGCCGCGCCGGTGAGAGCCACGTTCGGCGCGCGGGTGAGGTTCAGGTTGTTCGCTGGAATCGTCCCGCTGTACTCGCTGCCGGTGAGCCGGCGGAAGCCGGTGTCGACCGCGTAGGTGAGGAAATCCGTGCCGCTGCCCGCAGCGCTCGTGTCGCCCACGAAGCCGGGGAGGATGTTCACAAAAGGCGTGCTTTCCGCGCCACCCGCACCGCCGAGCTGGACGCCACCGCCGCCGAGATCAGTCAGAAACCAGTTCGCACTCGTCGCGCTCGGCGCGGCGCCGAGATTCGTGCCGCGGATGAGGCCCGCGCTGGTGCCAGTTGTCCGGTTGAGGAGCCCGCTGGTGAGCGTGGTGCCGCCGCCGGAGAGCGTGACGGTGCCGGTCAAGATGTCGAACTGGTTGATCCGCTCGCTGGTGCCGCTGGCGTTGCCGATGATTTTGAATTCACCGCCGTTCACTCGCATCACCGAGTTCGCGACGTTGCCCTGGGCGAAGGGCGTGTCCCACACGTCGGGCAGCCGGTTGTTGTTGTTCGAACCGCTATTATCCAGCACGAGCGCAGTGCCCGGGTTCACCAACACGGTTGCGGTGTTGCTGAAGCCCTCGGTGCCTGTGCTGTTCACGATGCTGCCGTTCGCGCCGCTGAGTCTCAAAGTGCCGCCGAAGATCTGCGTCGGACCGGTGTACATTTCTGTCGCGGTGAGATTCAGCTCGCCCGCACCGAACTTGTAGAGACCCCGGATGCTGAAGTCGCGTGCATCGAGCATCGTGCCGCTGAGGGTCACCGCATTGCCATTCGTGTCGAAGCCGAAGCCGATCCCAACATTGAGCGAGTTCACGCCGAAGTCCTGCGTGAGCGTCATCGGCGCGTCGAAACGCAGGGTCTGCCCGCCGCTGGTGCTGAGTCCCGTGCCGAAGATCACGCGCGAGTTCGTGCCGAGCGCCGCGGCGCCGTCGATCGCCAGTGCACCGCCATTGATGACCGTGGTGCCACTGTGCGTATTCGTGCCCGTGAGCTTCAACACGCCGGTGCCGTCCTTGAGGATGCCGCCATTCCCACTCACGCTCCCTGCCGCCAAGTCGAGCGTGCTGCCGCTCACGAGATGGAAACCCGCGCTGCTGCCGAGCCCCGCGCTCGCGCCACCCGCCGCCTTCACGGTGAAGCCGGTGAGCGTGGTATCCGCGCCGCGATATTTCAGGAAGCCGCCGCCGATCACCAAGCTGGTGCTCCCGCCGAGCGCAGCCTTGTCATCGATGACGAGTACGCCGGCATTGACCGTCGTCTGCCCCGTGTAAGTGTTGGCGGTGTTGGCGAGAAAGAGATTCGCCGCGCCGGATTTGGTCAGCCCGCCGGTGGTGGTCACGAGCGCGTAGATGGCGAGATCGCCGACGGTGGAAACAGTCAATTCCCGCGAATTCACGGCACCGGTGCGCAGTTCGGTATTGTCCACTCCGCCGCGGTTCCCGACCGTTGGGAGCGTGAAGAACACGTTGGATGCGGTGTTGAGCAGCGCTCCGCTGGTGATTTCGAGCGCGCTGCCCTTGAGAAACGCATCGGTGCCCATGATTAGCGAGCTCACCGTGGTGCCACCCACCCCGAAGGTCGTCCCGGCAGCGGTCAGGATGTTGTCGGTCGGGGACGCTCCCGAGAATTCTTTGAACTCGGTGGTAGTGTTCAGCGGGCGCACGCCATTCGCGCCGTACGTGACGAAGGTCGAGCCGGCGTCGGTCGCCGTCGTGCCGCCGGTCGCGTAGGGCAGGATGCTAATCGTCGTCGTGCCCGCTGCGCCGCCGCCACCGACGAGCTCGAGGCCGGCACTGTTGCCGAAGGTGAGATTGGCGATCGTGGTCGTCGCCGCCGCGGAGCCCAGATTCGCGTTGCCCGCGCGAAAGAGAAACGTGCCGCGGTCGAGGCGCGTGAGGCCGTTGCTCGCGTCGCCAAAGTTCAACGCTCCACCGTTGACCGGGAGCGTGACCGTCGTCTGCCCCGCGCCGCGCAGCGAGCCGGCGGTCTCACTGGTCAACGTGCTGGCGTTGCCCCGGAAAACGAACTCGCTCGAGTTGCTGTGGATCGCCTGCGTGTCGGCGAGCCGCGTTCCCGAGTTCGCGCCCGCGTTATCCAGGGTGAAGAGCACCCCGGTATTCGCAGCGGTGTTCGGCAGCCCGCCGAGGGTCAGCGAGTTTAACGCCGCGGAACTTCCGGTGTTCGCCAGCGTCACCCCGTTCAATGAGGCCGAGATCAGATTCAGATTGCCCGAAAATGCCAGCGCCGCGGTGAAGCCGAGTGAGCCGAGTCCCACCTTGGTTATCGATGTCCCGGCACCTCCAGTCCCGCCGATGTCCACAGAGTTGTTGTCGCTGCCCGCCCTTACGGAGCCCGAACTCCCCAGCGCGACCGTGGCGCTTAGTCCGGAAAACTCTTGAGCTTGATCGGCGATGTCCAGCGAGCCGGAAATCGACCCGCCGCGCAATCCGCCACCGACGGCAATCTTGATCGGCAAATTGGAGTTGATGGTTCCGAAGAACGACCGATTCGCATTCGAAATCTGAATGGCGCCCGACCCAAACACCGAAAGTGTGGTCGGGGGAAATAGATTCTTCGGGGCGATCAGCGGCGCGGTGAAGTCGAGAGTAGCGAGGGCGCTGGTCACACTGAGTGAAGAGCTGGTTCTCATCAGGACGGTCCGAGGGAAGTTGTAAACGTTAGGCCCCCCGGGGGCGGCGGCAAAAACAAGCCTTCCGCCGTTGAGCCGCAAGCGGCTGCTCGCGGCGCCGAGTTGGTTATTGTCGGTGATGCTCAGGAATCCCGCGATGATCTGCGTATCACCGGCGTAAGTATTCGGGAGCGCGCCGGTAAGACTCAAGGTTCCGCTCCCGTTCTTGGCGAAGCCACCCGCTCCGCTAATCAAGCCGCTGAGGCTGATGGTAGTCGAGTTGGTGATGACGTTGGGAAGGGTAGCTGCGAAGCCGGTCGAAGCGGTCATCGGCACCGGCGTCGCCGCCAGGATGAGGTTGCGCGCCGAGTTGCCGCCCGGCTGGAGCGTACCGCCCGCGAGGGTGATCGCGTTCGCGCTGTTGCCGAGTTGATTGTCCGCGCTGAAGGTCAGCGTGCCGCCGCGCACTTCCACCCCGCCGGTGAACGTGCTCGCGGTGCCGCCATTGAGCGAGAGCGTGCCGGTGCCCACTTTCACCAGCTTGCCAAAGCCCGCAATCACTCCGGCCGCACCACCGAAGGCGCCGCTGTCCACGCACAGATCCACCGGGGCGCCGCCGCTCGCGCCAAGTTGCACGGTGTGCGCCTGGGCGAAGGTGCTGCCGGTGTTCAGCGCGACCAGGCTGCGCCACGGCGTGCCGCTGGGGGCCGTCGCCCCGCTGAGATCGAGCCTGTAGGTGCCCGCCACACCCGCAGCCGCAGGGCCGAAGGTGACGCGGCCCGAGTTCAGCGCGCCCGCGCCGGTGAGAGCCAGGATTCCGCCGGCGGTGGTGCTGTTGCCGAGGGTAATGGTACCGCCGTAGCCATTGTCCGCGCCGGTGATGCCCAGCGTGCCGGCGCCGAGCTTCGTCAAAGCGGAGGTTCCGATGATCGGGCCGGAGAGACTGGCATTGTTTGCCTGGGTGTCGAGGACCACCGTCCCATTCACGCTTATGGCGCGGGCACTGATCCAGGCGCCGGTGAGTTGCAAGGTGCCACCGGCTAGTCCGAGGAAATTCGTGGGCGCATTGCTGCCCAGCACCGCATCGGAGCTGAGCTGCAAGCTGCCCGCGCCGAGGTAGGTGCCGCCGGTGTAGGTGTTCGTGCCGCCGGGAATCTTGGTGCCCGCGCCATCGTAGCCCACGCCGCCCGCGCCGGAGATGTCCGAGTTTACGGCCAGGGTCGCGGCGGCATCGGCCACCGTGAAGCCCGCTATGCCGCCGTTGACGACGACTGGGGCGGTGAGCGTCTCCGTGCCGCTGAAGTGGGTGAAGGTCAGCCCCGCACGGCTGGCGGCGTAGCTCTGGCCATTGAAGGTCAGGCCGGTCGCGCCGCCGAGTTGCGAGACGGCGGCGACGGAGATTTGCCCGCCGTTGACCGTGATGCCGCCCGCGATGGCGTTGCTCGAACCGGAAAGCACGAGAGTGCCGTGGCCGCTCTTGACCAGCGACCCGGCGGTGACGGTGCCGCTGAGCGTGATTCGGTTTGTCGTCGTCAAGGCGCCGACCACGCTGACGATGCCCTCGCCCGCGCCAGCCGCGCCGAAGCGCACGGGATTTGAAATGAAGGCCAGCGCCACATTGGAAGCCAGCGCACCACTGGTGATCGTGAGCGGATTGCTCCCGCCCCCCAGCGTCAGGTCGCTGAGCGCGAAGTAGAGCGAATTGACCGTCGTCGGCACCGTGTGATCGGTGGTCCCACCGGTGATGCGCACATTCTCCGTCGCGCCCACGGTGGTGAAATTGTTACTCGTGTTGTATCCCGTGATCGCGTTCAGCAGACGCACGCCATTCGCGCCGTAGGTCACGAAGCCGGTGCCGGCGCCGAAGTTGGATACGGTCGTCGCCGCGTCGCCCAAGGCCCACGGCAGGATGCTGATCGTCGTGCTGCCCGCCGCGCCGCCCCCACCGACGAGCGCCGTGCCCGGAGCCGCGCCGTTGATTTGCGTGAGGATCACATTCCCCAGCGCCGCGCCGAGTCCCGCCGCGACCGCCGCGCCGCCGAGGTTCGGGCCGGCAAAGGTCACGGTCCCGCCGGTGCTGCGGACGAGATTGGAGACGGTGACTTCCGTGGCTGCGCCCGCCGCGGGAGTGATCGCGCCGTTGGTCGCTGCGAGGAGAGTGGTCAGGCCGCCCGCATTCACGGTGCCGAGGCTTTGCTTGATGACGCCAGTGTTCCCGATCACCTCCAGGAAACCGCCCGTCGAGGTGATCGCCGTGCCGGTGGAGACGCGCGTATTCGTGGCCGTATTTCCCAGGTTGTAGTTCAGCCGGAACTCGCCGCCCTCGCCGATATTGATCGCCGACGAATTGAGGATCGAACCGACCGCGCCATTGATCGTGATGATGCCCGCGCCATCATTGGCCGCGAGTGCGAAGTCGAGGCCGCGCACCGTCGTCGCACCGGAATACGTATTGATGCCGGTCAGCCCGAGCGAAGTGGACGAGCCGTTGGCCGCGTTGGTCACGCCGCCCACGCCGCTGAGCACGCCGGTGAGCGTGGTGGGATTCACCGCCGGAGACGTGCTCGCGTAGAGGAGCGTGCTGTTGAGGGTGATGTTGTTGGCCACGGAAACGGCGGCCCCGTTCGACCCGCGCAAAATCCCCCCGTTGATCGTGAGCGTATTCGCGCGATCCCCGAGCGCGCGCGCACTGCCCAGCGAGAGCGCGCCGGAAGTCAGCACCACGCCGCCGGAGAAAGTATTGGTGCCGCTCAGCGCCACCGTGCCGGCAAGCGAGTTGCCCGCATCCGTGGCGATGATCAGCGGCGCGCCCGTGCCCGTATTCGACGCGATGACACCGCTGATGGTGAGGCCGCTCGCGCCCGCGCCATCGAACGTCAGCGAAGTCAGCCCCGATCCGAGCACGACCGGAGCGGAGAGTGCCGTGCCGGCTCCGGAGCCGAGCAGGTTGATCTTCCCCGCGCCGCCGGCGAAAGCAAAGCCGCCGCCGAGCAAGCTGCTCAGCGTGAGCGCCCCCATGCCGGAGGTGGCGAGGTTGAGCGTGTTGAGCGTGAGGTTCAGGTCATTCGCCGCCGTGATCGCGCCCGTGCCGAAGGTCTGGAAAGTCAGCGCCAGCGCGGGATCCGAGGCGGGCACCGGGCCCGCGCCGAAGTTCCACGCGAGGGCGTTGGTGAAAGTGAGACTCGACGCCGACGTGTAGGTCTGCGCACGAGCGGGCTGCGCGGAAAAGACCGCGAGGGCCGCGATCGAGCCGCTGAGGATGGCGGGGCGAATGGCGGCCGCGACGGTGCGGAGGCGGGCGCGGAGCTTCATGGCAAAAGGTGCGTAAAGAGTGTTGGGAACGAACCGCCAGGCCTTGAGGCTCCGAGGGCACGCGGGATTTGGTGCAATAGTTCGGTCCGGGCAACCCTATCTTTGAGCCGGAGTGTCGGGAGCAGCCACAAGCTCCCGCTCGCGCAGCCAGGCGAAGATCACCGGGGTGACGATGAGGATATGGATGAGGCTGCTCAGCATCCCGCCGATGACCGGCGTGGCGAGCGGCTTCATCACCTCGGCGCCGGTGCGCGTGCTCCACATGATCGGCAGCAGGCTGGCGACGATCGTGGCCACGGTCATCACCTTCGGACGGAGGCGGAGGCGCGCGCCTTCCTTGATCGCGGCGAGCAGGTCGAGGCGCGTGAGCTTCCCCCCGAGCGCCGCCCGCTTCCGCTCCACGGCTTCTTCCAAATAGACGACCATCACCACGCCGGTCTGGATCGCGGTGCCGAAGAGCGCGATGTAGCCGACCCACACGGCGACGCTGAAATTGTAGCCCAGCAGCCACTGGAGAAAGACGCCGCCGGTCAGCGCGAACGGGACGGCGAGGATGACGTGCGCGGCTTCCTTGGCGTTGCGATAGACGATGTAGAGCAGGAGGAAAATAATGCAGAGCACCGCGGGCACGATGAGCTGGAGGGTGCGTTTGGCGCGGAGCTGATTTTCGTACTGGCCGCTCCACTCGATGGTCATGCCTTTCGGCAGTTGGATCTCCTCCGCGATGCGGCGCTTCACTTCATCCACGAACCCGCCGAGGTCGCGGCCCTGCACATTGGCCTGCACGAAGACGCGCAGCCGGCCGTTCTCGCTGGCGATCTCGCTCGCGCCGAGGTTGCGGCGGATGTCGGTGAGCTGGCCGAGCGGGATGTATTTGCCCGCCGGCGTGGCGACGAGCAGATCGCCGAGCCGCTCGATGTCGTCGCGCTCGTCGCGAGCCATGCGCACCTGGATGGGAAAGCGCTGCCGGCCCTCGATGGTGGTGGTGACGTTCTTCCCGCCGATCCCTGCTTCCACCACGTCGAGCAACTGCGCCGCCCTCAAACCGAAGCGCGCCATCGCCTCGCGGTTCACCGCCACCTCCAGATACGGCTTCCCCTGCAAGCGAGAGGGCGCGACACCCACCGCGCCGGGCACTTCGCGCACGATGCGTTCGACTTCGAAGGCCTTGGTTTGCAGCGCGTCGAGGTTATCGCCGAGGATCTTGATCCCGACCTGCGCGCGGATGCCGGTGCTGAGCATGAGGATGCGATTTTCGATCGGCTGGAGAAAGCCGGGCACGTACCCCGGCACCTGCGTGAGCTTCTCGGAAAGCTCGGTGACGAGGGCGTCTTTCGTCATCCCTTTGCGCCACTGCTCGGGCGGCTTGAGCATGATCGTGGTCTCGATCATCTCGACCGGCGCCGGATCGGTCGCGGATTCCGCGCGTCCGAGTTTGCCAGCCACCGACGCGACTTCCGGCGTCTGCGCGATGACGCGGTCCTGCCAGGCCATGATGCGCTTCACCTCGGTGAGCGATGTCTGCGGCAGCAGCACGGGCATGAAGAGCAGCGAGCCTTCATTCAGTGGCGGCATGAATTCGCTGCCGATGCCCGTCATCCCACGCAGCGCCGGCACACGCTCCAGCACCGCGCGCGGCAAGCCGAACGCGAGCACGAGCGCCGCGACCAGCAACGCGCCAGCGCCGGCCAGCACGGTGCGGCGATGCTCCAGCGCCCAGTCAAGCACCGGCTCATACGCGCGCAGCAGCAGGCGCATGACGATGTTGCGATCCTCGGAATGAAACGGTCCGCGCACCAGCATCGCGCACAGCACCGGCACGATGGTGACCGCGAGCAGCGTCGAACCGATCATCGCGAAGGTCTTGGTGAAGGCGAGCGGGTGAAAGAGCTTCCCCTCCTGCCCGGTCAGCGCGAACACCGGCACAAAGGCGAGGATGATGATCGCCATCGCGAAGAAGATCGGCCGCCCGACTTGCTGCGATGCGGCGAGGGTCACCTCCCACGTCTCGCGCGCGGTGAGGCTCCGTGGGGAGCACAGGCCGCCGGCCTGTCCCTGCCGGCGGCCCGCCGGGAGGTCCGGGTGTCCTTGGGTTTCCAGCTGCAAACTTCCGTCCTGGGTGTTGGATTCTGATACTGACGCGTCAGACACGCCCGATGCACCCGGCGGGCCGCCGGCTGCGACAGGCCGGCGGCCTGCGCTCCCCAGAGCCAGCTCCGCTTCCTCACAATGACGGATGACATTCTCCGTCATCACGATCGCGGCATCCACGAGCACGCCGAAGGCGATGGCGATGCCGGAGAGAGACATGATGTTCGACGTGATGCCGAACTGCCGCATGAGGATGAATGAGATGAGGATCGAGACCGGCAGCGGAAACGTGACGATGAGGATGCTGCGGAAATGGAAGAGGAAGATGATGTGCGCGAGCGTCACGAGGATGATCTCCTCGGTGAGCGCGTGCTTGAGCGTGTCGATGGTGCGATCGATCAATTCGCTGCGATCGTAAAAGGGCTTGATCGTCACCCCCGGCGGGAGGCTCGGCGTGATCTGCGCGATCTTCTCCTTCACCCGCTGGATGACCTCGTGCGCGTTCTCCCCGGTGCGCATCACCACGATTCCACCGACCACTTCTCGTCCCGCGACATCGAGCGCGCCGCGCCGGAAGTCGCCGCCGACCTGCACCGTGGCGACATCGCGCAAATAAATGGGCGTGCCTTCCCTCTCGACGAGCACCGTCTTCTCTAGGTCTGCCGTCGATTGCACCAGCCCCAGCCCGCGCACGACGAACTCCATGCCGTTCTCCTCGATCACTTTCCCGCCAACGTTGAGATTGCTCTGCCCGACGGCCTCCATCACATCCTGCAACGTCACCTTCGCCGCCCGCATTTTCGCGGAGCTGACCTCGATCTGATACTGCCGCACGAACCCGCCGATGCTCGCCACCTCCGCCACGCCAGACACGGCATTGAGCTGGTAACGCACGAACCAATCCTGCACCGCGCGCAATTCGCCCAGATCGTAGCCGCCCTTCGAGGACTGCGAGGGATCGACGTCGAAGTAGTATTGATACACCCAGCCGAGACCGGTGGCGTCGGGGCCGAGCTTGGGCACCACGCCCGCGGGCAGGATGTCGCCGAGGTAATTCAGCCGCTCGAGGATGCGCGTGCGCGCAAAGTAGTTGTCGATCTTCTCGTCGAAAATCACGGTGAGCAGCGAGAAGCCGAACATCGAATTGGCGCGCACCGTCTTCACGCCGGCGAGGCCCTGGAGATTCACCGACAGCGGATAAGTGATCTGATCCTCGACCTCCTGGGGACTGCGGCCGGACCAGTCGGCGAAGACGATGACCTGGTTTTCGCTCAGGTCGGGAATGGCGTCGATCGGCGTGCGACGCACCTCGAAGATGCCGATCGCGATGATGAAGAGCGCGCCGCAGGCGACGAGGAAACGATTGCGCAACGACCACGCGATGATGGCATGGATCACGGCTGGATCTCCTTTCCGCACTCGAGCATCTCACTGCCGAAATACGGATTGCGCAGCGGCGCCTGCATCTGCACCCAGCGGCCCTGATTCGTATCCGCGCTCGGCACCGCGGACTTCGCCATCGGACACTCGAAGACCCGCACCTTTTCCGCGATCGCGGGGAGCTGCTTCTTCCACTGCAAGGCGAGGCCGGCGACCGCCGTGGCCAGTGGATAGAATTGCTTGCGCGCCTCGGCCAGCGTCTTGGCGGGACCGACGTGCGCGACTTCACTCAAACGTTTGCCGGGCTCGCCGAGTTCCTCCGCCACGGACATGGCCACGGTGTGCAGCGCCGCGATGCGCGAGTTGTGCGCGGCGAGATCGTCGGACGAAAGCGCGTCGCTCACCGCCGACAACTTCTCAACCAATAACAGCGCGGATGCCTGATGCGCGGCGAGCCGCTCGGGCGCCACAGCGACCGGCAGCGCCGGCGTCGGCTGCGGGTGATCGAGCTGCGCTTGTGCGTCGATGAGCAAGTTGCCGGTGGTAACGACGCGTTCCCCTTCCTGCAAGCCCGCGAGGACTTCCCACACCTCGTCGCCGATGCGCCCGAGGGTGATGTGGCGCGGCTCATAGCCCCGCTCGCCTTTCAACACATAGACGAGGGGCGCACCTCCGGGCGAAAGCACCGCGGTGCGGGCGACGGTGAGCACCGGCTCGGTCTCCACTTTGATCCGCCCATCCGCGAAAACCTTGTGCAGCAGTTCGCGCCGGTGTTTGCCGGGATCGCCGACCAGCGGGTTTTCGAGCACCACCCGCACCTTCGCCGAGCGCGTGTCCATCACGAGATTCGGATCGATGAAGCTGATCGGCGCCGTGAAGATTTTTCCCGGCACGCTCGGCGTCGTGATTTCCACCGGCTGGGCGGTGCGAATCCACGCGAGGTCGCGCTCGTAGGCATCGAAGACGAACCACATCTTGGAGAAGTCGCCGATCTCGAAAAGCACATCGCCCTCCTTCACATACTGGCCGGGGTAAACCTTGCGCTCGACGATCGTGCCCGAGCTCGGCGCGACGATATCGATGGTGTCGCCGGTCGTTCCCGCGAGCTTCTCGATCTGCTCCGGCATCAGCCCCATGCGGCGCAGCTTTTGCCGGCTCGCCGCGAGGATGCTCTCGCGTTCGGGAGAAGGCGGACGTTTCAACGCCTCGGCATATTCGCTCCGCGCGACGAGCAGATCGCGGCTGTAGAAGGCGGCGAGCGGCTGGCCGGCGGTCACTTCGGCGCCGACGTAATTGACGAAGAGCTTGTCGATGCGGCCCTCGACATACGCCGAGAGGCGGCGGTGCGCGGTGTCGTCGTCCTCGATCGTGCCCGCGACGTGGATGGTGCGCCGCAACGGCTGGCGCGTCACCACGGCTGTTTCGATTCCGACGACGCTGATGCTCTGCGGCCCGAGCCTCACCACATCGCCCGCCACGGCATCCGCGTCGCCTTCATAGACGGGCACGAGCTTCATCCCGCAGATGGTGCAGTTGCCCGGTTTGTCGGACTTGATCCACGGATGCATCGGGCTCTGGTAAAAGAGCACCTTGCGATCAGCGGCCGCGGTCGTCTCGGAGTGCGTGTGTTGTTGCCGACCGAATTGCCAGCCGACTCCGGCGGCTACCGCGATGGCAGCGATGACGAAAAGGACGCGCGCATTCATCGGTGGATCGATGCGCCGCGGCGCGTGAAGGGTGGAAAGGAAAAGTGTGAGTTCATTTGGAAGAGCTGGATTGAAATTGCGGAAAGCAGGCGCGCGAAAGCGGCGCAGGTGGCAGGCTGCCGAACTGGCAGCACGTCGGGATGCGGGCACGATGCGCCCGTCAACGCATTCTCAAATGAGGCGGACGCAGATCAAGTCGAGCAGCGGCAGCGCCGGACGGCGGGCCGCGAGCTGGCGTTGAACGGCGGGAGACTCAGTAGCCGGAATCGGACTGAGGCAGAGGAAAATCAAAGTCGGCGCGACGAGTTGTTTGCCGTCGTCGGAAGCGGTTCCAATGGGAGCCATCGGCGCAGGCGGCTTCGGCGCGTCCGACGCAGCGCAGCACGAGTGATCCACCGAGGTGCAGCAGTGCGCGCAACTGGTCGCCGCCGCGACCGCGCATCCCAGCACCGGCTTCACCGGCGCAAAGGCGATGCCGAAAAACATCGCAAACAGGAGCAGCAGACGGGCGGTCATGATTTCGACTCATGTTCCTTCCGATCCTCCGCTCCTGCAACAGCGAACGCGGCAAACATTCTCTAGCGCCGACGCCGCGCCGCGGTTTCATCTATTGCGCCACCATGCACCGCCCCACGACACGCCATTGCACGAGCCTTGCTTTTGCGCTCTTCGCCGCCACGCGGCTCCTCGCCGCCGAGCCGCCCGACGTGCAGCGCATCTTCGCCGAGCACTGCTTGGAATGCCATGGGCCGGACAAAGCCAAGGGCGGGCTCAGGCTGACGAGTCGAGAGGCGGCGCTGAAGGAACTAGAGAGCGGCGCGCGGGCGGTGGTGCCGGGCGACTTGAAGGAGAGTGAATTGATCGCGCGCATCACCACCGACGATGCGGATGACAGAATGCCGCCGAAGGACAAGAAGCCGCTCAAGCCTGCGGAGATCGAAGCCCTGAAGCAGTGGATCGCGAAAGGCGCGGAGTGGCAGGTGCATTGGGCCTACCAACCGGTAAAGCGTCCCACGCCGCCGGCAGTACTGAATGCGGCGTGGTCGCGGAATGAGATCGATCGTTTCGTCCTCGCGACACTCGAAGCGAAGAAGATCAAGCCGGCGCCGGAAGCCGATCGCTACACGCTGATCCGCCGACTCAGCTACGATCTGCTCGGCTTGCCGCCGACGCCGGACGAAGCCGACACCTTCGCCGCCGACACCGCACCCGATGCTTACGAGAAGCTCGCCGACCGCTTGCTGGCCTCTCCGCATTTCGGCGAGCGCTGGGGCCGCCACTGGCTGGATCGCGCGCGTTACGCGGACTCGGACGGCTACGAAAAAGACAATCCGCGGCCCGACGCGTGGCGGTATCGCGATTGGGTGATCGACGCGGTGAATCGCGATTTGCCGTTCGATCAATTCACGATCGAGCAACTCGCCGGCGACCTGCTTCCCGGAGCGACCCCGGAGCAGAAACTCGCGACCGCGTTCCACCGGCAGACGCTGACGAACACGGAGGGCGGCGCGGACAAGGAACAGTTCCGCGTCGAGGCGACTTTCGATCGCACGGAAACAACGGCGGGCGTCTGGCTCGCGCACACCTTCACCTGCGCACGCTGTCACACGCACAAGTACGACCGCCTCTCGCAAAACGAGTACTATCAGCTCTTCGCCTTCTTCAACGACGCGGACGAGACGACGGCGCCGATCAAAATCTCGGATCAGGCCGTGCGCGACTACGAGCAGGCGCAGGCAAAACACGGCACGCAGATGAAAGCGCTGGAGGCAAAGCTCACGGCGGTGAAAAAGGAGGTCGCGACCCGGCAGGCGGTTTGGGAGCGAGATCTCCACGCGCGACTGTCGAAAGCACCCGCCGGCGAGCCGCAGCCGAAGGCGGCGAAGATCGTGAGCGTGACGAGCAAGGGCAAAGCGACTTTCAAGGCGTTGCCCGATGGGTCGCAGCTTGCGACTGGAAAGCAGGCGGCAAAGGATACTTATACCGTCGTCGTCGAATTGCCGGCTGAGCGCGTGACCGGCTTGCGGCTCGAAGTGCTGCCGGATGATTCGCTGCCTGGCAAAGGTCCGGGACGAAGCAAGAACGGCAATTTCGTGCTCAGCGAAATCACGGGGCGTGCGGATACGGCCATCGCGCTGCATTCGCCGGTCGCCGATTTCAGCCAGGGCAATTTTCCCGTGGCCCACGCGATCGACGGAAATCCCGAAACGGGCTGGGCCGTGTCACCGCAATTCGGCAAAGAACATCAGGCCACGTTCTACTTCAGTCGCGCCCTCGACGGCGCGAAGACGAAGCGCATCACCGTCACGCTCGATCAGCAGTATAAGGCGGGCGATCACGGCATCGGGCGCTTTCGCATCGCCGCGCTGACCGGCGAGACCGCGGAGACCATCGCGCCGCTCGCCGTGCGCGAGGTGCTGGAGATGCCGACGCCGGATCGCAGCGAAGATCAACGCAAACAACTCGCCGATTACTTCGCGAAGTTCGATCCCGTCGCGCAGCAGGCGGCGGAACAACTCGCGGCGGCTTCCGCGGCTGCGCCGAAGCCGCCGACGATGGATGTGCGAATCTTTATCGCGCGCACCGAACCGCGCGAAACGAAGGTGCTGCATCGCGGCGAATTCCTCGCGCCGACGGAGGCGGTCGCACCGGCGGGACCCGCGATCCTTCCCCCCATCAAGCCGCGCGCGGGCACGCGGCCGGATCGCCTCGATCTCGCGCGCTGGCTGGTGAGCGCGGAAAACCCGCTCACCCCTCGCGTGATCGCGAATCAGTTTTGGCTTCATCTCTTCGGCGAAGGAATCGTCCGCACAGCGGGCGACTTCGGCGTGCGCGGGGAGAAACCGACGCATCCCGAGTTGCTCGACTGGCTGGCCGGCGAGCTTGTGAAAAGCGGCTGGAGTCCGAAGCACATGATCCGGCTCATCGTCACCTCCGCGACTTACCGGCAGCGCTCGGAGGTTCGCCCGGAGCTGGCAGAAATCGATCCGCTGAATCTCCTGCTCGCGCGTCAGAATCGCCTGCGGGTGGAAGGCGAAATCGTCCGCGACCTGCACCTCGCGGCGAGTGGCATTCTCTCGCCAAAGATCGGCGGCCCGAGCGTCTTCCCGCCGATGCCGCCGGAGATCGCGAGCCTCAGCTACGCAAACAATTTCAAGTGGAAGGATGCCACCGACGAGAACCGCTACCGGCGCGGGATGTACACCTTCTTCAAGCGCACCGCGCCGTACCCGGACCTGATCGCCTTTGATTGTCCCGACGCGAATCTCGTCTCGATCAAACGCAACGTCTCGAACACACCGCTCCAGGCGCTGACGACGCTCAACGCCACGTCCTTTGCCGAAGCCGCCCGCGCGATGGCGAAGCGACTCCTCGCCGATTCGGATGACGCGGCGCGCGTCGCGCATTGCTTCCGCCTCTGCGTCGCGCGACCGGCGCAACCGCAGGAACTCGCCACCATCACCGCGCTGCTCGACAAGGCGCGCGCCTACTATCTCAGCCATCCGGACGAGGCGAAGACGATGGCCGGCGATCTCACGCCGATCACCGAGGCTGCCGCGCTGACCGCGACCGCGCGCATCGTCATGAACACCGACGAGTTCATCACTCGCGAATAACGCCATGCACCCTCTCGACCACGCGATCCATCTCACCCGGCGCGACTTCTTCACCACCACCGCGAGCGGGCTCGGCATGCTCGGACTCGCCTCGATGCTCCAGTCCGACGGCCTGCTCGCCGCGCCCGCGACGACCGCCGATCCCCTGCTCCCCAAGCCGCCGCATTTCGCGCCGAAGGCGAAGAACTGCATCTTCGTTTTCATGGAAGGCGCGCCGAGTCAGCTCGATCTATTCGATCCGAAACCGAAGCTGAACGAACTGAGCGGCCAGCCACTTCCGGATTCGCTACTGGAGAAAGTGCGCTTTGCTTTCATCAAAAAGGAAACCGCGCGGCTGCTCGGCTCGAAGCGCACTTTCACGAAGCACGGCCAAAGCGGCATGGATTTCAGCGACCTGCTGCCGAACATCGCCACGTGCGCCGATGACCTGCTGATGGTGCGCTCGATGCACACCGATCAATTCAACCACCACCCCGCGCAGCTCCTGATGCAGTGCGGCCGCGCGACTTTCGGCCTGCCGACGATCGGCTCGTGGCTGAACTACGGGCTCGGCAGCGCGGCGCGCGATCTGCCGGGTTACGTCGTGCTTTCGAACGGGCGCGGGACGAGCGGCGGGACGACGTTGTGGCAATCGGGCTTTCTGCCTTCGGTCTATTCCGGCGTGCTCTTCCGCAACCAGGGCGAACCGGTGCTGAACCTCAAGAACCCCGACGGCTTGCCGGCGGAGCTCCAGCGCGCCGGACTGGACACGCTGGCCGCGCTCAACGAGTCGCGGTTCAAACAAACGCACGACCCGGAGATCGCGAGCCGCATCGCCTCGTACGAACTGGCGTTTCGCATGCAGTCTGCGGCGCCGGAACTGATCGATCTTTCGCAGGAAAGCGCGGCGACGCTCGAAGCCTACGGCGTGAATCGCGAAGACCCGCCGATCAAAGCCGATCGCGCGGGCGGCCCGGGACAATATCCGGCCTTCGCAAAGAACTGCCTGCTCGCGCGGCGGCTCGTGGAACGCGGGGTGCGTTTTGTGAATGTCATCCACGCATCGTGGGATCATCATTCGAACCTCGACAAGGAGCTGCCCTTCAACGCGGGCATGGCCGATCAGCCGATCGCGGCGCTGATCAAGGATCTCAAGGAGCGCGGCCTGCTCGATGAAACGCTCGTGGTGTGGGGCAGTGAGTTTGGCCGCACCCCGCTCGGCGAGAATCGCGGCGGCAATACGACCAACGTCACCGGTCGCGATCATCATCCGTATGCCTTCACCATGATGATGGCGGGCGGCGGAATCAAAGGCGGACAGATCTACGGCGAGACAGACGAGATCGGCTGGGGCGTCGTGCGCGATCCCGTTCACGTGAATGATTTCCACGCCACGCTCCTGCATCTTTTCGGCCTCGATCACCTCAAGCTCACGCATCGTTTCCAGGGCCGCGACTACCGGCTTACCGATGTCGCGGGGAACGTGGTGAAGGCGTGGCTGGCGTAGCATGAAAGAGCCACAGATGAACGCGGATGAAACGCAGATGCGGAGGCGAATCGCTTCCTCTGCGAACCTCTGCGGCTAAGACAGATTTCCGATGCTTGGTTAAGAAATCGTAGCCAAATCCGCCGGCGCTCACCTACTTTCGGGCTTCACTTCCATCACCCCACATGAACCCACCATCCCATATCACCACCCCGCCCGGCTTTTCCCGTCGCGGCTTCCTTCGCACCTCCGGCGGCGCCATGGCCGGCGGCGCGCTCCTCGGCGCACTCGCTCCGGAGCGCTTCGCGCACGCCGCGAGCGGCACCGACGAACTCAAGATCGCGCTCGTCGGCAGCGGCGGTCGCGGCTCCGGCGCGGCGAACCAGGCGCTCAGCACTTACGAACTCGGCCCGGTGAAGCTCGTCGCCATCGCCGACGTCCACGAAGACCGGATGAAGAGCTCGCTGGCCAATCTCGAAAAGACCCACGGTGCCCGCGTGGACGTGCCACCGGACCGGCAATTCCTCGGCTTCGATGCCTACAAGAAAGCGATCGAAACCTGCGACGTGGCGATCCTTTCCACGCCTCCCGGTTTCCGCCCGATGATGTTCGAGGAAGCGGTGCGGCAAGGGAAACATGTCTTCATGGAAAAGCCTGTGGCCAGCGATGCCGCCGGCGTGCGCCGGGTGCTCGCCGCCGCCGAGGAAGCGAAGAAGAAGAATCTCAAGGTCGGCGTGGGGCTCCAGCGTCACCATCAGGCGGGCTACCTCGAGACCGTCAAGCGCCTGCACGATGGCCAGATCGGCGACATCACCTCGATGAAGGCCTACTGGAACGGCAACAGGCCATGGCAGAAAAAACGCGCTGACTTGGAGAAGCAATACGGCCGCCAGTTGACCGAAATGGAATACCAGATGCGCAACTGGTACTACTTCACCTGGATTTGCGGCGATCACATCGTCGAGCAGCACATTCACAATCTCGACGTGATCAACTGGGTGAAAAACGGCTACCCGGTCAAGGCGCGCGCGATGGGCGGCCGCGAAATCAGCAACGGCGGCTCCGATGACGGCGAAATCTTCGACCACTTCGCGTGCGAGTTCGACTACGAGGATGGCTCGACTTGTTACAGCTACTGCCGCCACCAGCCCGGCTGTTGGAACAGTGTCAGCGAGCACGTCGTCGGCACGAAGGGCAAGGCCGATGTCGGCGGCAACAAAATCTTCGGCGCCGAGCAGTGGCGCTTCAAATCGGAGGGCGCGAAGGACCCCTATCAACAGGAGCACGACGATCTCTTCGCCGCGATCCGCAACAACAAGGAATACAGCGAAGCGGAAAACGGCGCGAAGAGCACCATGACCGCGATTCTCGGCCGCATGGCCGCCTACTCGGGCAAGGAGTTGGAATGGAAAACCGCGCTGGAATCCAAGATCGAGCTGTTGCCGAAGGAACTTGGTTTTGACAAGCCCACCCCGGTCAACCCCGGTCCGGATGGCATGTATCAGCGCGCCATCCCTGGAAAAACGCAGGTGATCTGATTATCGCCACCTAAATCATCCACGCCCCGCTTTCTCTCCGTGAGGAAGCGGGGCGTTTTTTTTAGTGACCAATGGAAGATGACCAATAACCACGTGAGGACTTGCCTGGTCATCGGTCATTCTCCATTGGTCATTTCCCCATGCCTTGCGCCATCTGCGGCCGCGACGAGACGCTGACCAAACACCACCTCATTCCGCGCACGCGGCATCGGAATAAACGCAACAAGCGCGAGTTCGGGCGAGCCGAGGTGAAGCGGACGGTGGGCATCTGTCGGCCGTGCCATTCGCAAATTCACGCGGTGCTTACCGAGAAGGAACTCGAACGCGACTATCGCACGGTCGCCGCGCTGCTCGCGCAGCCCGAGATCAGGAAGTTCGCCGCCTGGATCGCCGGCAAGCCGCGCGACTTCCGCGTCCCCACGCGCCAGATCATTCGGTCTTGAGCATGGACGAGGAATGCAAAGCCTTTGGGAAGTTGCACACCCAGGCGGAGCCGTTTGCGTGAGCGCGTCGGAAAGGATCCGAGCTACAGCTTTCCGGGCTCCTGGAGCAGGGCGGCGATGCGCTGGAGGAGCCGCCCGGCGCCGCCGCCGTCGAGCACGCGGTGATCGAAACTGAGCGTGAGCTGCGCTTCGTTCACCGGTTTGAATTCGCCCGCATCCTTATCCCAGACCGGCATCACGCGCCCGGCGCCGAGGCCGAGGACGAGCGTCTGCTCCGGCAGCGGAATGGGCGTGGCCCACTCGAGGCCGAAGGTGCCGAAATTCGTGACCGTGGCGATGGAGCCGCCCTGCGCGGTGGCGGGCAGGCGACGCTGGCGCGCCAGTTCCACGAGTTCGTTGTAACGCACGACCATTTCGCTGAGCGGAGTTTTGTCCGCGTCGCGGAGGACGGGGACGAGGACGCCGTCCTCGGCTTCCACGGCGAAGCCCACATCGATCGCGCGCGGATGGACGATCTTGTCGCCGATCAGGCGGTCGGCGGGGGCGCTATTTTCGCCGAGTGCGATGGCAAGGGCGCGCAGGGCGTAGAGCGCGGGGCCGGGTTTCGGGTTGCTCGTTTTGCGATGGGCGAGCAGGGGTTCGAGGATCACGGAACGGCCGACGGTGGCGAGCGGGCGGGTCCAGCTCCGGCGCATCGCGTCGGCCACGGCGACGCGCATGGAGGAGGCGTGGCTGAGTTTGCTCTCTTCGAGTTTGACGATGAATTTTTCGAAATCCTCGATCGTGACGCGACCCGCCGCGCCGCTGCCGGCGATGCCGGCGAGATCCGCGGCGTGCAGGCCGAGTTCGTTCATGCGTGCCTTCATGCGCGGGGAAAGATAGCTCGCGCCTGCGGCATGGGCGGGCACCGGCAGGCCGCGGACGGTGGGCTGCACGCTGGTCCGGGTGGGCGCGGGTGACGAGCCGGCGGTCTTCGCGGATTCG
>JANOAZ010000241.1:0-29703 GCA_031411395.1 Chthoniobacteraceae bacterium
GGCCGTTCCGCCGCCTTCGGCAGAAAGTAATACATGATGCCAAGGATCGGCGTGGTGAGGAAGAACGCGACGGCGTTGTGCCCATACCACCACTGCACGAGCGCATCCTGCACGCCGCCGAAGATCGGGTAGCTGTGCGTCAGGCTCGTCGGGATCGAGAGGTGATTGACGATGTAGAGCATCGCCACGGTGATGATCGTCGCGATGTAGAACCAGATCGCGACGTAGAGGCTCGGCTCGTTGCGGCGGGCGAGGGTCCAGAAAAAGTTGATCGCGAAGACGACCCAGATCAGCGCGACGGCGATGTTGATCAGCCAAATCAATTCGGCGTATTCCTTGCCGCGCGAAAGCCCGAGCGGGAGGGTGATCGCGGCGGCGACGATGATCGCCTGCCAGCCCCAGAAATGAATGCGTGAAAGTAGCTGCGAGGCGGTGCGCGCCTTCACCAGCCGCTGCGTGGAGTAGTAGATGCCGGCGAACATCATGTTGCCGACGAAGGCAAAGATGACCGCGTTCGTGTGCAGCGGGCGGAGCCGGCCGAAGGTCAGCCAGGACGTGTTGAAATTCGCCTGCCACACCCCGAGTTGCACGGCGATGAGCACGCCGACGAGCATTCCGATGATGCCCCAGAAGATGGACGCCACCATGAACTGGCGGACGGGCGTGTCGTCGTATTCGATGCGGGTTTTGGTGGCAGGCTTCGCGCCCGCGGGAAGGGTGCTCATGGATCGGTTTTTGGAGAAGCGGGTGAATCGGGTTCCAGGGGGAGCAGCGCGTCGCGTTCGCTGAACTGGCGGGGATCGCACGCCGCAGCGATCCACAGGATCACGAAGAAACCCACGAGCAGAAACCCGACGAAGATGGTCAGCGCGAGAACGTTCATGAGTCCACGCCGGCCACCGGATAGAGACGGGATTCCGCACCGCTCACAACGGGCATCGCTGTGATGGAAGCGGAAGGCGACACGGTCGCGTGAACGGCACGGAATGCCGTCGCTATTGGGGGCGATGCCGCTCGCTTTTCACCACAGCGGCCCTGCTCGCACCGGCCACAGGGGCCGGTGTCGGGCTCGGAGTTGACTGCATGTGCTTCCATCACGAGCGCACTCTGGCGCGAGCCGCGGGCCCGCGCTCACCTTCCCTTGGGCAACGATCACCTTCCATTGCGTTGCGTTAACTGCCGGCGCGGATCAGTATCTGGCCGTGAAGACTCCTGATTCCGGTGCGATCTCCGAAAAGCTCTCGCAGTCGCAAATCCTGCGCGACTACGAGCGCGCCTTTTCCGAAGCGACCGGTCTGCCGTTGACCTATGCGCCTGCTGGAAGGAGGCGACCGGGGATGCGCGGGAGCCCGGCGGCGAACGACTTTTGCGTGCAGATGGCGGAGAGCGAGCCGGGCTGCCGGATGTGCGTGGAGTTGCAGGATCAACTCTCAACCGCAGGGGCGGATGGCATGACGAAAAGCGCGGTCTGCCACGCCGGACTCACCGACTCCGCCGTGCCCGTGCGCGTCGGCAACAAGATCCTCGGCTTCCTCCAGACCGGACAGGTGGCGCTGAAAAAACTCACGCCTGCGGACTTTCGCCGGGTCGCCACTTTTTTGAAGAAGGGCGGAGCCGATGTGGACTGGACGACTTTGGAGAATGCGTATTTCGGATCCCGCGTCATCGAGCGAAAGCAATATGACGCCGTCCTGCGTCTGCTCGAAGTCTTCGCCCAGCATCTCTCCCTCGCCGCCGAGCAGATCGCCACCCAGCAGGCCCATGCGGAGCCGCCGATGATCGAGCGCGCACGACAGATCATCGACGAGCAGAGCGGCGGGCCGCTGACTCTCCCGCAGATCGCCCGCAGCGTCCACGCGAGCACGTTCCATTTCTGCAAGATCTTCAAGCACGCGACCGGCATGACCTTTACCCAATACCTCTCGATGGTGCGCATCGCGAAGGCCAAGAAGCTCCTCGCGAATCCACAGGCCCGCATCACGGAAGTCGCCTACGAGGCCGGCTTTGCCTCACTCACGCATTTCAACCGCATGTTTCGCCGCATCGCCGGGCAGTCGCCCACGGACTTTCGGCGGCAGCTACCGACTTGATAGAAGGGCGGCCAACTCGACGCCCGCTCGACGCACCCGCCCACGCCGACCCATGATCGCGGGTGTGCCCGATAAATTTCATGAACTCCGGCTCGCCGCGCAAACGGTGGCGCTGCGCGGATGCAGCATGTTCGCCGATCTGGCGGCCGAAGACCTCGAGCGGATCGCCAGGTTCGTCGAGGTCCGTCGCGCGAGCCGGGGTGATTATTTGTTTTACGAAGGCGAGGCCGTGCGCGGCTTCTTCATCATCCGACAGGGGGCGGTGAACGTGCATCGCCTCGGCGCCGACGGGTCGGAAAAAGTGATCCATGTTTTCCGCCAGGGGCAGTCCTTCGCCGAGGGCGCGCTCGCGGGCACCGGCGGCTATCCGGCGAGCGCGCGCGCGGTCGAGGATTGCGACCTTCTGTTTGTCCCGCGCGCGGAATTCCTCTCGCTGCTCAAGTCGCACGCGGAACTCGCGCTGCGCATGATCGGTTCGATGAGCCAGCATCTGCGCCTGCTCGTGAATGCCGTCGAGGATTTGCAGGGCAAGGATGTCGAGACGCGGCTGATTCACTGGCTGCTCAAGCGTTGTCCACAACCGCGGCCGGCCGGCCCGTTCGAGATCGCGCTCGATGTGACCAAGACCGTGCTCGCCTCGGAACTGAGCACGCGCAACGAGACTCTCTCCCGCGCCCTCGCGCGGCTCCGTGACGCCGGCCAGATCGCGGTGGAAGGGAAACGCATCCGGGTGCTCTCGCCGCTGCGGCTCGAGGCGCAGTTCCGTGCGAATCTTGGCGAGACGGGCTGAGTGCGGGCGCGGTTTCAGTCCACGATCCCGGCGAATTCCTTGTCGGTGAAAGCCTGCAGCGTCTCGGTGCGCACATTGCCGGCGGCCGCGAGCAAGGTCAGCAGATGCAGGGCTTTCTTTTCGCTGTCGGCGCGGATGATGATCACGCCGTCGTAGGCGCCGATGGTCCAGTATTGGGCCTCGACTTTGACGCCGGCTTTTTTGGCCATCGCGTTGAAGTGATGCGCGCGTTTGGGAGATTCCTTGATGTGTTCCGCGCCTTTTTGAGTAAAGCGCAGCAGGGCGATGTAGTGGCTCATGGTGGTGTCCTTTCGGTGGTTTGTTGACGTCAAAAACCTATCACTCTTTTTCGCTGCGCGCTTTGACTCGGACGCAACGCATCCCGGCGCGGCCGCGGCGCAGATCAGTTGGCAGGCTTCGTTCGATTCAGCACGTCGGCGCGCGTGGTCTCGACGATCGCCAGCGTCCGATCGATGAGCGCCTTGTCCACTTTCAGTTCCGCCAGCGTCGCCTGGAGATGCTCCGCGATCGCGTTGAAATGAGTGTCGTTGAGGCCGGGCAGTTCCCGATGTGCCGTGCGCAGGTCGGCGCCGGTGTATTTCGTGGGCGCGCCCAGGGCCATGGAGAGAAACTCTTTCTGCTTCTTCTTCTGGCGGGTCATATTGATGTCCTTGAAGTAGGAGTTCACGCGGGCATCCGCGAGGACCTTGGTGTAGAAAAGTTCCACGGCGGCGTCGATGGCGGCCTTCCCGCCGAGTTGTTGGTAAAGGCTGCCGGCCCGGTCGGCCT
Source organism: Chthoniobacteraceae bacterium (assembly GCA_031411395.1). GTDB lineage: Bacteria > Verrucomicrobiota > Verrucomicrobiia > Chthoniobacterales > Chthoniobacteraceae > Chthoniobacter. Next base: position 3,670 of record JANOAZ010000241.1, read on the forward strand.
CGAACTTCTTCCGGTAGGTGTCGTCAAAGAAGGCGTAGGCCGTGCCTTCATAGGTGACGGTGACTTTCGGGTCCGCCGCTTTGCCGCTGATCGGGCAGACGGTATTGACGGGATCCACGGCAAAGGAGCACAGGGAGAAACTGAGGGCAATGAGGGAGAGGAGTTTTTGCATACGGTGAGGGTGGTGTGATTTGTTTGTGGGTTCGATTGCATTCCCATTTTGCTGCAATCGTTCAGGGCCCGCTTTGACCTGGATCAAACTGGCGGGGAATGTACCGCCATGGAATCGGTGAGCTTCACTGCGGCGCGGAGCTCCGTGGAATGCGCTGAAACTTTGACCCATGTCAAAGCTGTCTCGACCTGCGAGACTAAGATCAACCTTATGAAACGCGCACGCACCTCCTCCGCCATTTTTCTCTCGGTACTCGGTCTTGCCGCGATGTCCTCTCTTTTCGCCGCTGAGCCGCCCGTCACTCCGGCCGCACCGCTGCCGGGACCGGCGGCGAAGGGGACTGATCCGGAAATCGTCGGCGAGGAAAAGGCCCTGCTCACCGCCGCGCCGAATGTGCCGCCGCCGATCCAGCGGCGGCACGCGACGAAGGTCATCGTGCATCTCGAAGTGCGCGAAGTCGTGAAGCGCATGGCGGATGGGGTTGACTATTTGTTTTGGACCTTCGGCGGCGAGGTGCCGGGGCTGTTCATTCGCGTGCGGGAGGGCGACCTCGTGGAGTTCCATCTCGGCAATCATCCGACCTCGAAGATGCCGCACAACATCGACCTGCACGCGGTGACGGGGCCGGGCGGCGGCGCGTCGTCGTCGTTCACCGCGCCGGGGCACGAGTCGCAGTTTTCGTTCAAGGCGATCAACCCCGGGCTCTACGTGTATCATTGCGCGACCGCACCTGTCGGGATGCACGTCGCGAACGGGATGTATGGGCTGATCCTCGTCGAGCCGAAGGAAGGATTGCCGCCGGTGGAGAAGGAGTTCTACGTGATGCAGGGCGATTTTTATACGAAGGGAAAATTCGGCGAGGAGGGACTGCAGCCGTTCGACATGGAGAAGGCGGTCGATGAAAGGCCGAGCTACGTCGTCTTCAACGGGGCGGTCGGATCGCTCGTCGGAGACAAGGCGCTGAAGGCGAAAGTCGGCGAGCGCGTGCGGCTCTTCATCGGCAATGGCGGGCCGAATCTCGTCTCGTCGTTCCACGTCATCGGCGAGATTTTCGATCATGTGTATCAAGAGGGCGGCATGAAGATCTCGCAGGAGCAGGTGCAGACGACGCTCGTGCCCGCGGGCGGTTCCGCGATCGTCGATTTCAAACTCGATGTGCCCGGCACCTTCATCCTCGTGGATCACTCGATCTTCCGCGCCTTCAACAAAGGCGCGCTCGGGATGCTGAAAGTCGAGGGGCCGCAGAACCTGCTCGTCTATTCCGGCAAGGAAGTGGACGCGACCTACCTCGGCGAATACGCGCTCCCCGGCGGCGGGGATGCGCGGGTGGCGACGCTCCAATCCGAGATGAAGAAAGCCATCGCCGGCGAGCCGAAGATCGCGGCGATGGGGAAGGAGATCTTCATTGAGAAAGGCAAACGGATCTACGCGCAGACGTGCTTCGCGTGCCACCAGGCGGAGGGGCAGGGAATGCCGGGTGTATTTCCGCCGCTGGCGAAATCCGACTACCTGATGGCGGACAAAGCGCGCGCGATTCGCGGGGTGATCAAAGGGCAGTCCGGCGAGATCGTCGTGAACGGCCAGAAATACAACGGGGTGATGCCGCCGGTGATGCTGACCGACGAACAGATCGCGCACGTGCTCACCTTCGTCCGCAATGCGTGGGGCAACAGCGGCGACATCGTGACTGTGGAGGAAGTGAAAAGGGTCCACGCGGAATCGGTGAATCAATAGCCATGCGCCTCGTGCTGCATCTCGTCGCGGCGTTCACCGCGCTCTGCGCCGTGCGCGGGACGGAGCCGGGCATGGCGGCGATGCCTGAGACGATTTACCGGCCGCTCTTTCGCGGAGAGAAGGACGCGAAGGAAGTCCCCGTCGCGGCATTTCAACTCGACGTGCGGCCGGTGACGAACGGCGAGTTCCTCGCCTTCGTGCGGGAGAATCCGAAGTGGCGGCGCTCGCAGGTGAAGCGGCTTTTTGCGGATGAACGTTATCTCGGGCACTGGGCGGGTGACCTGGATCTCGGGAACGCCCGGACCGAACAGCCGGTCACGAATGTCTCGTGGTTCGCGGCGAAAGCCTTCGCCGCCGCGCGAGGGAAGCGGCTGCCGACGACTGCGGAGTGGGAAGTCGCGGCGGGTGCGGGCTTCACGACCGCGGATGGATCGAAGGAGCCGGAGTTTCTCGCGGCGGTGGCGCGCTGGTACGGCACGCCGTCGCCCGCGTCGCTGCCGGATGCGGGCGCGGGGCGCGCGAATTTTTTCGGCGGGCGCGATCTGCACGGTCTCGTGTGGGAATGGACCAGCGATTTCAACAGCGCGATGGTGACTGGCGATGCGCGTGGCGACACCGGGTTGGAGCGCCAGCTTTTCTGCGGTGCGGGTTCGCTGGGCGCGAATGATCGTGCGAACTTTCCGGCCTTCATGCGCTTCGGATTTCGCAGCAGCCTGCGCGCGGGCTACACCGTCCACAACCTCGGCTTCCGCTGCGCGAAAGGCCCATGAAAACGTTGCTCGCGATCCTGCTCCCGCTCGCTCTTTTCGCCGCCGAGCCGCTCCCGCCGTGCTGCCGCCCGGAACTCGCCGCCGGGCAGCCCACGGACAAATCGCTCTATCTGCTCGACTCGACGTGGACCTCCGATGTCGGCCGTCAAATCAAACTCGGCGTGTTGCGCGGCCGTCCGCAGATCGTGGCGATGTTTTTCACCCAGTGTGAATACGCCTGCCCGATCCTGGTCGGCGAACTCAAGGCGATCGAGAGCCGGTTGCCGCGGGACGTGCTCGGCAAGGTGGATTTTCTCCTCGTGAGCATCGACTCGAAACGCGACACGCCCGCCGAACTCGCCACCTTCCGCGAAAAGCGCCAGCTCACTCGCGATCGCTGGACGCTCCTGCGCGGCGAGGCCGACGACGCGCGCGAACTCGCGGCGCTGCTCGGCGTCAACTACACGGAGGACGCGCGCGGGCAGTTCGCGCACAGCAACCTCATTACCCTGATGAATGCCGAGGGTGAAATCGTCTTCCAGCACGCGGGCTTGAAGCAGGACTCCGCGCCGCTCATCGCCGCGATCGAGAAGGCCGCGCGCGGCGCGCAGCGATGAAAATGCTCTCGCAAAGACGCGAAGGCGCCGAGCGCGCATGCGTCGTCGCTGCGAGGACGCGGTTCTTCCTTATGCCTCCCTTCCTTTGCGTCTTTGCGCCTTTGCGAGAGATCCCGATTTTGCCTTCCGAATTCTAGAGAACTTATGCCACCCACCATCATCACCCTCGACGTGCGCGAAGATATCCGCGCGGGCCGCGAGCCATTTCCGCGCATCATGGAAGCGGTGGGACGGCTGCGCGACGGCGAGCAACTCCGGATCGTTGCGCCGTTCGAACCGCGCCCCCTCATCGGCGTGCTCGCGGCGCAGGGCTTCGTGGCGGCGGTGACGAAAATGGATGATGGCAGTTTCGCCGTGCTCTTCACTTCTGCGGCACCGACGGAACCTGACGGCGGATCGCTCCTATGACGACCGGGCGTCCGCCGTTCCTGAGCCTTTGTCCCGCCGAGCCGTTCCGCATTTTCTTTCCGCTCGCCACGTTGCTCGGCATCTCCGGGGTGTCGCTCTGGCCGCTCTTCTTTTTGGGGCTGCACAAGTTCCATCCCGGCCCGATGCACGCGCGGCTGATGATCGAGGGATTCCTCGCCGGCTTCGTCATTGGCTTTCTCGGCACGGCGCTGCCGCGGCTGCTCTCGGCGCCTTCGCTGCGGCGGGGAGAATTGTGGACGCTGGTCGCCGTCTATCTGCTCTCCGCCGGCCTGCACATCGGCATGCAGCCACGCTCCGGGGATCTCGCCTTCATCGCGCTGATGCTGGGCTTCGGCGCGTGCATGGTCGCGCGCGTGCGCGGACGCACGGAACTGCCGCCGCCCGGCTTTGTGCTCGTGGCGTTTGGTTTTCTCAGCGGGCTGATCGGGCCGGTGCTGTGGCTGTGCGGTGTGCAGGGCTGGGTTTCGGGTCGCGTCACGATGTTTGGCGCGATCCTGCTCAATCAGGCGTTCGTGCTGTTTCTCCTGCTCGGGATCGGGACGTTTTTGCTCCCGCGTTTCCTCCGGCTGCGCGATGTGCGCACGATTGCCGAGGAGCGCACCGCCTCGGGCGGCTGGCTGCTACGTGCGGCGTTCTCCGGGGCCACGGGGCTGGTTCTGCTCGCGAGTTTCTGGCTCGAAGCCATCGGCCCATTGGCGTCCGCCGCGGCCTGGATGCGCGGCCTCGCGGCGATCATTTATCTGGCGGCGATGGTGCCATTTCACCGCCAGTCCTTTCCTCTCCGCACCGCGTCGCTCGCCGCGCAACTGGCCCTGCTCGCGCTCGTCGCGGGCCTGATCTTCCCGCTCTTCTGGCCGGGTCAACGCATCGCCGGGCTGCACGTCATTTTCCTCGGCGGCTTCAGCCTCATCACTTTCACGGTGGCCACACGCGTGGTGCTCGGTCATTCGGGAAACGAGGCGCTTTTCGAGACCCGCCTGCCTTCCCTGCAAATCGCGATGTTTCTCCTCCTCGCCGGCACCGTGCTCCGCACGGTGGGCGATTTCCTGCCGAGCCGTCCGCACTGGCTCAGCGGCGCGAGCTATCTCTGGATGCTGGCCGCGGGCGTGTGGGGTTTCAGTGTGCTGCCGAAGGTGCGCGTCGCCGATCCCTCTTAACTCATCACCCCCCGCACCACTGTCCGGAGGGATTCGATGGTGAAGGGTTTCTGCAAGAAATTGGACAGTCCCCTGCCGTTGAAACGCCCCAGCGCTTCCTGCGCGTTGAAGCCGCTCATCAGCACCACGCGCACATCGGAACGGAGGCGGCGCAGTTCGGTGAAGGTCTGCTCGCCGTCCATGTGCGGCATGGTCAGATCGAGCAGCACGAATGCGAATCCAGCGGGGTCGGCGCGGAATATTTCGACCGCTTCGCGCCCATCGGCGGCGAGCACCGGATCGAGTCCGGTGAGGCGCATCATGCGCGCGACAGTCGTCCGCATCGTCTCCTCGTCATCGACGACGAGCACGCGGCCCTCGCCCTGCCACGGGGGGACGGCAGCCTCCGCCTTTTGGAGAGTTTCAGCGAGGCCGTGCGCCGCCGGGAAGAGCAGCTTGAAGGTCGTCCCGCGGCCCGGTTCGGAATAGACCTTCATCGCCCCCTTGTGGCCGCGCACGATGCCGAGCACTGCCGCGAGCCCGAGCCCGCGGCCGGTGAATTTCGTGGTGAAGAACGGTTCGAAAATCCGGGCCTGCGTCTCGGCGTCCATCCCGCAGCCGGTGTCGGAAACTTCGAGGAAAACGTAATCGCCCACCGGCAAATCGGGATCCATGAGGGTGCCGCGGAAGTAGTCGCGATCGACGCGGGCCAAGCCCGTGGAAATGCTGATCACCCCGCTCGCGTCGCCGATGGCTTCGGAGGCGTTGATCACGAGGTTCATGATGACCTGCCGGATCTGGGTCGCGTCCACCTCGACCGATGGGAGTTCTTTTTCCAGCCGAAACCGGAGCACGGATTTTTTGCTGATCGAGATTTGCAGCATCTGCGCGGTCTGCTCGACGAGTGCGCCGAGGTCGGCCCACTGGACCACGAAGCGGCCGCGTCCCGAGTAGGCGAGCATCTGCTTGCAGAGATCCGCGGCGCGCAGTGAAGCCTCGGTAATGTGCGCCAGGCAATCCTGCGCGGAGGAGTCGGGCGGCAATTCGAGTTGCGCGATGCTGGCGTTGCCGAGGATGGCGGTGAGCAGGTTGTTAAAATCATGCGCAATGCCGCCGGCGAGGACGCCGAGGCTCTCGAGCTTTTGCGTCTCCTGCATATTCCGGTCGAGGGCCTCGCGCTCGATCTGCGCCTGCCGGCGGGCCGTGATGTCCTGAATAACCCCCACGAGCCTGATCGCCTTTCCATTGGCCATCACGGCGGATCCCTGGGCGCGCACCCAGGTCGGCCGTCCGCTGGCGGTGATCAGCGGCAACTCGAGATCCCACGGCGTGCCTTGTTCGATCCCGGCCTGCACCGCCTCAGCGATGATCGGCCGGGCCTCGGGTGCATAAAAATTGATCGCCTGATCGAGGGCGGGCGCCACGGGAGGCTCGATCTCATGGATGCGGCAGGTTTCCTGCGACCAGAAAAGCTGCATGGTTTGGAGGTCGAGTTCCCAGCCGCCGACTTTCGCCATTTGACCGGTGCGCTCGAGCAGGTCGGTCGTGGTGGCGAGGGCCCGCTCCGCGAGCTTGAGTTCGGTGATGTCGGTATGGGTGCCCAGCATGCGCAGCGGCTGCCCATCGGCTGAGCGCCCGACGATGCTGCCGATGGACAGAATCCATTTCCACTGCCCGTTTTTCGTCCGCTGGCGAAACTCGACGCGATACTCCTCCCGCCGCCCCTCTACGTAGTCCGTGTAGGCTCCGTAAACCGTCTCGCGATCGTCGGGATGCAGCCGCTCGCGCCACGCGGCATTGGTCTCGGTAAACTCCGCCGGATCGTAGCCGAGCATGAGGGCGTACTCGGGGGTGACGATGCATTCCCCGGTCTGGACGTTGAGATCGTAGAGGCCCTGACGAGCGGCGGACATGGCCAGCCGCAGCCGCTCCTCGCTGTCCCGCAGCCGGGCTTCGGACTGCCGCCGCTGGGTGATGTCGCGCGTGATGCCGAGCACGCCCACGATCTCGCGCCGCGCGTCGCGGTAGGGCACCGCGTGCGTCTCCAGCCAGCGCGGCGTGCCCTTGAGGCTCACTAAGGCAAACTCGCAGCGCCCGGCCGCACCTTGCATGGCGCGGCGGTGCACTTCGGAAAAGGCGGCGCGATCCTCGGGCACGATGAGTTGCGTCAGCGGGCACCCGCGCACTTCCTCGAACGAGCCGGCCTCGATCATCGCCAGCCCCGCCGGGTTCATTTCGAGCAACGTGCCGTCGGGCGACAGGAGCTTCACACATTCCGGCTCCAGTTCGACGATCGTGCGGAGGTGCTCCTCGCTTTGGTGCAGGGCCAGTTCCGCCCGTTTGCGCTTGGTGATGTCGCGCTGGATGCCGAGAAAGCCGGTCATGGCGCCGCTCTCGTCGTGCACTGGCGAGATGAGCAGGCCATTCCAGAAGGTCGTGCCATCGTTGCGATAGTTGAGAATTTCCCCGTCGAAAAACCCGTCGCCGCGCAGCGCGATCTTCAGCCGGTCCACCGTCCCGGGATCGGTCTCCGGGCCCTGGAGAAGCGCGCAGCTTTTCCCCACCAGCTCCGCCGCCGTGTAGCCGGTGAGCCGGGTGAAGCCGTGATTTGCGTACGTGATGCGCCGGTCGAGCCCGGACATGAGCACGCCGAGCGAGACATCGCTCAGAGCCTGCTCGAGAAGCCGCTGGATGACGCTGGCCCGCACGCGTGCGGTGTGCAGCGCCGAGATCAGCCAGCCGAGCACGGCGCTGGTCGCCATGTAGAGCCAGAGCACCGTCACTTCCTCCACGGCATTCGATCGGAAAAAGGGGCCGCGCATCGTCGCCGTGCCGTAGGCCGCGCCTACCGAGAGGATGATCAACCCCAGCGACGTGCCGACCGGACCGAAACGCAGCGCCGCCCACGCCACAAAAGGCAGCGGCAGGAAGGCAATCGCCAGAGGCTGGCCAGAAGCGCCTGAATTCGCGGCGAAGACGGCCCACGTCCCGAGGCACGTCGCGCCGATCCAGATGAGGAACTCCAGTCGGCGGCGCCGGATCGCCGTCCACTCCACGCGCGTATTCGTGAAGACCAGGGGTGCGGCGGCGATGACGCCGAGGCCATCGCCCGCCCACCACGTGAGCCATGCGGTGATCCCCGTCCCGGGCGCCAGCATCCCGCCTGCGGCGAGAGTGGCCACACCGAGGCTGGAGGTCACCAGCATGCCGAGCGCGGCCCCGGCGGCGAGGAGGAGAATGTCCCGCGCGCGATCAAAGGTGGGATGAAAGCCGATGCGTCGCAGCATCCACGCAGCCAGCATAGGTCCGGCGGTATTGCCCGCCGCGATCCCGAGTGCGACCGGCCAGGGCGTGCCGGTCGCCAGATTCACGGCGAATGCGCCCACCGTGATCCCCGGCCAGCAGCGCCATCCCCAGCGAAACAGCGCCGCCACCGCGATGCCCGTCGGCATCCACACCAGCGTGATGTGCGAGCCGAAAGCCGGCAGCATCAGACCCAGCCACCCCGTGACGAAGTAGGCGAGCGCGAGAAGCAGCGGTGCAGTGACGGGATGGAAATGGGGGGGCCTCATAACTGTGCAGCGGCAGGGCGCACGCTGCACGGGATCGCCGCCGGTTCAATCCGAAAGGTGAAGCGAGCGCAGCCAGTCAACGAACGCGACCGTCGAGCCGGCCCTGCGGCCCGCGGGGAGGCGACCTCTAACAGGGTGTACCGAAAGTCCGTCCGCGCGCAGCGCAAACCAAAAACCCGTCATTCTGAGGAACGAAGAACCACTGATCTCTGCGGGCGGAGGCGGTGCGGAGCGACTCCCCATGTCCGACGGCTCCGCGCCGCCGCTGCCCGCAGGGATCAGTGGTTCTTCGCAAGCTCAGAATGACTTGTACGATGCGGTGCTGCGCGCCAGGATGCGCATTCCAATCATCCACGAGACTTCCGGTACACCCTCTTACCTGCGGGACGCGGCCCGTCGGAATACGACCGAGCCCCCCGCGCCATCAAAACGCAACTCATCGCCCGCGATGCGGTAGCGGTAAGTTTGCGAGTGGCCATCGGCCGTCAAGGTGATCAGGTCATTTCGCACGGCGTAGCTTCCTTCACTCCGCGTGGAGGTGCGGCCATCGCTCATGGTCACGCCACCGAAGCTTCCAAACGTGGTGGTCAATCGCCGTGACGCGGGGATGGGCTGGCCGTTTTGCTTCACGTTCCGCCAGGTGCCGGCGACGGGACTGGCACAGCCGGTCAGGCAGGCGGCGATCAGGAGAAGAATGCACGAGCTTCGAACGCAGTTTTTCATGGGGCGGCAGAGCTACCATCTTCGTCCGCAGGAGATCAAGGAGATGTGGCTGCGGACAGGGAGCGGAAGTCATTCGACGCGCTCGAAGGATTGCAATCGGCCGCGCCAACCTTCACCAATTGCCAACCCGCCTCACATGACCGCTCCCGACTCACCTGCTCCCCCGACGCCCGCGCCCGTCGAGCGGCGCGAATTCCTGAAAGCCGCCGCCTGCACCGTGCTCGGCGGCTGCTGCCTGGCGGCGCCGATCGTCGCTGGCATCGTGGTCGTCACCGCGCCGCTGCGGCTGAAGGGCCCGCCGGTCGAGGTGATGCTCGCCACGCTCGACATGCTCAAGGTGGGCGGCGCTCCCAAGTTGTTTCAGGTCATCGCGGATCGGCGCGATGCGTGGACGCAGTTTCCGAAGCAGGCGATCGGCGCGGTCTTCCTCCTGCGCCGGAGCGAGACGGAGATTGTGGCCTTCCACGCGGCCTGCCCGCACCTCGGCTGCTCCGTCGAGTTCCGCGAGGAAAAGCACGCGTTTTACTGCCCGTGCCACGACAGCACATTTGGCCAGGGCGGGGAGGTGGTGGGGAAGAGCCCGAGCTTGCGCGGACTCGACACGCTCGAGGTGGAGCTGCGCGAGCGCGAGGTGTGGGTGAGATTTCAAAACTTCAAATCGGGCATCCGGGAAAAAGTGGCCGTGGCATGATGAGCCCGCTCGCCTGGCTGGATCAACGGACCGGATATCGGCAGCTCCTGCGCGCGGCGCTCTTCGAGCATGTGCCCGGCGGGGCGCGCTGGCGCTACGTGTGGGGCAGCACGCTGAGCTTCACGATCGTCGTGCAATTTCTCACCGGCAGCCTGCTCTGGCTCGGCTACAGCCCCGGCGCGCAGTCGGCGTGGGAGAGCGTCTATTTCATCCAGGAGCACGTGCCGCTGGGCTGGATGCTACGCGGCATTCACCACTGGACGGCCCAGCTCATGGTGCCGCTGCTCGTGCTCCATCTCATGCAGGTGGTGATCGATGGCGCCTACAAGGCGCCCCGCGAAGTGAACTACTGGTTCGGGCTCGGACTCACCGGACTCACCCTCGCGCTTTCGCTCACCGGGTATCTGCTGCCGTGGGATCAGAAGGGATTCTGGGCGACGAAGGTGGCGACGAATCTCCTCGCGAGCGTGCCGTGGGTGGGGCCGGATTTGCAGCGCATCGTCGTGGGCGGGCCGGACTACGGGCATCACACGCTCACGCGCTTTTTCGCGCTGCACGCGGGCATCCTGCCGGCGCTGCTCGTGGCGCTGATCGTCGGCCACATCTATCTCTTCCGCCGCCACGGCATCACCGTGAAGGAGCCGCGGAAAAAGCCCGACGCGATGTTCTGGCCGGACCAGGTCTTGAAGGACGCCGTGGCCTGCCTCGCCGTCGCCGCCGCGGTGCTCGGCCTCGTGCTCTGGCGGCACGGCGCGGAGCTCACCGCCCCCGCCGACCCCGCGGATAACTACTCCGCCGCGCGGCCCGACTGGTACTTCATGGGGCTCTTCCAGCTTTTGAAATTGCAGGATTGGTTCCCCGGAAAAGATCTCATCTGGGGCTCGGTGATCCTCCCCGGCGCCATCGCCACGCTGCTCTTTCTCCTGCCGTTCTGGGCGCATCGGAAATTCGGGCACCGCTTCAATCTCACCTTCCTTTGGGTGGGCCTCGCCGTCTTCGCCGCGCTCACCGCGATGGCCTACCGGCACGATTTCACCGACCCGCATTTCCTCGCCGCCGTGCATGCCGGCGAACGCGACGCCGCGCGCGTGAAAGTGCTCGCCACGCGCAGCGGCATCCCGCCCGAGGGGGCGCTCACCCTGCTCCGCGACGACCCGCTGACCCAGGGCCCCAAGCTCTTCGCCGCGAAATGCGCCTCGTGCCACAGCTACGACGGCCACGATGGACTCGGACTCCCGCTCCAGGATCAGCAAACCGCCGCCGAACTCAAAGGCTGGGGCAGCCGCGAATGGCTGCGCGCTTTCATGGATCCGAAGCTGATCGCGACGGATCGCTGGTGGGGCGGCACCGCCTTTGTCCATCCGCCGGAAGGAAAGAAGCGCAGCCCGATGGTGGATTACGTGCTCGACGATGTGCCGGGCTACTCCGAGGAGGAAAAGAAGCAGCTCGATGCCGCCCTCGTCGCGCTCTCCGCCGAGGCCGCACTGCCCGCCCAACGCGAGGCCGACGCGCGAGACGCCGCGCTCATCGAGGCTGGCCGCAAGGCGATCATCAGCCCCGAGATCAACTGCACCGACTGCCATCTCTACCGCGGCGAAGGCGGCGGGAAAGGCCCCGACCTGACCGGATGGGCATCGCGCTCATGGACCGTGGCCTTTCTCTACAATCCCGCGCACGAGCGATTCTACGGCAAGCGAAACGACCGCATGCCCGCCAGCGGCGAGCGCCTCGAACTCAGCCGGCAGCAACTCGAATTGATCGCGGATTGGCTGCGCGGCGACGTGCGGTAAAGGCGCCGAATTGCGCCCGCAACAGCGCGGGATTTCCCGATGCGGTTCGTTCAGCGCGCGGCGGGTGAAGCCGCCGCGGCGGGCGGCTTCATCCACCGCCAGATATCGCGCAGCCCGACAGCGAGGGGCACCAGCAGCAAAGCTCCGAGCAGCACGACCCCGATGGTGAGGAAGCGCGTGCGCCGCGCGAAGACATCGCGCAGCAATGCGACGGTGAAAAAGAAGACGATGCTTGCGGCGAGCACGAGCCAGCCGACGCCGGCGACGCCTTTGAAGCCGAAGAGAATCTCCGCGCCGATGAGCAGGACCGCGGAGACGAGCAGCATCGTAGCCCAATGGCGCGTGAAGAGACTGCGCAAACTCTGCGGCGAAGCGGCTTCGACGACCCACCAGCAAAAGCGCGCGAAGCGGGCGAGCCAGCGGCCGGCGATGGTCAGCTTGTCATCGCCGAGCCTTTCGAGCATCCGTCCGATGATGTTCGCAGCGCGGGTCACGGTTCGCGCTGCCTGATTCCGATCGAGCGACGCGGGCGCGTAGGTCGGAGCGCAGAAGTGCTCGCGGATCCGCTCCGGCGTGAGGCTGGCGCGCATCACGGCGGCGGTGGCGCGCGAGATGTCATGGGAGTCCGAGAGGTCGCGCGCCACGCGTTCGATCTCGGCGCTGCTCGCGTTCGGCTTTTGCTCCAGCATCCGCATCATAAACGCGCGGGTGAGCGCCTCCGCCTCGTCCACGGAGAGATCCTCGGCGAGGATCGCCTCGTGCGCCTCGCGGGTGAGCGCCTCGCGGATGTCCCTGGCCGCGTCGTCCGGCAGGGCTGTGCGGATGAGGCGCTCGGCGCCATCGAGGCGACCCCAGAGGATGTCGTTGCGCCGCCATGAGCGCTCGAGGAATGCGCCGAAATTCATGAGGACGGTGCCGGCGAGTTTCCGCCGGCCGTGCTCGCCCTCGGTCACGAGCGACTGCGCGTCCCCGGGGCTGACGCGAAAGACTTCCACCTCGGACGTCTCGCCGGACCCGGTCCCGTGCTGGAGGGGGAAGGCGATCATGTCATAGACGAAAAAGTGGTCGTAGTAGAACTGCACGCACTGCCGGGCCGCCGCGGCGCCCTCGATGGGCGCGGGCTCATTCTCGTGCGTGATGGAGGGCGTCCTCGCCTGGAGAAAGTGGGCGGCGATGAAGTCGGCGATCGCGGTGAACTTATCCATCCGGGAAGCGACGATCTCATCCGCACGCTCGTGCCGGCGCCCTTCCGGGAGGCTGAGCAGCTCCCGCAGTTCCCCGGCGATCTCGAGATTCGCCACCAGATCAGCGAGCTTTTCGGCGGGCGCCGAGGAGAGCTTGCCCCCCGCGCCCCGGCGTTTACTGGCGAGGGTCTCGACGACCTCGCGCGTCTTCGAGAGGTATTTCGAGAGGTGGCGTTTGATCTTCGGGAGTTCGTCGCGGAATTCCTTCATCCAGGACGCATCCTTGAGCGCCGCGGCGACATCGAATTTCGCGATGCGCGGCGCCTTTGCGCCCTTCACGCTCGCGGGCGGCACGAGCGTGCGCGCGATCGCCCAATCCCTCAGGAGCTGCTCCGCGCGCCTGGATCGATCGCCATCGCTGCGGCCGAGTGCGGCCAGCTCGTTGATGCGCGTCGTGGCGAAGTAGAAACGCCGCAATGCGTACGGCGTATCGTAATGGCGCAGGAAGCGGTTTTCGGATTCGCGGCCCTCTTCCGGATGATCGGAAAAGCGGCTCGTCCGCCAGGCGACAACCAGGGCTTTCACCCCGATGCACTCGTCGGAGGAGGGATCGAGCCCCGCGGCGCGGGCGATGCGATCGGTGAGAAGGTTGGTCACCGTCTCGACCTTGAGCTGATGGTAGGCGCCGTAGCCTGGGCCCCAATCCTTCAGGAGCTCGATGGGGTATTTCTTTTCGAACTCCTCGCGATTGAAGCTCTTCTCCGGCAAAACCTTGTCGAGGTTGCGCTCGATCTCCGCGAGATACCGCCGCACCCGCCGGACGGCGCCGTTGCGCTCGGTGATGCGGTCGAGATCCTCGCGGATGGTCTCGGCGCGGGGAAGGTCGCCGAGCGCGGCCATGACGTTCTCGAGAAAATTCATCTCGGTGTGCTGGACCTCGCGATTCTCCGGATGCTCGGGCGCGGGCTCCACGTAGAGGAGCTTGCGCTCGACGGGCACATTGGCATGGCGCCGCATGAGCATGGCGGTGGCGTGACTGAAGGGCTTGTTGTCGAGATAGCCGCCGTCACCGAACGAGCGGCTGGCGAATTCCGTCTTCAACTCCTCGCGTGTCTTCTGCGTGCCGGGCTGGGCGCCGAGATACTCGCTGTAGAAGTGCTCCCAGTCGGGATTGGTGATGTCGGCTCGCTTGTAAGGATGATCGTCGAGGGAAAAATGGCGCGCGATGCCCGGCACCGCGTCGAGCCGCATGGGCTCGAAGGCAAACGGGAACGACGACGTGCAGCGCGCGGCGAAAGCGAGGAAGGGATCGTTTGCCTTCACGAAATCGTTCCACTCCGCGCCGGTCGCGCCTTCGATCTCGTAGCGAAAGTGGAAGACATTCTTGTAGCGCGGCTCCCAGACCGGTTTGTCGGCGAGCTTGATCGGCACGACGAGGCCGCGGATGTCGGTCGTGGTGATGAAGAGATCGAGCTCGTGGACGAGCGGAGATTTTCTGAAGGAGCGCGGCGTCTCATGCCGGGACTCGGGGCGCTCCTTGCGCTCCATCGAGTCCAGCGCGCCGAGCAGGATGTGATACATGCGCTGGCTGTTGAGCAGCGAAGTCTGCGGCGTCTTGACGCTGAGTCCATCGATGTCGCGCACGGATTCGCCGTCGTTGAGCAGGCGCGAAAGGTCGCCTTCATTCAGCCAGAGCTGCTTGAGGCCCTGCATCGATTCGTCGTTGGCGAGAGCCTTCGCGAGGAAGAGACCGTTGATCCCGCCCGCTGAGGTGCCGGAGAGGACATCCACGACGAAGCGCACACGGATCGGGTCATCGTCCTTTTCACCTCCCGCCGGCCTCTGGCCGCGACGGTAATCCCAGAGGTACTGCGACAGTTTCCGATAGACGCGTTGCGCTCCGCGCAATGGGCGGCCCGGAGCCGGAAGAAGGCGCTCGGTGGCGGGATCTCCGGCATCGGGCTGCGCCGGCGCGGTCGCGGCGACGAGGTCCAGCAGTTCCTGCGCGACCCCATTGATGTAAATCGCCAGCGAGACTCCGCCATACATGACGACGGCGTATCGAATCTCGAGCTCGGAATCGTAGAGGGTCGGTGCGGGCGCAGCCGGCGAGGAGGGAGCGGGAGCAGTGTTCATGGCGGGTGAAGGCAGATTCGTGGGAAGAAGCGGAGGGGTGTCCGCAAGCGTCAGAATGCCGGGCAAGGCGCCGCGCCGGAAGCCGAAACGGAGCCGCACGTGCGCGTGGAACGCGGAGTCGAGCGACGCGTCAAGGAGGCGCCAATCCTTGTTGAATACAGGATTGGAGCGGGTGACGAGACTCGAACTCGCGACATCTTCCTTGGCAAGGAAGTGCTCTACCAACTGAGCTACACCCGCAGCTGAGAGGGCGTGAAAGTAGAGGCCTCGCTTTTTCCGCGCAAGGGGATTTTTCGGCTGTTTAAGGGGTGCGTTCGCCGAGGCGGGAGGCGATGGCGAGGAGCAGGTCTTGCTCGTCCGCGGTCCAGTCGTGGGCGGTGGCTTTGGCGATGCCGAGGACGCCGCGGAGGTCGTCGCCGACGAGCATCGGGACGGCGAGGGAACCTTCCAGGCCGGTGGACTTCGCGGCGGGGCGCGCCTGGCCGGAGGTGTCGGTTTGCAGGTTGCAGATGGTGATGGGTTCGCGGCGCTCGGCGGCGAGGCCGGCGATGCCTTTGCCGATCGGCACGGCCGCGGCGATCTCGACGATGTGGGGTGGGATGCCTTCGTGCGCGACGAGTTGGAGGACGCCGTCGCGGAGCAGATGCACGGTGCCGGCCTGGCAGCCAAAGTGGACGAGGCAGGCGGCGAGCACGGCGGCGGGGTCGCCGGTGGCGAGGGCGGATTCGATGCGGGTGGGAATCGGGGTGCTCACGGTGGGAAGAAATAGTTAGAGGTCCTTCGACTCCGCTACGCTCCGCTCAGGATGACAGCGTTTTTTTCGATGCGCTTCGCGCGGGGTCGATCTGATTACTGACGACTGCTTACTGTTTACTCTCCTCGACCGGCACACACGCGCAGAAAAGATTCCGGTCGCCCCAGACGTTGTCGATCCGGCCGACGGCGGGCCAGAATTTATGTTCGCGCAGCCACGGCGCGGGGTAGGCGGCTTGTTCGCGGGAATATGGATGCGTCCATTCGCCGACGAGCGAGGCGGCGGTGTGCGGGGCGTTTTTCAGCAGGTTGTCCTTCGCGTCGGTGGCGCCGGATTCGATGGCGGTCATCTCGGCGTGGATGGAAATGAGCGCGTCGCAGAAGCGGTCGAGCTCGTCCTTCGATTCGCTCTCGGTGGGCTCGATCATGAGCGTGCCGGCGACGGGCCAGCTCAGGGTCGGGGCGTGGAAGCCGTAGTCCATGAGCCGCTTCGCCACGTCCTCGGCGGTGGTGAGGTGGAAGCCGCGCAGGTCGATGATGCACTCGTGGGCGACGAGGCCATTGCGACCTTTGAAGAGAACCGGGAAATACGGGTCGAGGCGGCGGGCCATGTAGTTGGCGTTGAGGATGGCGAGCCGGGTGGCGTCGGCGAGGCCGGCGCCGCCCATCATGCGGATGTAAGTCCACGAGATGGTGAGGATGCTCGCGCTGCTCAGCGGCGCGGAGGAGATCGAGCCGGTGCGGGTGTCGGGGCCGCGGCGTTCCACGGCGGGGAGGTAAGGGACGAGGTGCGCGGCGACGCCGATCGGTCCCATGCCGGGGCCGCCGCCGCCGTGCGGGATGCAGAAGGTCTTGTGCAGATTGAGATGGCAGACGTCCGCGCCGATGCAGCCGGGGGAGGTGAGCCCGACCTGTGCGTTCATGTTCGCCCCATCCATATAGACCTGTCCGCCGTGGGCATGGATGAGGTCGCAGATATCGACGATGGTCTCCTCGAAGACGCCGTGCGTGCTCGGGTAGGTGACCATGAGGGCGGCGAGATTCGCGGCGTGCGCAGCGACCTTGGCGCGGAGGTCATCCATGTCGATGTCGCCATCGGTGAGGCAGGCGACGGGGATGACTTTCATCCCGGCCATGACGGCGCTGGCGGGATTGGTGCCATGCGCGGAAGTGGGGATGAGGCAGATGTCGCGGTGCCGGTTGCCGCGGATTTCGTGATATTTGCGAATGACGAGCAGCCCGGCGTATTCGCCCTGCGAGCCGGCATTGGGCTCGAGGGAGACGGCGGCGAAGCCGGTGATCTCGGCGAGCCAGCCTTCGAGCTGGCGGCAGAGTTCGCGGTAGCCGTCGGTCTGGCTGGCGGGGGCGAAGGGATGCATGTGTCCGAACTCGCGCCAGGTCACGGGAAGCATCTCGCTAGTCGCGTTCAGCTTCATGGTGCAGGAGCCGAGCGGGATCATCGAGGTGGTGAGCGAGAGATCCTTCGCCTCGAGCCGCCGCAGATAGCGGAGCATCTCGTGCTCGGTGTGGTAGCGGTTGAAGACGGGGTGGGTGAGGAAGGGCGAGGTGCGGGCGAGGGGACCGAAGCCGGTCGCGGCTTCGCGGCTGAGCCCCTCGACGGAGAGGCCGGGATCGGCGCCGCCGTGGAAGACGCGGAAGAGGATGCGGATCTGGTCGCGGTCGATCGTTTCATCGAGCGCGACGAGGACCGAGTTTTCGCCCAGGGCGCGGAGGTTGATGCCCTGATCGAGAGCGCGGCGGAGCAGTTCGTCGCGGTGAATGGGATCGAGCTGGACGCGCACGGTGTCGAAGAACGGCGCACTTCCCACCACGAATCCAAGCTGGCGCAGGCCGGTGGCGAGGATGCTGGCGTAAAGATGGACGCGGTGGGCGATGCGGCGCAGTCCATCCGGGCCGTGATAGACGGCATACATGGAAGCCATCACGGCGAGGAGCACCTGCGCCGTGCAGATGTTGCTGGTGGCCTTGTCTCGGCGGATGTGCTGCTCGCGCGTCTGGAGTGAAAGGCGATAGCCGGGGGCGCCATGGACATCCTTCGAGACGCCGACGAGGCGGCCCGGCATGAGGCGTTTGTGGGCGTCCCGGACCGCCATGAATGCGGCGTGCGGCCCGCCGAAACCGAGCGGCACCCCGAAACGCTGCGTCGAGCCGATGGCGATGTCGGCGCCGAATTCACCCGGCGGGCGAAGCACGGTGAGCGCGAGGATGTCGGCGGCGACGATGACGAGCGCGCCGGCGGCGTGGGCCTGGAGGCTGAAGGCGGCGTAGTCGTGGATTTCGCCGCTGGTGTCGGGGTACTGGAGCACCACGGCGAAGACTTTTTTCTCGAAAGAAAAAGCGCTCGCATCGCCGACGAGCACCTCAATGCCGAGCGGTTCGGCGCGGGTCTGAATGACGGCGATGGTCTGCGGATGGCAACGCTCGGAGACGAAGATGGTGCGGGCCTCGGCGTCCTTGCACACGGCATGGGCGATGTGCATGGCCTCAGCCGCGGCGGTGGCTTCGTCGAGGAGCGAGGCGTTGGCGATGTCGAGGCCGGTGAGGTCCACGATCATCTGCTGGAAGTTGATCAGCGCCTCCATGCGCCCCTGCGAAATCTCGGCCTGGTACGGCGTGTAGGCGGTGTACCAGCCGGGGTTTTCGAGGATGTTTCGCTGGATGACCGGAGGGGTGATCGTGCCGCTGTAGCCCTGGCCGAGATAGTTTTTGAAGACGTGATTCCTGGCGGCGATGGCTCGCAGTTCGTTGAGTGTCTCGTGTTCGCCGCGCCCCGGCGGGAGGGAGAGCGGGGCGTCGAGGCGGATCCGGGCCGGGACCGCGCGATCGATCAACGCGCCGATCGAGGGGAGGCTGAGCGTCGCGAGCATCTCCGCGATTTCCTCCTCGCCCGCGCCGAGGTGGCGGCGGACAAATGAGTCGCCCGGCGGGAGCAGTTCGGCGGCCGGCGGAGCGGCGGGTGGCGTCAGCGTGTCGTGCATCGCGGGAGGCTAGAAAGGGCGGCTCGCGAAGCAAGCGGGAACTCGGGCCGGGGTCACCGTTGCGGTGAGTCTGGCGGCGCGCGCTGTGGCCCTCGCGGACGACGCGGAAGGCGAAGGGCCTGCCAGTAAGATCGGGCCTTCGGGCGGCGGAATTTGAGTTTATGCGCGGCGCGTCATGAAGCGCATCCACTCGCGCCCCTCGCGGCCTGGGTAGGCCCGCTGCGGCAGCCATTCGCGTTCGAGGCTGAAGCGCGGAAGGAAAAGCGCATCGAGGGCTGCGATCGAGACTTCGAAGGGTGGGCCTTCCTCGGGATGGTCGTTGCCGGGATCGAGATAGAAGATCGCGAGTAACTTTCCCTTTGGCCTGAGCGCGCCGGCCACGGCTTCCACGTAGGCCGGCCGCATCACGGGATCGATCGCGCAGAAGCACGTGTGTTCCCACACCCAGTCGAATGCGCCGTGCAAGTGCGCGGGCAAGGCGAAGAGGTCACCGGGTTCGTAGCGTTCGCCGCCGGCCGGCGGGAAATGGCGCGCCCGATCGATCGCCGAGGGCGCGATGTCGAGGCCGAGCACTTCCGCCGCGTGCGGTGCGATCGCCCGCACATCGTGGCCGGTGCCACAGCCCGGCACCAGGACGCTGCCGGGCATGGGTTCCTGCGCGAGGAAGTCCACCAGTCCGGGACTGGGCGCCCCTTTTTCCCACGGCATGTCGCCGCTCTGGTAGCGCTCTTCCCAGTCGGTGGGCATGTCGGTCAATTCTCTTTGCGCCGCCACATCGAGGCTTCCGCGACGCTGAGTTGAAACTTCCGCGCGTGCTCGCGGAGCAGGAAAGGCAGCTCGCGGGTCCCCACCAATTCGAAGTCTTTATCGAGCACTTCACCGAGGCCGTCGAGCGTGGACACCCGCTTGCCGAAGCGCTCGAATCCTCCGACCCAATGCGGGCGTGGCGTGAACTCCTCGATCCAGGTGTAGGGCGAGGCGATGATCAGTTGCCCCCCCGGATTGATCAAAGTGGGAAGGCGCTGGAGGCAGCGGAGCGGTGCGTGCAACCGGTCGATCAAATTCGCGAGGAGCACCACATCGAAGACCCCAAGGTCGCCTCGCAGGCTCAGCGCATCTCCCTGCTCGAATGCCACGCGGCCGGGATCGACCCCGTCGGGCAGACGCGCCTTGAGCGGCGTGGTCAGCGCGCCTTCGTCGATCCGCTCGTAGGCGAGGACCCCCTGCCGGCGGATCGCTTCCGCCGCGCCGATGAAGCGATGGGAAAAATCGATGCCGATCGCGGAGCCACACCAGCGCGCCAGCTCGAAGGTCGAACGTCCCACCGCGCATCCGAGGTCGAGCGCCCGCGCGCCCTTGGGCAGAGCCGCAGTGTTCACGCATTCCGTGACGCAACGCACCGGATAAAAGAGCGCCTCGGCGCCGCCGTAACGATCCGGCAGGATCTCTTCCGCCGTCCCGTAGTGAAAGAGCAGGTATTCCGCAAAAAGCTTTTCGGTTTCGTATGGATTCATGAAGTGGGGCGACCAGTCTTGTCCGGCAATGGTCTGGGGCAAAGTCAGGCGACATGGGAGAAAAAATGCGGGCGCCTCGACTTGGGATTGACCCAGAGCCGCGATTCGCCGACCTGAGTTTTCCTGCCAGCCCATGTGCGCCGCCCTCGAACTCAATCAGACTCGCATCCGCCCAGGCCAGCTCGTCCCGGTTTGGGGGCCGCGGGGTTCCATGCGCCTGGTCTGGGCCGGCTTCGCGCGGCGCGAAAGTCTCGGCTGGTGGAAAAAGAAGGGGGGCGAACTCGTGGACATCCCCGCCCACCGGTTTGCCGAACGCAGCGACCGCGACCGCCAGTTGCGCTGGGACGACCTCCCGCCCGGCTGCGTCGTCCGCGGCCTGCTCGATCCGCACGACGGCCACCCGCTGCTCAAAGTCGTCACCCGCCCCAGCACCTCCGAGGAACTGGCCCGCTACGGACACGACCGCATGCCCCTCCTCGAGGCCCCGCTCATCAGCGCCGAAATCATCCCCATCCCCACTCCGGAGCCCCCGGCGCAGGCGGAGTTGTTTGGCTAAAATTCCACCGGAGCACTGCGCTTAGTCTGGCGCAGACAATCTGGGTGGATGGCGTTTCCTGAAAGGCTCTACTCGCGGAAGCCCTTCAGCGGGCGGAGACGGCTCGGGTGGCGCAGCTTGCGCAGGGCTTTTGCCTCGATTTGCCGGATGCGTTCACGGGTGAGTTTGAATTGCTGGGCCAGTTCCTCGAGCGTGCGATGCTGCCCATCGACGAGGCCGAATCGCTGTTCGAGGATCAGGCGCTCGCGGGGGTTCAACGTTTCCAGCAACCCGGACATCGTCTCGCGGAGACTGGTCACGGCCGCGACTTCGCTCGGGCTTTCGATGCTTTTGTCTTCGATCAAGTCGCCCACGTTGCCGGTGGTGCCTTCGCCCAATGGCGATTGGAGCGAGATCGGAACCTGGGCCATCTTCAGGAGGGCGCGCACCCGCGCGACGGGGAGCTGAAGTTCTTCGGCGATATCCTCCTCGGTGGGCTCGGCATCGAGATCCTGGGCGAGTTGTTTCTGCACCCGCAGGAGCTTGCTGATCGTCTCGATCATATGCACGGGGATGCGGATGGTGCGGGAATTCTCGGCGATGGCACGGACGATCGACTGGCGGATCCACCATGTCGCGTAAGTGGAGAATTTGTAGCCGCGCCGGTATTCGAATCGTTCCACCGCTTTCATCAGTCCGATGTTTCCTTCCTGAATGAGGTCGAGCAGGGCTTGTCCCCGATTGCGGTACCGCTTCGCCACCGAGATGACGAGCCGCAGATTGGATTCCACCAGTTGCGTTCTCGCTTTGTGTGCCTCCCTGAGCGCGGTTTTCAGCGCGTGGTAGCGGGCGAGAAAGTCATCCGCATTCATCCAGATGTGCGCTTGCAACTCGGCCAGCCTGGCCGCCCGCGCATGCGCGCTGCCATTCACCTCGGCCGGCGCCGCGCGGCACCAGTGGATGAGGCGGTGCGTTTCGTCGGCGAGCTGGATGAATTCCTCCACCGCCTTCTGCCGAAAGAAAAACTCAGGATAGATCTCCGCGACCGCTGCCCGCGCCGCGAGAAACTCCTCGAACCATTTCCCGCGAGCCTCTTTCGCACCGTCGAGGCAGCGCTGGTAGGCGCGGGTGCAGTGGTTTGCGGCCGCTTCCAGCTTTGCGCAGAGCGGGGGAAGGGCGGAATGGTAGCGCTCCCGGCTCTCGATCTTCTGGTCGAAGACGACCCGCTCGAAACGCTCCCGGCCGTCATGGACTCGCTGGGCCAGTTCGATCTGCGCGCGGGGGAGAAATCCGAACGAATTGAAATGCTCCCGCATGACCTGTTCGGCGTCCTCGATGCGCCGGCAGAGCTCGAACTCCTGCTCTTTTGTGAGCAGGGGGACTTTGCACATTTGATTGAGATAGACCCGCAGCGGATCATCCATCGCCTGGCGCTGCGAGTCTTCTCCCAGGTCCTCGTCCCCGGGCGGCTTTCCGTTTAGTTCGCCGTCTTCATCCGTGCTTTGCACGATCTCGATTTCCCGCTGCTGGAGATGCCGGAGGAGGATCTCCCGGGACGCCCCCTCGTCTTCCGTTTCCGGCAGGACGCGATTCACTTGCTCCGAGGTCAACTGGCCGTGTCCGTGCGCCATGTCCACCAACACGGCAAGCGCCGGTGCCACCCACCCGGGCTCGGACGCGAGGTCACGCAGGGTGCCGGAATCGGGCAAACGGCTTTTCTCAGTCATGCGCAGGCGGGAGATGGTCCACGGGAAGGTCTGCGGAAGAGAGCAGGGGGAGTTCCTTTCACCCAAAAATGATCGTCCCGCGGTCGGGCAGTGCGGCGCGAAGAGACACATTCGCGCGGGATCACAGGCGCGAAAGCTGGCCTCGCATTGTGACCAAACAATGCCGCCCCGATGAAGATCCCGTGACTTCACCCACAGCCCCTCCTTCGCCCTTTTCTACCCGAGCCAGGAGCGAATCCGCGCTTCGTCCTTCAGCGGGCCGACGACGGCGATCCCGAGTTTGGCGCGATTGAGGCAATAGCAGGCGGTGTGTTGCACGTCCTCGGGAGTGACGGAGTAGATGTGGCGCTCGATTTCCGACGGATCGAGAATCTTGCCGTAACCGAGGAGGCTTTCCCCCATCCACATGATCTGATTGCTGGTGCTCTCGAGACCCATCAGCGTCTGGCCGATGGTGTAGTCCTGCGCTTTTTTCAGTTCGGTGCGGCTCGGGGCCTTGGCGCAGATGCTTTCGAGTTCGCGCAGGATGAGCCGGATCGCCTTCTCCACATTGCCGGCATCGAGACCGGCATAGACGTGGATGGCACCGGTATCGGCGAGGGTGACCATGCTGGTCTGCACGTTGTAGCACCAGCCGTGGCGCTCACGGAGCTTTTGGAAAAGGCGCGAGCTCATGTTCTCGCCCAGGATCACCGAGAGCAGCTTGAGCGCGAAGCGGCGCTCGTCGGAACGGCCAAAGGCGTGGAAGCCCATCGCGACGTGGGTCTGTTCGGTTTCCTGAGTATAGAGGCTGACTTGCGCGGGGCCTTCGTGCCGGCGGGCGCGGAGGAAGCGAGGGGCGCGCCCGCGCGGCAGCGCCCCGAGCATGGGCGAGAGCAACTCGACGACGCGCTCGTGATAGACGGGGCCGGCGACGGTGACGATGGAGGTGGCGCCGGTGTAGTGGCGCTGGCGGAAGTCCATCAGATCGGCGCGCCGAAACTGCGAGATGCTCTCCACCGTGCCGGTCAGCGGGCGGCCGAGCGGATGCTTCGGCCACATCGTCTCGGTGAGAAGCTCCTGCGCATGCTGCGCGGGATGATCTCGATACATCATGATCTCCTCGCGGATGACTTCGCGTTCCCGCTCGATCTCCGTCGGCGCGAACACGGATTCCAGATACATGTCGCAGAGCACGTCGCAGAGATCGGGCAAATGTGATGACGCCGCCTTGGCGTAGTAGCAGGTGTGGTCCTCGGTCGTGAAGGCATTGAGGTATCCGCCGAGCCCTTCCACGGCTTCGGTGATCCGCTTGGCGGTGCGCCGTTTGGTTCCCTTGAAAAGCAGGTGCTCGAGAAAATGCGAGATGCCGCTCTGCGCCGCGCTCTCATGCCGGCCGCCGATCGCCGCCCAGATGCCGATGCTCACGCTGCGCATGTAGGGCATTTCCACGGAGGCGATCCGGGTGCCATTGGCGAGGCGGGTGAGGCGATAGGGGCTTTGCATCAAGGTGAGGACAATCGGTAACGGGCCGCCTTCTTAATCTTAATCTCCGCTCGATCCGCTCCTCTCGGGCGGGAGATACAAACTAGGATCAAGGGTTGGCTGGCCGGAACGCGGCTACTTTCGGGATTTTTTCTTCGTGCGCAACTCCAGCACGTGCTCGGCCAGTTCAAGATCGTGGGGAAAGGTGATCTTGATATTCCAGTCCTCGTTTTTCAGGAGCGCGATTTTCTTTCCCATCTTCTGCACGGCGGAGACTTCATCGGTCACCATCTCGTGCTTCGCCATGAGCGACGCGTAGGCCTGGAGGATCAGCCCGCTGGAAAAGAACTGCGGCGTCTGCATCGCCCACAGGCCCGTGCGTTCCACCGAGTCGGTCACCATCTGCTCGATGCTCGCGCGTTTCACCGTGTCGGGGATCTGCGAGGCGCAGCAAGCCGCGCCGTGGATGCGCGCGAGGTCGAGACACGATTTGATCAGCTTCGGCGTGGTCAGCGGGCGGGCGCCGTCGTGGATGGCGATGAATTCGCTGTCCTGCGCGTCCACCCCCTGCAGGCCATTCCAGACCGAGATGTGCCGCTCCGCGCCGCCCCCGATGACCTTTTTCACCTTCGTGAGTTTTTCCTGCCCTACGAGTTTTTCGACCGCGTCCATCTGATCCTCACGGGTCACGATCAGGAGTTCGTCGATTTCGCGACAATCGCTGAAGGCTTTCAGCGAATGCCACAGCACCGGTTTGCCGGCGAGCGGGGTGAAGAGCTTGTCGAAACCCATGCGGCGGCTGCTGCCGGCGGCGACGATGATGGCGGAGACCATGTGGGGAAGGAGTCAGAAGTCAGAAGTCAGAAGGCGCGCATCTGCGCTGACCTCTGACTTCTTCATTGGAAATCACGGAAGCGCCGCGGACACAGCGGCGGAAAGCGCGCGGCCATCGACGCGGCCGGCGGCGCGCTCGTTGGCGAGCTTCATCACTGCGCCCATGTCTTTTTTTGAAGTGGCACCGGCATCCGCGATCGCGGTCGCCACGAGGGTCTGAAGCTCCTCCGCCGTCATGGCCTGCGGCAGGTAGGCGCTGAGGATCGCGGCTTCGGATAGTTCCTTCGCGGCGAGCTCGGGGCGGCCGCCCTTGGTGAAGCTCTCGACGGAATCCTGCCGCTTCTTCAGTTCCTTGCGCACGATGGCCAGCGCGTCCGGCTCGGGGAGCACGAAGTCAATTCCGCCCTTTTCAATCGCGGCGTTTTTCAGCGAGGTCTTGAGCATGCGCAAAACGCCGAGACGCTCGGCCTCGCGCGCTTTCATGGCCGCTTTGAGATCCTGATCGATTCTGGCTTGAAAGCTCATTGGGGCGCTCACCGTAACCTCATCGTTCCGTGCCGCAAACCCTTTTGCCAAAGGGACCCGGGCGTCGGCCAGAGTGGAGCCTTCCGGGACTTAACGCCGGAGAAATCCGCCATTGCAGTGCGGACAAAAATATCCTTTACCCACCCATTTTCGCCGGTAAAAGCTCGTCGAATATGAGCATGATTAGTGAATTCAAAGAGTTTGCCGTCAAAGGCAACGTCATCGATCTCGCGGTCGGGGTCATCATCGGCAGCGCGTTTGGAAAGATCGTCACTTCGATTATCGAAGACCTGATCATGCCGGTGGTCGGCAAGATCATCGGCAACGTCGATTTTTCCAATCTCTACGGCGCACTGTCCGATAAAATCACCCCCGGCCTGCCTCTGGCCGACGCCAAAAAGCTAGGTCCGGTCTTCGCCTACGGAAACTTTCTCACCGTCGCGATCAACTTCGCCATTCTCGCCTTCTGTATTTTCATGATGGTCAGGGCGATCAACGCTTTGAAGCGGAAGGAAGAAGCCAAGCCCGCGCCGGTGGCGGAATTGCCCCCCGACGTGAAGCTCCTCGCCGAAATCCGGGATCTTCTAAAGAAGTAACCGTTCAACCCGTCAGTTCACCGCGGCGGGCCGCGCCCTGCCGGCCCCCCCGGTTTTTTTTTGGGGGTAAATAATAATTAGGGGCGGGACATAGCACCCCCCGTGGGCGCGCCCCCCCCCGGCGCCAACCGGGGAGACGACCACGGCACCCAAA
>JANOAZ010000242.1:0-7943 GCA_031411395.1 Chthoniobacteraceae bacterium
TCCGTTGCGCGGTGGCAAAGGCGAACTCTGGGATGGCGGCATTCGCGTGCCCTTCATCGCCTCGTGGAAGAATCACATCAACGCCGGTCAGGTGGTGGATGCACCAGTGGCGTCCATCGACGCCACCGCGACCGCGCTGAAAGTGGCTGGTGTTTTAGCTCCAGAGCCTTCGACCAAAGCCGAAGCCAAGTTGGACGGCATCAACCTCATGCCCTTGCTCACGGGCAAGACCACGCAACTGCCCGAACGTCCACTGTTCTGGCGCGTTGGCAAAAAGAACGCCCTGCGTTTTGGAGACTGGAAACTCATTCGCGATGGCAAGGAGTGGCAACTCTACGACCTCACGCATGACATCAGCGAGACCCGGAATCTAGCCACCCAAGAACCCGACCGCGTGCAACAAATGTCAGCGCTCTGGGACAAGTGGAACGCCGAACAAATCGAACCACTGTGGAGATAAGGAACCCAATTTGATGAAGCTCACACTCACACTCCTCACCGCTCTGCTGCTCGCACTGCCGGCCTTTTTCGTGCGCCAACAACAAGTCGGCCAGAAAACAGCCCGCGAAGAATGCCGTTGAGCATTCTCCGATGATCTCAACCGTTCACTCTACCCATCACCATGAAGCATCTCATCCTATCCCTGCTCCTGCTCGCCAGCATCGCCCACAGTCACGAACCCGCAGCACCCGCGCCCAAAGGCAGTGGCATGAAGGTGCTGGTTTATTCCAACACCGGTTACTATCGCCATCCCGACACGCCGAAGATCAATCGCTGGCTCGTGTTACTCGGTCACGAGAATGGCTTCGAGGTGGACGTGACGGAGCATTGGAAAGACATGCGCGCCGAGGAACTCAGCCGCTATGACGTGCTCGTGCTCAACAACGCCAACGAACTCGACAAGGTGCTGCCCGAGGAGCAGCGCAAGTCGGTGGAGGAATGGTTCACCAAGGGCGGGAAAGGCATCGTGGGCCTGCATGCCGCGCTGGTGCATCAGACGAAGTGGCCGTGGCTGAACGCACTCGGCGGTTGCGACTTCAATAGCGACTCCGACTTCAGCAAAGCCAAGGTCACCATCGATCCCTCCGCGAAAGATCATCCATCCGTCAAAGGCCAGCCCGCCGAGTTCTGGATCGAAGCCGACTGGACCAATCATGACCGCTCTGTCACCGGACAGCCGGGCTTCAACGTGCTGATGCGTGTGGATGAGACCACTTACACGCCTGTGCGCGAGTATTTCCAAACCCGCAACGGCAAGCCCATGGGCGCGGATCATCCCATCGCCTGGACGCACGAACCCGCGACCGGCGGCCGCTTCTTCTACACCGAGTTCGGCCATGACCTGCGCTCCCTCAGCACGCCGTTCGCACGGCAGCACATTCTCGAAGCCATCAAGTGGGCCGCTAGGATTACGGTGGAGGCTCCGAAGAGAAACTAGGCATAGCGAACGCAACACACAGCGAGATTCTCGTGTCGAGAATCGGGAGCGTTTCTCGTAGTCTCAGCAACAACTCGGTTACGACCTGATGTCCCGACTTCCATTCTTCATCTCTGCGGTCCTCCTCGCTCTGCGGTGCAGCCTTCCCGCTGAGCCTGCGATGTTCTTCGAGCAGCACTGCTACGACTGCCACGATGCGGATGAGAAAAAGGGTGGGCTCGATCTTACTTCGCTCGCTCTCAATCTCGATGAGCGCGCGAACTTCGAGATGTGGGTGAAGGTGCATGACGCCATCGAGAGTGGCGAGATGCCCCCGAAGAAGAAGGCGCGACCGCCAGTGGCGGAGACGAAGGCGTTGCTCGCGGATTTGGATGCGAAGCTCATCGCGGCGGATGAGGCGCGGATGGCGAAGGATGGTGGGCGCGCGGTGTTTCGTCGGCTGACGCGCGTGGAGTATGAGAATGCGCTGCGGGATTTGTTGGCGTTGCCGCATTTGGAAGTCAAAGAGCTGCTGCCGGCGGATGGCTCGCGGCATGGGTTCGACAAGGTAGGCGATGCGCTGGACTTCTCGCATGTGCAGCTCGCCAAGTATCTGGAGGCGGCGGATCGCGCGCTCGATGCGGCCATCGCCACGCGGGCCACGCCGCCGCCTGTGGCGAAGCGGCGGCTGTATCCGACGGATTCATTCAAGTGGCACGCGAACCTCAAGCTCGGCAGCGCGGTGCTACTGAAGGATGGGCAGCCCGATCCGCTGTGGCCGGTGGCGACGGTGAAGCACGAGCCGGGTGACGACATCAAGACGCCAGACTTTTTCAAACTGAAGCAATCCGTCGCGCTGCTCACACCGAACCTCGAAGGCTGGCTCAAGAGCATGACCTTCGCGCCGATGTTCGCGGGCAAATATCGGCTGCGGCTCTCGACGTGGAGCGCGCATTGGAACGCGGGCAAGCTGGAGCCCGCGCCTGTGCCGCAGACGGTGCGGCTGTATGTGCATCCGCGCACGCTTGGCTACTTCGAGGCGCCGTCGCTCACGCCGAAGATCCACGAACTCAGGCCGTGGCTGGAGATGGGCGACGAGGTCATCTTTGATCCCGCGTCGCTCTTTTGGACGGGCTTGCAGATTCATCAGCACCAAGGCGGCGGCGGGCTGCATATCGGCCCGGCGATTGTGTGCGACTGGCTGGAGGTGGAAGGCCCGCTCTACGAGCAATGGCCGCCGGAGAGTCATCAGCGCGTGTTCGGTGATTTGCCGCTGAAGCCCTTTGATGGCGCGAGCGGACTCAATCCGCCGACGCACGCGTTGCCGGTGCAAAAGGTAGGCTACGGCTGGCCGAAGCCGTGGGAGATTCCGCCGGGCGACTCAAAGCCGCAGCCGCTTGTCACCGTCGCGAGCGCCGCGCCGCTCGATGATGCGAAGCGTTTGCTCGCGACTTTTCTCCCGCGCGCCTTTCGCCGCGATGTGAGTGACGCCGAGGTGATGAAGTATGTCGCCCTCGTGAAGCAGCGCTTGGAAAAGAAAGCCTGCTTCGAGCTGGCGATGCGCCACGCTTACAAGGCCGCGCTCACTTCCACGCAGTTTCTCTTCCGCAAAGAATCGCCCGGCCAGCTCGACGACCCCGCACTCGCCACGCGCCTCGCCTTCTGGCTTTGGAATTCCCCGCCCGACGACGCGCTGCTCGCGCTCGCGAAGCAGGGTAAACTCCACGAGCCCGCGACACTCCACGCACAAGTCGAGCGTCTGCTCGCCGACGCGCGCAGCGACCGCTTCATCACCGACTTCCTCGACCAGTGGCTCAAGCTCCGCGACATCGACGCCACCGATCCCGACCGCGCGCTCTACCCCGAGTTCCAGCTCTATTTGAAGGAGTCCATGCTCGCCGAGTCGCGCGCCTTTTTCCGCGAACTCATCACCAAAGACCTGCCCGCGTCGAACATCGTCGCGTCTGATTTTGCCATGCTCAATCAACGCCTCGCCGAGCACTACGGCATCCCCGGTGTCACCGGTCCCGACATCCGCCGCGTGCCGCTCCCGCCCGGAAGCCATCGCGGCGGCTTCCTCACACAGGGCGCTGTGTTGAAAGTCACCGCCAACGGCACCGTGTCATCGCCCGTCGTGCGCGGCGTCTTCGTCACCGAACGCATCCTCGGCCAGCCCGTGCCACCGCCGCCGCCCGGCGTGTCCGCGATCGATCCCGACACGCGCGGCGCGACCACCGTCCGCGAGCAACTCGACAAGCATCGCGCCGATGCCAGTTGCGCCGCGTGCCATCGCAAGATGGACCCGCCCGGCCTCGCGCTGGAGAGCTACGACGTCATCGGCGGCTGGCGCGCGCAGTATCGGTCATTGGAAAAGGGCACGCCCGTTGCGCTGAAATTCCCCGACGGCACCGGCGTCCGCTACAAGGCCGGCCCCGCCGTGGATGCCAGCGGCAAGACCGCGCAAGGCGAACCCTTCACCGACCTCGCCGACTTCCAACGCCTCGCGCTTACCAAGCCCGAAGTCGTCGCCCGCGCGTTCGTCACGCAAATGCTCACCTACGCCACCGGCGCCGAACCGGGCTACTCAGACCGCCGCGAAATCGAACGCATCCTCGCGGAGACGAAGCCTGGGAAGTTCGGCGTGCGTTCGTTGATTCATGCGATGGCTGAGAGCCAGTTGTTTTTGAGCAAGTGAATCACCGCGACATGAATCTGCATTTTGGATTCATCGTCAGGAACAAGTCCCATGAAGCACACACTCACTATCCTCACCGCTCTGCGCATTTTCTCGCGCTGCTCTGCTGTAGGCTTCGCCACTTAGACCTCTGGCATTCCCATATATGTTCCCCTCACGCTCACTCGCCATCGTTGCCACCTTATTGGGTTTCGTTTCGTCGCTCATCCACGCTGCCGAACCCGACAAGCTCATCCTCGCGCACTACATGCCGTGGTATGCGACGAAGGAGGTGAGCGGGCAGTGGGGCTGGCATTGGACGATGGATCATTTCGATCCCGAACGCGTGCGCTGGGACGGGGAGCGCGAGGCGGCTTCGCACGACTACCCGCTCATCGGCCTCTACGATTCGGGCGATGATCACGCGCTGGAGTGCCAGGTGCTGCTGATGAAATTCGCCGGGCTCGATGGCGTGGTCGTGGACTGGTATGGCACGAAGGACGCGCTCGATTTCGCGGCGAACCACCGCCACACGGAGGGGCTGTTCCCGTGGCTGAAGAAGGCCGGGCTGCGCTTTGCGATCTGCTACGAGGATCAGGCGCTCGGGCAGGCGGCGAAGGCGAAAGCGATTCCAGCGGGCGAGACTCTCGCACAGGCCAAAAGCGATCTGCTGTGGGCGCAGGAGCACTGGTTTGGCGACGAGGCTTACGTGAAGCAGGACGGCCGCCCCGTGATGCTGGTGTTCGGTCCGCAGTATTTGCAGCGCGAGCAGTGGAGTGAGTTGCGCGGCGCGTTGTCGTCGAAGCCAATGATCTTCGGCCTGCCGCATCTCGCGAAAGAGCGCGGACTGGATGGCGTCTTCGGCTGGCCGCCGATCGAGGGCGGCAAGACGCTCACCGCGGAGCAGTGGCGCAAGGAACTCGATGCGCTCTACGCGCGACGCGGCGCGGGCGAGGCGGTCGTCGCGACGGTCTTCCCGGGGTTCAAAGACATCTACAAGCAGGCCGGCGTGCATGACAGTTACGGCACGATTGCCCCGCGACTCGGGGCGACATTTGCGGAGTCGCTCGACCTCGCGATGAAGAGCGGCGCGCCAATCGTCCAGGTCGCGACGTGGAACGACTACGGCGAAGGCACGATGATCGAGCCGACACGGAATCGCGGCTACCGGTATCTGGAACTGCTACAGCAGCGCAAGGGCGTGAAGTCATTCGGCGTCGCGGATCTCCGCCTGCCGGTGATGCTTTATCAGCTCCGCAAGCGCAGTCTCGGCGACGCGGAACTCACAGTCGAACTCGACAAGGCCGCGGCCCTGCTCTTCGCCTCGAAGTGCATCGAAGCCGAGGCCGTGCTCGCCAAGGTGAGCACCGCACTCGGCAAGCGGCCCGCCACCTTCCCCGACTTCCCGCGCGAGTCGGATGAGAAATACCGCCTCGTCTCCGAGGTGCTCTATCGCGATGGCAAGGACGTCACCGGCGCGATGCAGCAGCGCTGCCGTCTGGACATCTACTTTCCGACCCAACGCCAGCCGGTCTCCACCGTCGTGTGGTTCCACGGCGGCGGGCTCACTGCGGGAGAGCGCTCCATCCCGATGCAGTTGCGCAATCGCGGCATCGCCGTCGTCGCCGTGAACTACCGCCTCAGCCCCGGAGCCAAATCACCCGCCTTCATCGAAGACGCCGCCGCCGCAGTGGCGTGGACTTTCAAGCACATCGCGAACTACGGCGGCTCGCCGGACAAGGTGTTCGTCGCCGGTCATTCGGCCGGCGCGTATCTCACGCTCATGCTCGGCCTCGACAAGCGCTGGCTCACGGCGCACGACATCGACGCCAACCGCATCGCCGGCCTGATCCCGCTGAGTCCGCAGGCCATCACGCACTTCGCCATCCGCGACGAGCGGGGCATCGATGAGAGGCAGCCCGTCGTCGATGAACTCGCACCGCTTTTCCACGTCCGCAAAGACGCGCCGCCGATGCTGGTCGTCACCGGTGATCGCGAAAAGGAACTCATGGGCCGCTACGAAGAGTGCGCCTACTTCTGGCGCATGATGAAGGTCGTCGGCCACAAGGATGTAACGCTGCACGAACTACAGGGATTCGATCACGGCAAGATGCCCGAGCCCGCATTGCCGCTGCTGTTGCGGTTCATGGAAGCTCATCAAGGTAAGAGCTTATGAGACTAAAAAGTTTGCGTGGCACGCTCGAGGTCCGTTTGCCATCATGCGCAGCACGATGGCAGCAGGGTAAGTCAGGAATGGCATCGGGACGGGCTCACTTCACAAACATCAACTGGAATGCGCGGCGTGCGTTGCAGAAGTTCCGGCGAAGCACGAGGATCACTCGCTGGTCAGCGTTTTGAGGAAAGCGACCAGTGCGCGTTGGTCGGCCTCGCTGAGTTGGAGGCCGCCTTCGGGATGCTTGGCGAGATTCGGATCGAGCGTGGGGCTGCGCTGCATGCCGGTGCTGTAGTGGGCGACGACTTCCTCCAGCGTGGCAAAGCGGCCGTCGTGCATGTAGGGCGCGGTGCGGGCGATGTTGCGCAGGCTCGGGGTGGTGAACTTGTTGCGGTCGGCTTCGAGCTTCGTGATGCGGAAGCGGCCGGGGTCGTCGGCGCTCGGCGCCAGGCCGTTGTTGTGAAACTGGTGGTCGCTGAAGAGCGGGCCGCCGTGGCAGTGGAAGCAGTCCGCGCCGCGCTGGCCGGTGCGCGGGTCGCGCTCCGTCATGAACAGATCGAAGCCGCGCTTCTCGTCGTCGCTGAGCGCGGCCTTTCCACGCAGGGCGCGGTCGAACTTCGCGTCGTAGGACGTGAGCGTGAGGAGGAATTGCTCGAGGGCGAGGCCGAGCTTTTCCGCGTTGATTTCCGATGATCCGAAGGCGGCGGTGAAGAGCGGCGGATACTTTGGGTTCGCGGCGAGCTTCGCCGTCACGCGGTCGAGTGTTTCGTCCAATTCGGTGTGATCCTCGATGGGCATCAGCGCCTGCGCGCGGAGCGAGGGCGCGCGGCCGTCCCAGAAGAAGCTCGTCTTCCACGCGAGGTTGAAAAGCGGCATGGCATTGCGGGTGCCGACTTGTCCGCGCACGCCGACGCTGTAACGGCGCGGATCGGTGAAAGCGGACGTGGAAACGTGGCAGGAGGCGCACGACAGCGTGCCGTCGCGCGAGAGGGCGGCTTCGTTGAAGAGCGCCTTGCCGAGCGCGATGCGTTCCTCGATGAGCGGATTGTCGCGTGGCAGATCGGGCACGGGAAAAGTGCCGCTCATCGTAAAGCGATAGGGTGTGAATTTCTCGGGCAGATAGAGCGGCTTCACCGGCGCGGGCTTGCTGATCGCGGGCGCGGCGGAGAGGACCTGCGTCACGCGGAATGCGCCGGGGAGATTAGCGACGAGCGCGGCGGCGACGGGATCGCCGTCGCGCGAGTGCGTGGCGGCGCCGTCCTTTTCAAACGAGAGCGGGCGCGGCGCGTTGAGCAGCGTGCCGAGATCGAAATCGAGTAGCACCGCGGCGTCGTGCGTGAGGTCGAGCGGCGCGGCGAGGCTGACGCGGGTGCGGTTCGGATCGCGGGCGAGATGGTGCGCGTAGCCCTTCAGCTCCCCTGCCCCGATGCGGTAGTGGCCCTCGACGGCGAGGAAGATGTAGCCCGTCTGCCAGCTCCAGTGCAGCCCGTTGAGGTTGGGATTCAGCGGATGATCGGCCGCGAGCCGCGCGGGATCGCCGGTGTTCGCCTTCGCATCGGGGCCGAGGTGGAAACGCAGCGCGCGATACTTCCCCTCCGGCACTCCGTCGAGGCGGACCACCGTGCGCCGTTTCGCCGCATCCATCCACGCGTAACGATCCGGCACTTCCACCCACACGC